>CAINIH010000001.1 GCA_903849185.1 uncultured Methylophilaceae bacterium
ACAATCAAACTTAAGAGCCTTAATACCAAGGCTTTTATACTCCAGCGGTTATGCCAATAATTAGCATTTAAGCTGTAATAAAAAACTGTCGCTGCCGAATAATTACCTGATTTTACTTCAATAGTTTTATAGCCAGCATGTTGCATTAACTTTGTTAATTGATCCGCATTGAACATGTGCAAATGCCTTGGCGGGTCAAGATTAAGCCATTTTGATTTTAAGCAACGATGCAAAAATGAAGAAGTGTTTGGGGTAATGGCGATAAATGTGCCGTTTTTCCTTAAAATTCTCAGAGACTCTTTTATAACTTTAATTGGATCAGGAACGTGCTCTATAAAGTGACTTGAAAAAATAATATCGTAATGATTGGCTTTAAATTTCCTAGAAAAAATGTCGCCGTGATGCATTTTTAATCCTTTTTGCTTAGCACGCTTCACAGCCTTAAGATCAAGATCCAAACCCTCGACATTAAATCCTAAATCTTTAAATTGACTTAGCATCTCTCCACTTCCAGCACCAAGTTCTAAAAATTTACCTTTCTTAAGCCCCTTAAAGTAAACAAAAGGGTAATCCATATATTCTTTAAAGAATTTAAATTGGGAGAGGAGGAAGCTTAAGAATCTATGAAATTGCTCTATGTTTCTCACGGGGTATTGATAATGATGAGCTTGATAAGCTAAAACAATCTTTTGCAAAAAAGAAACATTCAGTTGAGCATTGTCTTGGTGGGTAAAGTATTCGGCGTAGGCTAAATGAATATCCTCGTTAATCGGGCTTGGGTCTAACCATAAATGGCGACAAGATACATTTGAGCACTCCCGTATTTGCCAAGAACCACTCACTCCAAACAAACGATCTCTTAAGTTATGATATTTTTGAATGCCTTTTGAATTACAAATAATGCAAAAAAGTTTTGTATGGGTGCGAATTTTTTTTAATTGTTCTTTCATGATACTCACATGCATTTCAGCCATGATACTCACATGCATTTCAGCTTTAATATATAATAAACCTATTATAATGAGAGATCATGTATTAACAGATTAAACATAAAGAAATAAATGATTCCACATTTTAATTTTTTACTTTTTTTAGCCACCCTGGGCTTTGGTATTTCTTTGCTCGTAGAAACGACTTCATGGACACTCCGTGCTATGTCAACCAAATCTAACCAGGGCTACTTTAACGCTCGAGCTAATATTTACCTCTACGGCGGCCGATTTTTTGCGTTGTTATTTATGATGATCTTATCTTTAATTGTGGATCATGAAGCTGATCTCCATCATGTACTCTTTTTCATTTCAATCTCGGTTTCTTTCGCAGCATTCATTCAATTGCTTTACTGGAATTCAAGTATATTTTTTAAATCCATGAATAGCATCATCATCTTTTTACTTTTAAAAAAGATGCGGTATGTGAATCCTATAAAAAATCACGATAAAATCGATCGAACATTATTTTTAAATAGCTGGGTTGCAACTTTGATTCTTGTTTTTGGCGTAACTTCTCCTTATTTATTAGCTGCACTTTATCCGAACATAAGAATGACTATCTCAACCTTTGGTCAAGTGATCAATGCGATTGGAACCATAATTCTTCTTTTTAAAGTGGACCCCATACTCTATCAAAGAATGGATAAAAATGATCTCCACATCCATGTGTTTTCTTATATTAAAGGCAGATATTTGGGCTTACTCACAAGCTCTATTATTTTCTGGATATTATGTTTCATCATTCCATGAAGTAAAAACATACTATTAAAAAAAACATGAGCTCCCTTAAACAAATAATTCATTTAAATCCAATAGGCTGGATCTTATATTCGGTTATCACGATTGTCTGTTTTTTATTTTTCTTGCATGCAGATATTATTCATACAGCTACTTCTTCCTATGCCTACTTATCCGGACATAGTAAAGATTTTTATGAGTACAACAAAGTCTATTTAGGCGGCAATGATTATTTGCCTCTTATATACATCATGTTTGCAACCTGGACTATACCCATTCATTTCTTAGGCTTCACCACATCTCCAGAACTAAATAATTTTCAATGGAATCTTCTAACGCAACCTTCATTGCCCATAGAATTGGCATGGTGGAAAACCCTTCTTGCCCTCGTCTATATAGGTTCAATATTGATGATGGCAAAAATTACAAAGCTCATACAGCCAGATACAAAAATTGAGCTTTCGCTCATCAGTACACTTTTTGCAACTTCGCCTTTCGTCATATTTTCAGTGTTTATTTTTAGTGGCTATGACATTTTTTCTACTTTTTTTACGCTGTTAGGTCTTTATTACTACCTTAAAAAAGACTTAAGGCTTTTTATTTTATTCTTTGCAATAGCTATACCCCTTAAATATTTCTCAGCAATTCTTTTCTTTCCGCTTGTGCTTATGATAGAAAAAAGACCACTTCATATTTTAAAAATATTAATGCTCGGCGTATCAATTATTTTTATTCAAGTTATTTTGTATTGGAAGAGCCAGGTATTTAAAGATGAGATCTTAAGCCTCTTGTTAAGTAAATTGACATCTAATTCGGGACAAGAAATTAATTTATTAAAATTGGTACCAAAACTGTTTTTATTAATGATTTATCTGGGTGCTTGCATCCACGTTTTCCTTAAAGAATTTAAGTCATACACTGAATGGCATAAATATGCTGTTTTTATGCCTATTTTGAGCTATGCACTATTATTTCTCGCTGTCAAATGGCACCCACAATGGTGCATTATTATCATGCCCTTCATCATGTTAAGTTATATCTTTATACAGAATAAGCGCCTTATGGGCATCTTAGAAATTATTGGTATGGTAAGTTTTATTTGGTATGTATTTAATGCCTGGAAATTGAATGTAGATGTCTCCATGATGAATAATAGTGTCTTAAAAAATTTACTGCCCCAAGCGCTGATCATTAACTCTGACTTATTCCATGGTGGCAAATCGCTCTTCCGCTTCATTTTTAATCTCTATTTATTTAGCCCTCTATTAATACTATTCTATGAGGCAAAAAAAACAAGCCACATAAAAGCCACAACACCCTCTCAAGAAATGATTATAAATAGGTTGCTTTTAGGCGTAGGCTTTCTAGTGCTCTCATCTTTTATATGTATTTTCAGGCCTGAGGACTGGCGCAATTTCATCAACCCTGATGCAACAATCCGTCTTCATGACAAGTTAATTGGGCGTTAACGTGATAGCCTCCCCATGCGTTCATAACATCCGTCGTAAATACCTAGAAGTGCCATCTTTAAATATTGTAATCTTGGCTTTATTAATGCAATGTAAAAGAAAAATCTAAAAATATTTCTGACAAGATCAATCAACTTCCAATTTAAAGAAATGTAATCTTTCCCATAAAGATGAATTGAATTTCTAAAATAATAATAAACTCTTAAGGGTGGGTGGATTGGAAATGCTTTCCCAAAAATTGTAAATGGATCATCGCCCAACTTATGATCTAACATCACCTTGGGTAATACAAAAGATTTATACCCCCTACTTTGCGATCTTAATCCCCATTCAACATCGATTAGATCAATAAAAAGCTCTTCACGCATAGGGCCGACGTCATTAAACGTTGTCTTCGAGATAAAGCTGCCGGATGTAATTACATAATCAGCCTCTATATATGGTTTATTTTTATTTGGCCGATCGCGTCTCCGTCTTAAAAATTCAGAACGAATGATACGCCCTTCTTCTTGAGTGATTTGATTAAAATAATTAGGGCCAATCGCTGCAACCTTAAATGGCTTAGGAATATTGTGGCTATATTTTACGGCGCGATTTTTAAACTCTAAAGGTAGGACGGAATCTTGATCGCTCAAGTAAACCCATGCCGCGCCCAGCCTAAATGCCTTCTTAATTCCTTCATTTAAAGCCTTGGCGAGGCCTACGTTGCTCTTCATGTCAAGGACATGTATACCCCGTACATTTAAGCAAGCTGGAATTTTAAAAGGATGCGGGCCGTTCCACACCACGACAACCTCTTTAAAATTCTTAAGAAGGCTTTTTATGGACGCCTCCAACTCACCTATCTTGGGGTGGTAGGCCACCACCACCGCGATGACGGGATCCTTGATCATGAAGTAAACCCGCTAACGAGTGTTAGCATACTTCACGCCATCTTTTGTTTAAGTTGACGAAGGTCTTTAGCCAAAAATAGTGGGCTCCTGCCTATGGTCTTGGTCGGCTTAATTTTTTTGGTACTCACATAGCGTCTTAACGTGGATAGAGAAATCTCCAAATATCCGGCCGCATCTTGTGCTGAAAAAACCTCTTCCTTGAGATGCCCAAATACATCTTGATGTGAAAAGTGGTTGCTTTGAAAAATCATCTTTTAGACTGCAGATTGGATGGGATGAATATCATGGGAAATCTTCTCACCTGCTGCAATTTCCGCTTGTTTTAAATCAAAGCTTGTTTGAAGGTGCAGCCAGAATTGTGGGGTGGTATTAAAAAATCGCGCCAATCTTAATGCCATGTCAGGACTCACCCCACGACGCTCAACTACCAAATCGTTCACCCGAGGTGCTGGCACCCGCAGCTTTATGGACAATGCATTTGCAGTCACCCCAAGTGGTAGAAGGTATTCTTCCCTTAGAATCTCTCCGGGGTGAATGGGTCGCATATTATTCTTAGTCATTTGTACACTTCTTGTGTAGTCGTCCACTATCTCAACATTTTTTAGGGCATGCTGATGGCAATCAATAGACTTCATAGGGGCAAGGCTTTTTTAACCATATCTTCACGGAAATGCTCTGGCAACGCATGGGGTGTGAATACATCCACAGGTACGCCCAAAAGCGCTTTAAGTTCTGCGCGCATAGCACCAATATCCATGAGGGTGGTGTCTGGGGTAGGATCAATCAGGAGGTCAAGGTCGCTACCCGCATGATCTTCATTGAGGGCGACAGAACCAAATACACGCACATTAAGCGCGTGATGTTTCAAAACAATTTTTTGAATGGCTTCACGATGCATTTTTAAAAGAACAGAGTGTTTGATGGGATGACTCATGATTATGCTTAAAGATTTAATCTTTAGAAAGTTTTTGTTGCGCGTCCCATAGGTCAAATGCTTCTTGCATACGAAGCCAGCTCTTAAGACTACCCCCTAATGTGGTTGAGATGCTTTTCGCCATCTCAGCGGTCACTGCTCTTTTTTCGTGAATGATGGCAGACAGCACGAGGTGACTGACCCCAAGATGTTTTGCAAGCTTACCTTGGTTGAGTTTGAGTGTAGGCAAAATGTCTTCCCGAATAATCATGCCAGGGTGCGTGGGTTTTCTTTTGGGATCGCGCATCGTTTTTATCATAAAAAGATTAAGCTAGCTTATAAAATATTTAAGTGGTTAAGCCACCAAGCGATTATCAGCATCCTTAGCTCTAAGAGGCTTAATCTTAGGTAATCGTAACTTTTTAGCCTGACGTAAATCCCATTGTAATTGCATCCCTAACCATAAATCGGGCGAGGTCTCAAGCCAAGAGGCTAGTCTTAATGCCATAGGTGCCGTAATGCTTGATTTTGCATTTAATACTTTAGATAGCGTCGTGCGAGAAATATGCAGCTGTTTGGCGGCATTTTCTATGCGCATGCCTTCTGGTAGCCAAGCTCGAAGCACCTCGCCTGGGTGTGCTGGATTGAACATATTCATCATTTTTCTCCTAGTGATAATCCTGATAATCGACTAAAACCACATCGCCCTGATCAAATCTAAAGGTAACTCTCCAATTGCCACTCACACTGACAGACCAATGCGATTTTAAGTTTCCGTGCAAGGCATGTAATTGCCAATGAGGCACATTCATATCACGCTCATCTTTAGCTACATTGAGTGCCGTAAGCAATAATTGAAGCTTTTTTGTATGGTGAGGCATAATGCCCGACCGGTCTCCGAATTCGAAAAAATCTTTAAGGCCTTTATGTTTGAAAGATTTTATCATGAAATAATTGTAACGTGTTAATTAACTATTTACAAGTATCAAGCATCCAGAATCGTCTATTTTATTTTGATCATTCAAGTCTCGCGATATGTTCTTCGGGGGACTCAATCACAAAGCGCCCCGCTTTTAAATCTGCTTGTGTTTGAATGAGGGCCACCTCAAGCCCACACTCTCTTAGGTAATGATAATGATCCATCTGCATCACGACATAGCGATTCTTGCCACGCACCGAAATAACAGCCTCGTTATTTTTATGAAGGCTGGCCTCAATAATCGCTACACCCTTAACCTTTAAGTCATTCGCGCTAATGCTAGACATCTTGATTTCCTGTTTAATTAGTACGATTGAGCATATATATATATATATATATAACAACTCAAATAGTATGTTACAGAACGCTATCCTTATACTTCATGAAGTATTTCATAGACTTAGTCGCTAATCGCTAAATGGGCAATGTAGCCGGAACGACTCTCCCCTGCTGATTTTGCTTTAGCATCTAAACGCGCTAACACTCGTTTAGGTAAGGTAATATTCACGCGTTCAATCTCATCCGATAGCAGTGCAGGATCAATTTCTGTCACCGCCCAAATCCAACCTTCAAATTCTGGATTCTTTTGATGCGCTTCAATGGAGCCTGGTCTCGGAATGGCGCGGCCGTCATCAAGGGCTGCTTCCATCCATAATTCAATGGCTTCTTTCGCATTTTCGACAGCTTCATCTATGCCATGATCTGATGCTGAAAAGCAACCTGGTAAATCAGGCACGACTACACCCCATGCAGTTTTATCATTTCCCTTTTCAATAGCAATTGGATATTTCATGGTGATCTCCTTATTTTAAACCTGCTTGTTTTAATAGCTTCTGAACCAGCCCAATACCTAAATCTTTTTTAGGATGTGGCACGCTAATATGACCGCCCTGCTTAGGGTGAATGTAAATATGATGAGAGCCTTTTGAGCCTCTTAACACCCAACCTTCTTTTACAAGCTTAGCAATCAGTTCTTTACTGTTCATAGACTAATAATACACATTATACACACTAAAAACAATTGCCTCTACATCGGGCGTTAGCGAACCCATATAAAGTTCTAAATGAGAATCAGTCTGTTTTGTGAAAAGTCTCATGCACCCTGCCCCAGCTCGATCGTCCCGTGGCGCCAGGTCTGGTGACGTCTTAATTCGTTCAGTGCCTTGTAAAAACTTCGCTGCAAATCCTCATGCGCACGCATGATGCCCTGGTCCTTTAAGGCTTCAAGCAACCTCTTCTCCTTGATGTTGGTCACAGCTGATCTAATTTGGTCTAGGTGCTGGTGGATGTAAACCAGGTCCTCGCAGTGTTTTTGTAAAACACCGAATGCGTGGTGCACGAAGGCGATCGAACCTCCCTCCGGTGTTGTGTACTTAAGTCTAATTAAAGACTCAGGTGCCACATCAATAATTTTATCGGTCTTGGTGTATGCGGATGCCATGCGGACCAACTCCTCATAGAGCTCAGGGTGTATTTTAGGCATCTCGTAAAACTCGTCCTTAGAAATGCCGTAGCCGTCCTCGAAGCGTCTGAGATACTCAAGGTAGCTTTGATTCTGCTTAAAAAAATGGTCATCATAGGGGCTCAAGTCCTGAATGAGACCCATATATTCGTAAGGGAGTTTTAGGTTCTCGCGGTAGAGATCGCTCTCCCCGATGGGCTGGTGGAGTGCTCTTAAGACGTGCGCATCTTCTAGCTTTTGTAATCGCAGGATCTTCCACGTGAGGCTGGAAAGTTGATGCACGATCAAGCTCTCCGCCACATTCAAAGGCAGGAAGTCCTTGATGAACTGGTCCTGGAGTTGCTTGAAGTCCTCTTCCGACTCACCCGGCAGAACGGCTCTCGAGCTGTAGCTTCCGGTTTTTAGGGCATTATTTGAGATAGCTAACTTGCCCTCAGCCGTCTTAGGCCCGCCCGAACGATTAGATCTCTGGATTGCCATGGTTACTTGAGACGCACACCAGGCTTGTCGTCAGGACTTCCGATGAATTCGATGCCAGCTTTTTCGAGGGTTTTTTGAAGAGCCTCCACTGTCCTTGCATTGCCAGACGGCACTCCGGACATGAGCTCAAAACGTCTAATTGTGGCAACCCCTACTCCAGAGGCCTTAGCTAAAACCTCAGCGGTCATTCTTATTAATTGTCTAGCAGCTCTTAATTGCTCAGAAGTTATCACTATTGACATTAAATGATATTTAAAATATCATTTACCTTAACTATGCTAATAAATATGAATGATACTGCAAGAAACCTCCTTCAGGCTACCATTAAAAAAATTGAGGGGGCTTATGCCCCATCAACGATCAGGGCCTATAAATCCAACTTTGAAAACTTCATAAGATTCTGCGATGAAAATAATACAAACGCATTACCAGCTTCAAGTGAAATTGTAGCAAGTTACATCAAAAAACTAAGTGGCCACCTAAAATCATCGTCCATCAAGATCGCAGTTGCATCAATAGCCGCACTTCATAATCTCAATTCATTAAAGGATCCAGCGCAAGCGCCTGATGTAAAGATAGAGATGCGACGTATGTATAGAGCATTAGGTCGCTATGCAAAACAGGCTTATGGAATTAATAGAGACCTGCTAGATAAAATGATTGAAGTAACGGATGACTCCCTAAGAGGCTTGAGAGATAAAGCTATTCTTTTACTAGCTTATGATAGCTTATGCCGGAGGAGTGAGTTAGTGTCCTTGGAATTTGAGGATCTAATAATCAACAGTAATGATGAAAGTCTTAAATTAAAGCTTCGAAAAAGCAAAACAGATCCGCACGGAATCGGAAAAAATTTATATCTAAGCAATGAAGCACAGCACGCTCTAAAAGAATGGATTGTCAAATCTAAAATATCCTCAGCGAAAATATTTAGAGCCATTTCGTCATGTGGAAATATAACCAATAATTTAGATGCATCGCAGATCAATAGGATATATAAGCGGTTGGCAAAACTAGCTGGGGTCGATGATAACCTGAGAAAAAATATTAGTAGTCATTCTACAAGAGTAGGTGCTGCTCAAGATTTGATGTCCACCGGCACTTCTTTACCTATTATAATGACTAGAGGCAGATGGTCAAAAACAGACACGGTCATGAGATATATTGAAGGTGTAGATTTATAAAAAATTTTAAGCGTATTCTAATACCTTCTTTGTATTAATATAATGAAACTGGAATTAACATACAAGAAAGCGTTAGCTAGTGATTGAAAAAAATCAGCCGATACCCGTTATAGCACCTAAAAATTCTAAGTTCAATTTAGAGTGGATAAAATTTTATTCCCGTTTTTTTGCCGATTTACAATTAAAAACAATTAGTACATTTTTGCATGAAGAATTAAAGTCGATTAAAGGGAATGTTTTAGATGTAGGTTGCGGAATGTCTCCATGGTTGACATATATGCCAAGTAACGTTAATTACACTGGGTTGGATTTTGAAAATGCCACAAAATTTAACATGACAAAAAATCCAAATATTATTTATTACAATGGTATCTCTTTCCCATTTCAAAACAATCAATTCGATAATATTCTTTGTGTAGAAGTGTTAGAGCATATATATGACACAAAAAAATTCTTAAGAGAAATTTACAGAACACTCGATTTTAATGGCAATTTATTTATGACCGTCCCCTGGTCCGCAAGACTGCATCACCTGCCATACGACTTTTATAGGTTTTCTCCTTACGCACTTAATTTGCTATTAAAACAAGCTGGTTTTACAAAAATTAAAATAATTAGCAGGGGTAACGAATCTACAGTAATTACCAATAAGCTTTTTATTTTTATGTGGGGCTTATTAAAACCTTCAAAAAAAATACATTTACTTTTGAATTTACCCCTAATCTGTCTTCTTACGCCTGTGTTATTCCTCTTTTTATTAATTTCTCATTTATCTTTAATGCTGCCCCCCCCCGATTCAATCGATCCGTTGGGCTATTCAATCAAAGCTAGGAAAAACAAAAGATAGCCATAATGCAATTATCTAAAAACTTAATTCTTAAAAGCCGAAAACGTCTGCTTCAAATGCATTTTGAAAGCGGTGTCGGTCATATTGGCGGAAATCTTTCTTGTCTCGATTCTTTATTGACTATTTACCATGAATTTCTTAATAAAAATGATCGTTTTGTCTTGTCCAAAGGTCATTCTGCTGGGGCGCTTTATGTCACGCTTTGGAGCTTAGGTTTTATTAGTGAAGAAAGCCTTAAAACATTTCACAAAGACAATACATTACTCGCGGGCCATCCACCCGCTTCAGGTATTCCTCAGATTCATTTTGCAACAGGGAGTCTTGGGCATGGCTTTTCCCTTGCATGCGGATTGGCAATGGGGCTTAGAGTTAATCAACAACAAGGTCGTGTATTTTGTATAACTTCTGATGGTGAATGGCAAGAAGGTTCCACATGGGAAGCTTTTATATTTGCCAGTCACAATAAACTTAACAATCTTACCGTTCTTATAGATCATAATCGCCTTCAAGGCTTTGGCAGTACGCATGATGTTGCATCAATGTCGCCTCTTGGAGCAAAGCTCCAGGGCTTTAATATTATGATTACTGAGGTTGAGGGACATAATATTGAAGATTTAAGAAGTGCTTTGAATAAAAAAACAGACCAATGTCATCTCATAATTATGAATACGACTAAAGGTCATGGGGTGAGCTTCATGGAAAATGAAATGAAATGGCATTATCTTCCAATGAATGAAGCGCAATATAAAAAAGCCATAGAAGATATTGAGAATTTATGAGACAAGAACTTTGTGACGCTCTAATTGCCAGAGCCAAAAATCCTAACATGGTATTTTTAACCGGCGATTTAGGCTTTATGGCACTCGAACCCTTGCAAGAAGCTTTAAAATCGCGCTTTATAAATGCTGGTATTGCAGAGCAAAATATGATCTCTGTAGCGGCAGGCATGTCGCACGAAAAGCTAGAATCTTGGGTTTATTCAATCGCTCCTTTTTGCTATGCGCGCCCTTTCGAACAAATTAGAAATGATGTGGCTTTCCATAACTTGCCTGTAAAGATTATAGGTAATGGAGGGGGTTATGGCTATGGCGTTATGGGCCCCACCCATCATGCTATTGAAGATTACGGCATTCTTTTAACACTCCCAAATATAAGGGTCTTTGTACCCGCCTTCAATGAAGATGTAGCTCAAGTCATCGAAGTTGTTGGAAATTGTAAACATCCGGCTTATTTGAGATTAGGTCGTGGTGAAATAGCTAAAGACTATTCCCCACCACCATATTCAGCCTGGCGAAAAATAACGGAAGGTGATGGTAAGGTTGTAATCAGCATAGGGCCGATTGCAGGCTCAATCATTGAGAAATGTCAATCGATGGATTTTGCAATAAGGCCTCAACTGTGGATCGTATCGGAATTACCTCTAAAACATAATCCACCTCCTGAAACACTTATAAATGCTTTAAAACAAACTAAAAAATTGACTGTAATTGAAGAGCATGTCGCTCAAGGTGGCCTGGGATCTTCTCTAGCACTTTATTTATTTGAACATGCAATTAAGCTTGATGAATTTAATCATTGTTATGCCAAAGCGCATCATTACAAAACTTACGGCTCACAGACATTTATGCGAGCGCAATCAGAGCTTGACGTTAATTCGCTCATTAAAAATGTACTTTAAATAGCCGAAAGAAAATCTCATGGACATTAAATCACATATTAAAAATCTGAAAGGTCCAATTATCGTAACAGGTGCATCAGGTTTTGTAGGGGCCAATCTTTTTAAAGCGCTCATTGCTGAACGTGAAGATGTTTATGGATTAGTTAAGTATGAAAAAGGTTGGCGATTAAATGACATTTCTGATGATCAAATTATGGCGGTTGATCTTAATGATAGCGCAGCTACAAAAAATCTTGTTGAATCAATAAAACCTAAAACAGTTTTTGATTGCGTTTCTTATGGTGCTTATTCTTTTGAGCAAGACCCTGCGCTAATTTACAAAACCAACTTTCAATCACTAGTCTATTTCATCAATCAATTATCTAAATATAATATATCAGCATATATTCATGCGGGCAGCTCCTCAGAATATGGTTTAAATTCAGCTGCGCCTCTAGAAAACGCAGCATGTATTCCAAATAGCGATTATGCAGTATCTAAAGTTGCAGCAGCTCAATACCTTCATTACATGGGTAAAAATAAAAAATTTCCATCAATCAACTTAAGACTCTATTCAGTTTATGGTCCATTAGAAGACTCTTCAAGACTTATACCAAATATTATTCACAATGGATTAAAGAAAAAATTTCCTCCATTTGTAAATCCAAATACATCGAGAGATTTCGTTTACATTGATGATATATGTGCAGCTTTTATTTTGGCTGCTTCTAAAATACATCCTGATCTTTATGGTGAAAGTTTTAATATTGGTTCAGGCATTAAAACAACGATTGCGGATTTGGCTAAAACAACCAAAACTACTTTTAGTATAAAAAATGATCCTATTTTTGGTGATATGGAAGGTCGCGCATGGGACCTTTCTGATTGGTATTCTGATTCAAAAAAAGCTAAAGACCTTTTGTCATGGCAGGCTGAAACTTCATTGCAAGCTGGCCTAAAAAAAACTGCTGATTGGCTTAAAAAGTTTGATGCTGACTTTAAAGAAATGACAAAAATAAATAGTCTAGCAAAAAAAAGAAGTCTATCCGCAATTATTGCTTGCTATAAGGATAGTGAAGCCATTCCTATAATGCATGAACGTCTCACGCAAACATTTAAAAAACTGAAGATTGATTATGAAATTATTTTTGTAAATGATGGTAGCCCAGATGATAGCGCTGCTGTAATTCGAAAAATAAGTGAAAAAGATCATCATGTTATTGGAATAACGCATTCAAGAAATTTTGGCTCACAAATGGCATTCCGCAGCGGCATGGAACTTTCTAGCAAGCAAGGTGTTGTATTGCTAGATGGAGACCTGCAAGACCCTCCTGAGCTAATTGAAGGCTTCTATAAGAAATGGCAAGAAGGTTTTGATGTTGTTTATGGCAGAAGAGTTAAACGCGATATGCCCTGGTACTGGGGTTTACTCTACAAACTCTTTTATAGAGTATTTGCGTCTTTCAGCTACATTGCTATCCCCTTGGATGCTGGTGATTTTTCTCTGATTGACAATAAAGTTGCAAGATGGATGCTCAAATGCAATGAACGAGATCTTTTTATGCGAGGCATTCGAGCTTATGTAGGATTTAAACAAGCAGGGGTAGATTACATCCGTCCTGAGCGTGTTTTTGGAAAATCAACTAACAATTTTATTAAAAATCTTGACTGGGCAAAAAAAGGAATTTTTTCTTTTAGCAACGTACCACTTTCAGTTTTAACAATTTCAGGGTTTATATTATTAATATTATCAATATTAATTGTTTTAATAGAGAT
>CAINIH010000002.1 GCA_903849185.1 uncultured Methylophilaceae bacterium
AATGGGTCGGGAATTATGTTTAGAGGCGCTAATCTCTTGAATATTGATGCTAAAGGCAGGATGGCAATGCCCACTAAGCATCGAGAGGTTTTGCTCGTCCAATCTTCAGGCGACTTAGTCATTACAGCGCACCCTCACGGATGTTTATTGATTTACCCTCAAATGGCCTGGGAGCCTATCCAATCAAAAATCATGGCACTTTCGAGTTTTGATAAAAAATCGAGTGCTTTGCAAAGATTACTCGTGGGTTATGCAGAAGACATATCTCTCGATACAGCAGGGCGATTACTCCTATCCCAAGTACTAAGAGAATTTGCAAGCATAGATAAGCAAGCCATGTTAGTGGGCCAAGGAAGTCATTTTGAGCTTTGGGATAAAGAAGCTTGGGATCAACAAATGCAAAATGCTACAAAACAAGACGCTTCAAGTATGCCGATTGAACTCGAAGGATTCTCTCTTTAATAATGCTAATTAATTTAATAACTCATGAATCAAGCTCAACGTAATTCAAATCATGAGCACATTACTGTCCTTTTAAATGAAGCAGTTGAGCATTTAGTTTTAAAGAAAGATGGCGTCTATGTGGATTGCACCTTTGGGCGAGGTGGCCATAGTAAATTAATTTTAGAAAAGTTGAATCAGGAAGGCAGATTAATTGCGATCGATCGAGATAAAACTGCGTATGAGGAAGCTTTAAAAATTAAAGATGCGAGATTCGAAATCGTGCATGCGCATTTTTCTGAGATCGATGAAGTATTACAAGCAAAAGGTATTTCGAAAGTAGATGGCGTCCTTCTTGATTTAGGTATCTCATCACCACAAATTGATGAGGGTGCTCGAGGATTTAGCTTTAGATTTGATGCGCATCTCGATATGCGTATGGATCAGACAAAAGGTGTTACCGCAGCCGAGGTCTTAAAGAGTATTGAACAGAAAGAATTAGAAAAGATTTTAAAAGAATATGGCGAAGAAAAATTCGCTAGAAGAATTTCGACAGCAATTATTAAAGAGAGAGATGAAATAGGTTCGATTGAAACGACAAAACAGCTTGCAAAAATTGTCGCAGACCATATGCCAAAAAAAGAAATTGGACAAGATCCTGCAACAAGAACATTTCAAGCATTAAGGATTTATGTCAATCGAGAACTTGAAGAGTTGAAAGAAGTATTGCCTAAGATTTTAGAGCGATTAAAAACAGGCGGCATTATGGTGGTGATTAGTTTTCACTCACTCGAAGATAGAATTGTGAAGCAGTTTATTAATGATGAAAAAAATAGAGATACGCTACCTTCTAATTTTCCAATTAGAAGTGAAGAATTGCCAAAGTCTCGATTAAATATTGTGACAAAACCTATACGACCAAGTGATGATGAAGTGAAACACAACCCAAGATCGAGGAGCGGAATTATGCGGGTTGCCGAAAGGACCGCATATTAGATGACAAAAATAAATTTTATTTTATTTTTTGTAATAGTGCTTATGGCTCTTGCAAAAGTAAATTCGCAACATCAGTCAAGAAGATTGTATTTTGAGCTTGGGCAACAAAAAGAAATTGGACAAAAGTTAAATGCAGAGTATAGCCAACTTCAGCTAGAACAGAGTACATGGGCAATGCATGGAAGAATTGAAGATATTGCAAAGAAATCATTAAAGATGAAAAGTCCCGAGCCTAAAAAAATTATTTTGTTGGAGCAACCTTGAGTCTATTTATAAACAATAAGGTTGAAAAAACATTCTTTGAACTTTCTGGAATTCGTAGAAGATTAATTCTACTTTTATTTTTAGCTGGATTTTTAACGCTTATATTTAGAGCGCTATATTTACAAAGTTTAGATAAAAACTTTTTGCAATCAAAAGGCAATGCTACAAGTACAAGAGTGATTTCTCTTTATGCAGATAGAGGAAAAATCACTGATAGGAATGGAGATATTTTAGCAATCAGCAGCCCAGTAGAGTCGGTGTGGGCAAATCCACCTAACGTTAAAATAAATAAAGATCAAAAATTAGAATTAGAAAATATTCTTAAGTTAACTGGTGATGAGGTCGATCAAAAACTTCTCAACAATAAAAAAGAATTTATATATCTCAAGAGACAAATTTCGCCTGATGATGCAAGAAGATTGCAAGCGCTTAAAATACCAGGAATATTTTTTCAAAAAGAGTTTAAGAGATTTTATCCGGCTGCTGATGTCACAGCTAATTTGGTTGGATTTACTAATCTCGATAATATTGGACAAGAAGGTATTGAGCTTGCTCAAAATAAATTCCTTTCAGGCAAAGTCGGCAGTAAAAAAGTAATTAAAGATAATGCCGGAAAAATTGTTGATGACCTCCAAGAAGTGAAATTGCCACAAGATGGCCATGACATAAAACTTTCAATCGACTCAAGAATTCAATATTTAACTTATAGAGAATTAGCTAAATCAATTGAGACTCATAAAGCTAAAGCGGGGTCGGCTATCGTATTGGATGCCAAAACAGGTGAAATATTAGCCATGGCCAATCTGCCTTCATACAATCCAAATAATCTTAATGAAGGTGGAGGCCCTACAAGAAATCGAGCAGTGACAGATGTGTTTGAGCCTGGATCAACAATTAAGCCATTTACAGTATCTTCAGCATTAGACTCGGGAATTCTTAATCCAAGTTCATTGGTAGAAGTTTCATCAGGGTTCTTGAAAATTGGATCAGCCACGATTCATGATGCCCATGCTGACGACAGCAAGCCCTTTATGACAGTTTCAGAAGTCATTGCAAAATCTTCCAATGTCGGAGCAGCAAGAATCGGGTTAATGCAAACGCCAAAAAATTTATGGTCAACCTTAAATAAAGTAGGCTTTGGAATGCAAACAGGTGTTGGATTTCCCGGGGAAGTATCTGGAAGACTTCGTGATTATAAAAATTGGGGGAAAGTTGATCAAGCAACTATATCTTTTGGGCATGGTATTAATTTAACACTTCTTCAATTGGCACAGTCATATACAGTTTTTGCAAATGATGGAGAAATGAAGCCAGTCACAATGTTCAAAAAAGAAGAAATTCCCATGGGAACAAAAGTATTCTCAAAGCAAACAGCTAAAACAATGGTGGAGATGATGGAGCAAGTTGTTGAGGAGGGTACTGGAGGTAATGCAAAAATAATGGGATATAGAGTTGCAGGTAAAACAGGTACAGCTGAAAAAATTGGAGTAAATGGGGGTTATGAAAAGAATAAAAATATAGGTTCATTTATAGGCTTGGCACCGGCTTCAAATCCAAGAATTATTATGGCAGTAATGATAGACGAACCAAGTCTTGGAAGTCATTACGGTGGATCTGTAGCGGCTCCAGTATTTAGTAGCGTGATGGCTGATGTTATGAAGATATTAAAAATTCCTCAGGATTTAAAAACTCAAAATAGAGTGATGCCCCAAGATAAGGCTAATTCAAAAGAAACGATATGAAGAGTGTATTAAAAAAAATTGGCAATCATTTCTCTGATATATCAAACGACAGTAGACATACAAAAAAGAATTCTTTGTTTTTAGCTTATCCCGGCATGCATCATGACGGCAGGGACTATATTGAGGCAGCCATTAAAAAAGGTGCCAAAGCAATACTCTATGAAAAGAAAAATTTTGTATGGAAAAAATCATGGAACACAAAGAATTTTCCTGTAAAGGATTTAAAAAATAAAGAAGGCGAAATTGCCAATATATTTTTTAAAGAACCTTCTAAGCAATTACTTGCAATAGGCATTACTGGTACAAATGGAAAAACATCATGCGCTTATTGGATGGCAGAAATACAAAATCTTATGGGCAAAAAAACAGGTGTAATAGGAACGCTTGGATTTGGATATAAAAAATTAAAATCGCATGCATATACAACTCCAGATGCAATCTCAAGTCATCGTATCTTAAAGCAATTTAAAGACAAAAAAATGAAATCGGTCGTAATGGAAGTTTCATCACATGCTTTATCTCAAGGAAGAGTGAACGGTATTCTTTTTGATGTAGCCGTATTTACAAATCTAACAAGAGACCATTTAGATTACCACCTCAATTTTAAAAATTATTTTAATGAGAAAAAAAAGTTATTTTATTTTCCATCGATAAAGGTTGCAGTTATTAATATTGATGATTTATATGGGAAAAAACTTAAAACTTTGCTCACTAAGAATAAAACTAAAGTTTTAAGTTATGGAATAAAAAGTGGTGATATTAGAGCGACAGATATTGCATATTCAAATTCGAGCACATCTTTTCGAATTGGTTACAAAAAACAAATATATCAAGTTGAAGCCCCTCTAGTTGGCGAATTTAATGTATACAACTTATTGGCAGTAATCGCTTCATTAATAGCATCTGGTTATTCAATACAAAAAATTGTAAAACAAATAAGTCTTATCTCTCAAGTTCCAGGAAGAATGGAAAGATTAGGCTCTAAAAATACACCAAAGATTTTTGTTGATTATGCACACACACCAGATGCTTTAAAAAAAGTGCTTGAAACTCTCAAAAAACAAACTGATGGCAATCTTATTTGTATATTTGGATGTGGAGGGGACCGGGATACAGGAAAAAGAAAAGATATGGCTCAAGTAGCTTCTAAAATAGCCGATATCAATTTTATTACGTCAGATAATCCAAGAAATGAAAACCCTAAAAATATTATTAATGAAATTAGTAAATATATGAAAGGCTCTTATCGTATTGAGCTTGATAGAGACAAGGCAATAGATAAGGCAATTAAGCAGGCTAAAAAAAATGACGTGATTCTCATAGCTGGAAAAGGCCATGAAACTTACCAAGAAATTAAAGGTGTTAGATATCCATTTAGTGATCAAAAATATGCAAGAAAAGCACTTAAAGCATACAAGGCAAACTAAATGAACCTTAATTTAAATCAGGTTAAAAAAATTGTTGGCGGAACCTATCAGGGAGATGAAGCCCTACTTAAAAAAAAGATTAAGCGCATTTCTATTAATAGTAATGACATTCATAAGAACGATCTTTTTATAGGCATCAAAGGTGAAAAATTTAATGGAGATCTTTTTGCATCAAGTGCTATTCAAAAAGGCGCTATTGCTGCAATTATTTCGACAAATCAGAAAGATACAAAAAATAAAATTATTGTGAAAAGCGGTCGAGAAGCCTTAGGTAAGATAGCTCAATATTGGAAGTCACAATCAAAAATACCTTTAGTTGCAATTACTGGGAGCAATGGTAAGACAACGACAAAAGAAATGATTGGTAGCATTGTCTCATCACATCTAAAAAGCAAGAAGAAGCTTCTTATGAGTCAGGGGAATTTTAATAATGATATTGGCTTACCCTTATCTCTATTAAATATACAAAAAATACAAAAATGCGCTGTAGTCGAGATGGGTATGAACCATAAGGGTGAAATTAGCTATTTAAGTAAGATTGCAATGCCGGATATCGCAGTGATCACAAATATTGCTGAAGCACATATTGAATTTTTTGGATCTAAAAAAGGAATTGCAAAAGCGAAATCAGAAATATTTGAAGGCTTAAAAAAAGATGGTACTGCGATTATAAATCGAGATGACGAGTTTTATAGCCTAATGAAAAATGCAGCTCGAACTAAAAACATTATTTCATTCGGGCTGAACAAAAAATCTGATGTTTATCTTAAGAAAACAGCGCAGGGTATTTCTCAAATTCACACACCTAAAGGCTCGATCGATATTAAAGTGAAATTACAAGGGGAGCATAATTTAAAAAATGTGCTTGCAGCAGTTGCCTCAACGATTGCTTTGAAAATCCCATTAAAAACAATTAAAAAAGGTATTGAGGCTATTAAGCCAGTTCATGGAAGATTGGAAGTAAAAAAAGGCTTTAATGGATCAATGGTGATTGATGACACTTACAATGCAAACCCTGAATCGATGCGGGCGGCAATTGATGTATTAGCCAATCAAGATTATGAAAAAATTTTAATAATCGGAGATATGGGTGAGCTCGGCAAAAAAGCAGCGCAATATCATGCTTCCATCGCGACCCATATCAATAAAAAGAAAACATTACATGTAGTAGGTATAGGTAAATTAACTAAACATACTATTGATAAGTGCAACGGTAATGCGAAATGGTTTAATAATAAAAAAGAACTTATCCAATATGTCAAATCAAAAATAAGAAAAAATTCATGTGTGCTTGTTAAAGGCTCACGTTTTATGAAGATGGAAGAAGTGGTAGAAGCGCTTACTTAAAATTTTTAAGAAAGATAAAAATTATGTTGCTTGAATTATTTAAATTTTTAGCAAAAGAAATTCACGGATTTAATGTATTTAATTACATTACCTTAAGAGCGGTCATGGCAACTATTACATCGCTAGTTATTTCTTTTGCCTTTGGCCCATGGTTAATTAAAAAACTTAATCAATACAATATAGGTCAAGCCGTTAGATCAGATGGCCCCAAAGACCATCTTATTAAAACAGGCACACCTACTATGGGGGGAGGTTTAATATTAGTATCGATTATCGTATCGACATTATTGTGGGCAGATATAAGAAACAACTATATTTGGGTGTTGTTGATTGTCACCCTTGGCTTTGGCCTTATCGGGTTTATAGATGACCTAAAAAAAGTAATTTATAAGGATCCAAATGGTATTAGTGCGGGCCAAAAATATCTCTGGCAGTCAATCATAGGCCTTGGTGCATCGATTTACCTTTGGTCTAACGCGGTTACTCCTGAACAAACATCACTTATCCTACCTTTCGTTAAAGACGTAAGTTTTTCGATGAATGGACTTACTTTTATTCTCTTGAGTTATATCGTCATCGTAGGAAGTAGTAATGCTGTAAATCTTACAGATGGACTTGATGGATTAGCGATTATGCCAGCAGTTTTAGTTGCAAGTGCCTTAGGTGTATTTGCTTATGTTGCCGGTAATTATGTTATAGCAAAGTATTTAGGTATTCCTTATATTAGTGGCGCTGGTGAATTAGCTATATTTTGCACTGCAATGGCAGGTGCTGGTTTAGGTTTTTTATGGTTTAACACCTACCCTGCAGAAGTCTTTATGGGAGATTTGGGCGCACTTGCTCTAGGCGCTGCCATCGGAACGGTCGCAGTTATTGTAAGACAAGAAATCGTTTTATTTATTATGGGAGGTATTTTTGTAGTAGAGACCTTCTCTGTTGCTATCCAAGTCATGTACTTTAAATACACTAAATTTAAATATGGCGTGGGTAAGCGAATTTTTCTTATGGCCCCGCTTCATCATCATTACGAAAAAAAAGGCTGGAAAGAAACTCAAGTCGTTGTTCGATTTTGGATCATCACAATGATGCTTGTATTAATTGGGATCTCATCACTGAAGATTAGATGACGATTAACTTTAATAAGAAGAAAATTTTGGTGATTGGTCTCGGGGATACCGGCCAATCCGTATTACATTTTTTGATGAACAAAGAATGTGTTATTCACGCAATTGATACAAGACCGAATCTTGAAAACTTAGATGAAATAAAAGCGAGATTTAAAGGCATTAAATTCTCTGTTGGAGAAGCGTTTAACGATGAAGTGATTAATGATATTGAATTAATTATTATTAGTCCGGGCGTTTCATTAAAAGAAAGTTATGTTCAGAGCGCTTTAAATCAAGGCATACCTGTAATTGGTGATATTGAAATCTTTGCGCAAGTTAAATCAAACAGTTCAAAAGTTATTGGAATTACAGGCTCGAATGGCAAAACAACAGTCACTTCGCTCGTGGGCGAGCTATTAAAAGCAGCAGGCATATCGACTATTGTTGGAGGTAATATCGGTACCCCTATATTAAATACTCTCAATCAAAAAACGCCTGAAGTTTATGTTCTTGAGTTATCAAGTTATCAATTAGAAACAACATATTCATTGGCGCTTGAGTCTGCAACGGTATTGAATATTTCAGAAGACCATATGGATCGATATTCATCAATTGAAGAATATGCGAAAGCGAAATATAGAATATTTAATCATGCCAAAAATAGTATTTTGAATCGAGATGACGAATATCTTAAATCTCAGATAAATGAAGATTTTGTGACATTCGGAAATCAGTTAGACGTAAAAAATTATGGTATTAAAAAGAATGGAAATCAATATTTCATCGCAAAAGGTAATGCTGAAATTATTTCTGTAGATGAAATTAAACTTAAGGGCGCACATAACATACAAAATATTATGGCTGCTTTGGCACTTTGTGAGCCATTCAAAATTTCTAATGATGTGATTAAAAAAGTAATCAGTCAATTTAAAGCACCGCCACATCGAGTTGAATATGTAGACTCTATATCAGGCATTGATTTTTATAATGACTCAAAAGGTACGAACGTAGGTGCTACGATTGCTGCTATTCAAAGTATGACCAAGCCAGTCTTACTTATTGCAGGCGGAGATGGAAAAAATCAGAACTTCAAACCATTAATAAATCCATCTAAAATAAAAGTGAAAAATATTGCTTTGATTGGTAAAGATGCAAAAATCATGCAAGAGATATTTACTGATGAATCAATTCCGGTAAGCATTGAAAAAAATCTTGAATTAGCAATTATCAAATCTTTTGAATTAGCCAAATCTGGCGATGTAATTCTTCTCTCCCCAGCATGCGCAAGTACAGATATGTTTAAGAATTATGTGCATCGCGGAGAAGTTTTTAAAGATTGCGTAAGTAGATTAAAAAATAAATCATGATCGATAAATTTTCAAATAAATCGACAATAGATAAACCTTCTTTTGATCAAGGGCTCTTTTGGGTTTCGTCCATTCTGATCGCGATTGGTCTTATTATGGTTTACTCATCTTCAATTTCTTTTGCTGAATCTAGCAAATTAACTAAACATCAAAATTACTTTTTTTTACTAAGACAATCGATTTATATCTTATTAGGGTTTATCGGTGGATTTATTACCTTTCAGATCCCTATTCGTTGGTGGCAAAAGATGTCCCCTTATTTATTCGTGGCAGGCATGGTGTCTTTAATTCTTGTACTTATCCCTGGTATTGGCCATGTAGTGAATGGAAGTAGACGTTGGATTTCATTATTTATATTAAATATGCAACCTTCCGAATTTATGAAACTATTTACAGCGATGTATGCATCAGATTATGTCTTGAGAAAATCCAAAGAGATTGGTAGTTTTTTAAAAGGATTTCTTCCAATGGCATCAGTGATCATGTTAATAGGTGCATTATTATTACTTGAGCCAGATTTCGGCGCATTTGCTGTAATTTCAGTTATTGCGATGTGCACATTAATTTTAGGTGGTATCGATAAAAAAATACTGATGGGCTTAAGTATTGTTGCCCCTATTGGAATGGCAGCATTAATTTTTAGCTCTGATTATAGATATCAAAGATTAGTAGGTTTTTTCAACCCATGGGCTGATCCTTATGGAAAAGGTTATCAGTTATCACACGCTCTTATAGCATTTGGTCGCGGCGAATTTTTTGGCGTAGGGCTAGGGGGTAGTGTTGAAAAATTGCTCTATTTACCAGAAGCTCACACCGATTTTATTTTAGCTGTATTAGCTGAAGAATTTGGTTTTTTTGGTGTGCTGATCGTCATAGGGTTATTTTCATGGCTTGTGATTAGAGCTTTTGGTATTGCTAAAGAAGCCATTATTAATGAAAGTTATTATTCAGCATTACTATCTCAGGGCATTGGCATTTGGTTTGGCACACAAGGCATTATTAATATGGGTGTGAATATGGGACTTCTTCCTACTAAAGGTTTAACCTTGCCACTTTTGTCTTATGGTGGCAGTGGCATATTAGCTAATATGATTGCGCTTGCTATATTACTCAGGATTGACTGGGAAAACCGAAGAGGCCTAAGGGGAATTTAACTACATGAAATCCCATAAAAAAATATTGATAATCGCAGGAGGCACTGGAGGCCACATTTATCCAGGTATTGCGATTGCCGATTATTTGAAAGCTAAAGGTTGGTCGATTACTTGGCTTGGAACTTCTCATGGCATGGAAAATAAGTTAATCGATAAAAAGCCTTATCAAAAAGCCATGATTGATATTACCGGCGTTAGAGGCAAAAGCCTTTTAAGTTGGTTAAAGCTTCCATTTAAACTTTTGATTGCATTAATACAATGTGCAAAAGCAATTAAAAAAGAAAAGCCAGATGTAGTGATTGCTATGGGCGGTTATGTTTCATTTCCAGGCGGTCTTATGGCGAGGCTAATGGGTAAGCCACTTATTGTGCACGAACAAAATTCCATTCCAGGCCTCACCAATAAATTACTAGCAATGATCGCAACACAAATATATTCTGCGTTTCCAATTAAATTGATACGAGCCTCTCATAAAATTGGTAATCCAGTAAGAGATGACATTAGAGAAATTAAACCACCCACCCTAAGATTTAAAGATAGAAAAGGCCCTTTGAGATTACTTGTTGTGGGCGGTAGCTTGGGAGCCAAATTTTTTAACGATACAATTCCTTTAAGTATTAAACAAATTAATCCTAAAAATAGACCAACGATTATTCATCAATCCGGCGAGAAACATTTTGAAGAATTAAAAGCAAATTATAAAAAATGTGGCATTAAAGCTGACTGTAGAGCTTATTTGGAACATATTGAAAAAGTGTATGAATGGGCAGACCTTGTCATAGCAAGGGCTGGCGCTCTCACGGTATCTGAATTTTCGGCGGCAGGCATTCCTAGTATATTGGTGCCGTTCCCTTTTGCTGTGGATAACCATCAGTTTTATAACGCAAAATACTTAAGCGATAAGAAAGCCGCGCGACTTATAATTCAGGAGGAGCTCACAACCGAATTATTAAGTGGTTTACTTAAAGACATGACAAGAAATGAATGCTTAAAAATGTCAAAAGCTGCATTGGAAAATAAAGCAACAAAACCTGAAGAAGTTATTTATCAAGCATGCGAGCAATTAATTAAAAAATGAAACACAATATCAACCGAATTCATTTTGTAGGTATAGGCGGCTCAGGCATGAGCGGTATCGCAGAAGTGATGCATAACCTAGGTTATTTTATCTCCGGCTCCGACATTCAGGATTCACCAGTCACTTCAAGATTAAAAGAACTTGGTATTAAGATTTTTATTAATCATGCTGCAGAGAATATTAAAGATATTGATGTCATTGTTATTTCTTCAGCAATCGATAAAGATAATCCAGAATTAAAAGCCGCTATAAAAAACAAAATCCCGATTATGCCGAGAGCCGAAATGCTTTCAGAATTGATGCGCTTTAAAAAGGGCATTGCTGTAGCGGGCACTCACGGCAAAACAACAACAACGAGTTTAATAGCCTCTATTTTGGCAGAAGCCTCAATGGATCCGACTTATGTTATTGGTGGAAGACTTTCTTCTTTAAATGCAAATGCCAAGCTAGGTAATGGTGAATATATTGTTGTGGAGGCAGATGAGTCCGACGCATCATTTTTACATTTGACGCCAGTCTATTCTATAGTGACAAATATTGATCAAGATCACATGGAAACATATGACAATGATTTTGACAAACTTAAAAAAACATATATCGAATTCATACATCGATTACCTTTTTATGGTGTGGTGATTGTCTGTATTGACGATCCCGTTATTAAATCTATTCTTCCTGAAATTTCTAGACCGATCATCACATATGGTTTGTCGGATGATGCAGATGTGCATGCTGAAGAAGTTGAAGCAGACGCAGGCAAAATGCATTTTAAAGTGACGATTAAACACTCTGATGTTGTTAAAAAAGATATGACTTTGAATCTACCAGGAAAGCATTATGTGAGAAATGCATTGGCAGCAATAGCATTAGCCGATGAACTTGAGATACCAATTTCTAAAACGATCGATGCCTTAAAGCATTTCAAAGGCGTAGGTCGAAGATTTGAAACTTATAAAAATTTAATCTTCGATAAAAAATCTTTTACTCTGGTAGACGATTATGGACATCATCCAGTTGAAATTGAAGCAGTCCTTGATGCAGCGAGGGATGCTTATCCAAATAAATCCATCCAACTTGTTTTTCAGCCTCATCGTTATACCAGAACAAGAGATTGTTTTGATGAATTTGTAAGAGTATTACAAAAGGCAGATAAAGTACTTCTCACTGATATTTATTCAGCTGGTGAAAAAGCAATTCCAGGAGTAAGTTCCATGGTGATGATGGATAGTATGAATAAAATTAAAAACAAAGTTTCTTTTGAAAAAAACATTAAAGAGTTAGCTAAAACAGCGCTTCAACATATTGATCAAGATTCGATTTTAATTGTTATGGGCGCGGGTTCGGTAGGAAAAGTAACCAAGGATATATTGAATATTGTAAACACATGACGAACCCATTAATTCTAAAGAATGAGTCATTAAACAAATACAACAGTTGGCGTGTAGGAGGAACTGCAGATACTTTATTTGCCCCACAAAATTTAGAAGATTTAAAAAATTTCTTAAAAGAAGAAAAATATTTAAAGCCTCTGACTTTTATTGGATTGGGATCAAATATCTTGATAAGAGATGGTGGAATTAGAGGAACGGTTATTGTCATGCATGCTGCTTTAAATGAAATTCAAATGACTGATGATGGTGTGTATGCAGAAGCAGGTAATACATGTGCAAAGATCGCAAAAAATCTTGCTAAAGAACATTATGTTGGCGGAGAATTTTTTGCTGGTATTCCAGGCACAGTTGGAGGTGCATTGGCAATGAATGCTGGATGTTACGGTTCTGAAACATGGAATTATGTGACCCAAGTCAATATGATAGATGAAAAAGGCAATTTAGCCACAAGATCAAAAAATGAATTTTTGATTTCTTATCGCGAAGTGGTTAAGCCTAAATTAAATGAATGGTTTGTAGGAGCTTGGTTTGATTTTAAGAAAGACATGACTGCTGACCCAGAAAGCAAGATTAAGGAATATCTTAATCATAGAAAAAATACACAACCCCTCAATTGGCCTACCGCAGGCTCAACCTTTAGAAACCCTAAAGATACTTTTGCAGCAAAACTCATTGAAGAGTGTGGATTAAAAGGTTTTAGGGTAGGCAATGCAGAGGTATCAGATAAGCATGCGAATTTTATTATTAATTTAGGCGAAGCATCTGCAAAAGATATCGAAGATATTATTGATCATGTTGAGTCTGAAGTATTTAAAAGAAAAGGGATTAAGCTTGAAAGAGAAGTCAAAATTTTAGGAGACTTTCTAAATTGACGACTCACTTCGGAAAAGTTGCAGTGCTGATGGGGGGTGACTCAAACGAAAGAGCCGTTTCACTCTTAAGTGGTGACGCCGTATTTCAGGCTTTAAAACGCTTAGGCATTGAAGCAGAGGCTTTTGATCCATCCGATAGAGATATTGAGGAAATTAAAACTTATAACAGAGTCTTTATAGCGCTTCACGGACGAGGCGGTGAAGATGGCTCCATGCAAGCTTTTTTAAAATCAAAAAATGTTGCCTATACAGGCAGCGACTCTGCAAGCTCTGCGATTGGTATGGATAAGCTCAAAACAAAATTATTATGGCGATCGCTTAACATTTCAACGCCAGATTTTTTACAAGTTACTGAGAAAACTTCTTATACAGATATCGTCAATTCGATTGGCTCACCTTTTTTTATAAAGCCATCTAATGAAGGTTCAAGTATTGGGATCGATAAGATTAAAAATGAACAACAATATAAAGAAGCTTTTTTAAAGACATCAAAAATTGATGCAAATGTAATCGTTGAAAAATTTGTAGACGGCGAAGAATATACAGTGGCAATTGTGAATAATAAAACGCTACCAGTTATTAAAATTAAACCTAGCAACGAGTTTTATGATTACGAAGCTAAATATCTCAAAGATGATACGCAATACATTTGTCCTTCAGGCATAGAAAAAGCCAAAGAATCTCTCATCGCCAAAGAAGCCTTAGAGGCTTTTAAAGCAATTGGGTGTTCTAGTTGGGGTCGCGTGGATTTCATGATGGATCAAGAAGGCCATCATTATTTTATAGAAGTGAATACTTCACCTGGAATGACAAGCCATAGCTTGGTACCTATGGCTGCTAAAGAGATTGGCATTAATTTTGATCAATTAGTTTTAGAGATATTAAAAACTGCAGATGTTAAATAACCATTTAAAAATTTATTGGTTAGGTAATTTAGTTTTATTACTTAATATTATTTTGATACTTTTTTTATTAAGTTATCGATTTATGCATTTTGCTAAATTTCCGATTAGAGAAATTAAAGTGGTAGGCCAATATCAACATCTAGATGAAGATCAAGTCAGCATGATTTCAGATCGATTTGTTAAAGGTAACTTTTTTTCTTTAGATTTATATAGCACTAAGGAAGCGTTTACAAAATTACCTTGGATTAGAAATGTAAGTTTAAGAAGAGTTTGGCCAGATCGATTAGAAGTTTTTGTTGAGGAACATCAAGCAATAGGAAGATGGGGAGCGATAGCCTTAGTTAATGAAAATGGTGAAATTTTTCACGGGGCATCCGATGAAGACCTGCCGCTATTTTTTGGCCCAGAAGGGACGGAGAGTTATATAGCATTGGAGTACAAAAAAATGCAAAGTATTTTAGATAAAAAACAATTAAAAATTGCGCAAGTTTCCCTATCTTCTAGGTACACTTGGGACATTAGAACAACTAATAATATGAAAATTATTTTAAGCAAAGATAACATCGAAGAGAATCTAACTCGCTTTACGTCTCAGTATGACAATATTTTAGCTTCGGTTAAAAGAATTGGTTCGGCTGACTTAAGATACCCCAATGGTTTCGCTATTAAAAAATCTACTGAACCCATTCAAAAAATAGATGGTGGTGAGAGGCCGCTTATATGATTAAACAAAAAGAAGAAAAAAATCTCATTGTTGGCCTAGATATCGGTACATCCAAGATTGTGGCTATTGTGGCTGAATTACAACCAGACGGCTTATTGAATGTGATTGGATTAGGTCAGCATAGCTCAAAAGGATTAAAAAAGGGTGTCGTCATCAATATCGATTCCACTATGGAAGCCATTCAAAGAGCAATTGAAGAAGCAGAGCTCATGGCAAATTGTAAAATCACTGATGTATATACCGGTATTGCTGGTAGCCATATTAAAAGTATCAATTCTCATGGCATGGTGAAGATTAAAGATACCGAGGTTTCCCAGTTGGATGTGGATAAGGTGATTGAGACTGCTTGTGCTATTACACTCCCTAATGATCAACAAGTTCTTCATATTTTGACGCAAGAATATGTAATCGATGGCCAGGAGGACGTAAGACAACCTCTCGGTATGAGTGGTATGAAGTTAGAGGTAAAAGTTCATATTGTCACAGGCGCGATTGCGGCTGCCCAAAATATTGTCAAATGTATCAAGCGTTGTGGTCTTGAAGTATCTGAATTGGTTTTGCAACCTTTAGCTTCAAGTATGGCAGTGCTTACCGATGATGAAAAAGAATTAGGTGTGTGTTTGGTTGATATTGGCGGCGGTACAACGGATATTGCAGTATTAAGACATGGATCTATTCGTCACACAGCAGTCATTCCGATTGCTGGTGATCAAATCAATAACGATATTGCAGTGGCGTTTAGAACTCCATTGCCATCAGCTGAAGAGATAAAAATTAAACATGGTTATGCTGCAAGAAGTTTAGCTTCAGCTTCAGAACAAATTGAAATTCCTGTGGTAGATGGAAAAGAATCTAAAACTATTTCAACGCTTTCATTAGCAGAGGTCATTGAAGCTCGATTGGTGGAGCTTTATGAGCTTGTTGCAAGTGAGTTGAAACGAAGCGGCATGGAAGATATGATAGCTTCTGGCATTGTGATTACAGGTGGATCATCCTTAATGAAAGGTATGGTTAATCTCGGTGAGAGTGTATTTAGAATGCCAGTTAGAATTGGCACACCAAGAAATGTAGGCGGCTTGTCTGAGGTTGTTGATAATCCAAGATACTCTACAGGTATTGGATTATTGCTTATGGGCAAAGGGCAATTAGAAAAAGAAATGATGAATCAAATTGATGGCAATTCAATAAACCAAATCTTCATGAAAATGAAAAATTGGTTTCAAGGTAACTTTTAATTCTTGGAGATAGAATATGTTTGAAGTTGTTGATAGCAAATCACAAAATGCCATCATAAAAGTCATTGGTGTAGGCGGCTGTGGCGGGAATGCTATTGATCATATGATCGATAAGAATTTAACTGGCGTTGAATTCATCTGTGCTAATACTGATATGCAAGCACTGAAAAAAAGCCGGGCAAGTCATATATTGCAAATTGGACAAGCAATGACCAAAGGATTAGGTGCTGGAGCTAAACCCGAAATCGGCAAACAAGCAGCTATCGATGATAAAGAAAAAATTATTAGCTCCATTAAAGGTGCTGATATGTTATTTATAACCGCAGGCATGGGCGGTGGAACTGGAACAGGCGCTGCGCCAGTGATTGCGCAAATTGCAAAAGAACTAGGTATTTTAACGATCGCAGTTGTCACAAAACCTTTTTTATTTGAAGGCAAAAGAACAACAATAGCTGCAGATGGTATTAATGAATTAGTTCAGCACGTGGATTCTTTAATTGTTATTCCAAATGAAAAATTAATGGAAGTATTGGGCGAACATATTCCATTCCTAGAAGCCTTTAATGCTGCTAACGATGTATTGCATAACGCAGTTTCAGGCATTTCAGAAATTATTAACAGTCCCGGTTTAGTCAATGTGGACTTTGCTGACGTGAAGACAGTGATGGGTGAAATGGGTATGGCTATGATTGGTTCGGGTGTAGCTCAAGGTGAGCATCGTGCCTACAAAGCATCTCAAGCTGCAGTCGCAAGCCCACTTTTAGAGGATGTGAATTTAGTGAATGCGCGTGGTGTGTTAGTAAACATCTCAGCAAGCAGCAAATTTACACTTAAGGAATATCATGAGGTAATGGAGACAATTAAACAGTTTGCAGCAATTGATGCTACTGTCATTGTTGGTAATGTCATTGATGAAGCAATGGGAGATTCAATTCGAGTGACTGTTGTGGCAACAGGTTTAGCTCAAAACGTAAAACAAAGAATGCCACGCATCGAACCTAGGCCAATCATACAAAATAAGCCCCCTGTGATTGAGGATGAATCAACTAACGATGATGAGCCGGATGTATTCAGTTCAAATGAGAATAGAGCACAAGTTGAAATTATGAAAATGTCAGGTATGGAAGAATACGATATTCCTGCATTCTTAAGAAAAAAAGGCGAATAAGTATTTAATGATCAAACAGAGAACCATTCAAAAATCTGTGCAGACTTCTGGCGTAGGTCTTCATAATGGCGAGAAAGTAACAATGACACTTAAGCCTGCTGAAGTCGACCAGGGTATTGTTTTTCGAAGAGTCGATCAAAAGAAAAATCACGAAGTTAAAATAAGTCCTGACGCGGTTAAAGATACTAAGATGTGTTCAGCCATTGGGGAAGACACTTCACGTGTAGCGACAGTTGAACATTTAATGTCAGCATTATCTGCTACAGGTATCGATAATATTATTATTGAATTAAATGGCTCTGAAGTGCCAATTATGGATGGAAGTTCTATCCCCTTCATTTATCTTATTCAAACTGCACAAATTAAAGAACAGGATGCCCCGAAAAAATTTGTATTGATAAATGATGTTATAGAAGTAAAAGATAAAGATAAATGGGCAAGATTCGAGCCATACGAAGGATTTAAAGTTGATTTTACAATCGACTTTCCTCATCCAGTATTTGATGAGTCAACAAATAAAGTCGTCCTAGATTTCTATGATGAATCCTATATCACAGAAATTAGCCGTGCACGCACGTTCGGATTTATGCAAGAAGTCGAATATTTAAGAGCTAATGGATTAGCTAGAGGCGGATCGCTTGATAATGCGATTGTTTTAGATGAATATAAAATTATTAATACTGATGGGCTTCGCTACAATGACGAATTTGTGCGACATAAAATACTCGATGCCGTCGGCGATCTCTATATGTTAGGTTATTCAATCATAGGCAATTTTAAAGCTTACAAATCAGGCCATGAATTAAATAATAAATTATTGCTGGCATTGCTTTCCAATAAACAAAGCTGGAGTCTTACCACTTTAGATAGTAAGGATCCTAAGACATCGAATTTGGCAACACGCTACATTAATTCCAAGAGTGGGATTTTAAATCAGTCAATGGCGGGGGTTTACCAATGAATATTTTAAGATTTTGTATCTTTTTATTGCTCGCAATATTAGTAGCATTTACCTTTTTATATTTAAATACAAAAAATAAAAAATATATAAAGTATTTAAAAATCACAACTAACGTCACATTAATTCTGATTCTTATATTTATAATAAGAATGCTTTAACTTCAAAGTGGCTCAATCAAAAAAAACAATTGCAATTTTTGGGGCTTCAGGCTTCTTGGGCTCCAGTATTGTCTTAGCACTTAATCAATCTAATTATCGTTTGAAATTATTTTCACGAAATAAAGAAAAAATTAAATTTTGGACGGTGAATCCGAATATTCAAATATTTGACTTTAATCTTGATGATCTCACGCAAGTAAAAAAAGATTTAAAAAATACAGATGTTGTCATTAATCTCTTGGGGATTCTTCATCAATCTAAAAAAGATTCTTTTGACAAGATTCACCATCTTTGGCCAAGCCATTTAGCTAAAACGATGAAAGAGTTAGGTATTAAGCGGCTATTGCACGTGAGTGCTTTGGGCGCAGGCTCTAATGCCCCTAGTTTATATCTTAAATCAAAAATACTTGGTGAGACTGCATTACTTAAACAAAAAGATCTATATTTAACTATATTAAGACCTTCTATTATTTTTGGGGTAAAAGATAATTTTATTAATATGTTTAAGTTGCTCGTGAAATGGCTCCCTGTGATAGTCCTATTATCACCTCAATCGAAATTTCAACCGATATATATTGAAGATGTTTCAAAAATCATCACTAAAAGTCTTTGGGATAAAAAAACATACGGAAAAGTTTACGAATTAGGCGGCCCCGATGTTTATTCACTTAAAGAAATTATCAAGCTAATTATTAAGTCTGAAAAATTACAGCGCCTTATTATTCCTCTTAATAAACCACTTTCATATATGTTTGCATTAAGTATGGAAATGTTGCCAATTAAAATATTGACTCGAGATAATTGGAGATCTATGCAGGTTGATAATGTAGTAGATATTCAGCATGCAATACCATATCGATATTCTCAAGAGCGTTTGGTTCATTATCTAGAAAATAAAAAAAATAGACCACCTATGCGAGCCAAGTATAATTTTTATAGAAGTAAATCTGGTCGATAAATGAAAATCTATCTTGTGGGCGGTGCTGTGAGGGATCAGATCATGGGCTTATCGGTTAAAGATAAAGACTATGTTGTTGTCGGATCGACTTCTGAAGAAATGGTGAAATTAGGTTATAAGCCAGTGGGTAAAGATTTTCCAGTTTTTTTACATCCCAAAACACATCATGAATATGCGTTAGCAAGAACAGAACGCAAAATTTCAAAAGGATATAAGGGCTTTAAAGTCTATGCTTCAAAAGAAGTGACTTTAGAGGAAGATCTAAAACGCAGGGATCTCACAATCAATGCTATTGCCAAGGATACGAGAGGTCAGTTTTTTGATCCTTTTCATGGTATTCAGGACATTAAAAATAAAGTTTTACGTCATGTTAGTTCTGCTTTTGTGGAAGACCCTATTCGTGTATTACGTATCGCTCGATTTTCTGCTCGATTTCATCAGTTTAAAATCCATCCCAAGACAGAAGCCATTCTAAAGCAGATTGTAAAAAATAAAGAAATAGAAGCTGTAGCATCAGAAAGAATTTGGCATGAATTATTTGTTGGATTTTCTGAAAAAAAATCTTATTTAATGCTAGAAGTTCTTCATAAATGTGGGGCGCTTAAATTATTACTACCAGAAATGAATTATGTTAAACATAAACATTCCATAAAGAAGAGTTTTGAATATGCATTCAAGTCAAAGCATTCCCCTGAAATTAAAGCAGCTTTATTTTTTATGTATCTCTACCCTTTAAAAGGAAATAGCAAGCTTCAAGAAGAAATCTATACAAGGCTATCTGTGCCGAATGCAGTAAAAAAATTAACTGAAAAGACAATAATGAATTTATCCGATCTAAAGCAATTTAAAAAACTTAAACCTCGCCAAATTTTAGATTTGATTTACAAAATGGATTTATTTAGAAACCCAGATATGCTTTTAGATGTAATGAAAATCTTTGAGGCTTATATCAGTAGCCAGTCAACTCAGTTAAGAACAGCTTCAACAACTTTAAAATCCTTAAAGAAGTATCTGAAGTATCTTAATAAATTAAATTTGAGTTCAATTGGTCAGAATAAGCGTGGCCTAGATATTAAGGATGCGATTTATGAGGCGCGCCTGCAAGTATTAACAAAACTTATCTAATTGTTTTAAATTAATTGGGTAATTTTTGTAATGCGCTTACCCACAAAAATTGTTTTTTTATTTTGCCTGGATACTAGAATCGTTTTCATACCAATCTTGTAAGCAGTTTTTAAATTAGCAAGATCATCTTCCACCATGACACATTGACGAGCTTTTTTTCCAACTCGCCTTAAAATTTTCCTGAATGCATAAATTGATGGCTTGGGATTGTAGCGCGTTGATTCGATACTATAAACCGCAGAAAAATATTTTTGAATATTCAGTGATTTAATAATTGCGATTGCATAGTGAAGCGGAGCATTTGTAAAAACAATTTTTTGCCCTTTGATTTTTTTTAAAGTATTTTCTAAAGCATAGGATTGTTTCACAAATTTTGATAGCTCTTCTGCATCGTGTGTGTTGAGTAAAAATTCTTTTGGGTCAACACCGTGATTTTCCATCAAACCTTTTAAAGTTGCGCCATAAACTTTCCAATATTGATTGCGGAGGTCATGCGCATCTTGATGGCTGATTTGAAGTTTTTGACTGACGTAGACAGTCATAGATTGATTGATACTTGGAAATATTTTGGAGCTTGCGTCGTGCAGTGTATCGTCTAAATCAAAAATCCAAATTTTTGACAATTATTTTGCCTTAATTAAAGTGCCTACACCCTCGTCGGTTAATACTTCTAATAAAAGCGCATGCTGCACTCTGCCATCGATAATATGGACACTCTTGACCCCACTTCTTGCAGCATCAAGTGCTGAGCTTATTTTAGGTAACATGCCGCCTGATAAAGTACCATCTTCGACAAGTTTATCAATTTCATTAGGTGTTAATCCGGTGAGCAGTGAGCCTTTTTTATCTAAGACACCGGGTGTATTAGTTAGTAAGATTAATTTTTCTGCACTTAATACTTCAGATAATTTTCCAGCCACAAGGTCAGCATTAATATTATAAGTTTCCCCATTAGCACCTACTCCAATTGGTGCGATCACAGGAATAAAATCGCCTTCATCTAGAAAATTAATAATACTCGGGTTAATTGATGCAATCTCACCTACATGCCCCAGATCTATCGTTTTTTTGGGGTCCGCATCATTTTTTACAACAAGTTTTTTGGCATGAATAAAATTTCCATCTTGGCCTGTGAGGCCTACAGCTTTTCCACCATGTCTATTAATGAGATTTACAATCTCTTTATTGACTTGTCCGCCGAGAACCATTTCTACAATATCCATAGTTTCAGTGTCAGTGACTCTCATACCTTGAATAAACTCACCCTTTTTACCAAGCTTATCAAGATGTTCATCGATTTGAGGACCGCCACCATGAACGACAACTGGGTTCATACCTACTAATTTTAAAAGCACAACATCGCTCGCAAATGATTGCTTTAGATTTTCGTCGACCATGGCGTTGCCACCATACTTAATAACGATGGTTTTACCAAAGAACTTTTTAATGTACGGCAAAGCTTCGCTTAATATTTTGGCTTTGTGTTCCGGTTTAACGTCGTGACTCATTTTTATACCTATAGTTTTTTTAAGATTTTAAAGCTTTTTAATAAAAAATTTTTAATTTCTTTGAGGTAAGTAAGACTCCA
>CAINIH010000003.1 GCA_903849185.1 uncultured Methylophilaceae bacterium
TCTGGCTATCAAAATAAAGCATTCGCTCCCTTAGACGAAATAGCCCACTTACTGGGCTTTCCTGGTAAAATTGGCATGCATGGCAATCAGGTTCATCAAGAATATTTGACTGGAAATTTAACAAAAAGTCGAAATTATTGTGAAACGGATGTGCTCAATACCTATGGTGTTTATCTGCACTTTGAACATATGCGCGGAACACTCAGCTCGGATGAGCTGCAAACAGCGATTGCTAATCTAGTCCAATACCTCACAGCTGAATCCCATAAAACTCACTTTGCAGAGTTTTTACAGCATTGGCAAAGATAATCATGCACTCCTGGGATAGCGAATAGGCGGTGGGCTTGAATTATAAACAATCGCTAGGTTATCATAGGCCAGCCAATAAATAATACTGAGAAAAAATGCACGCTTGGCAAGATTTTTTGACCCGTTTTAAAGATATGGAGTATTCTAGAAATTTAGAATTGCTCACGCAAAAAATTCTCAAATCAGTGGGTGCGCCTCGCTCTGGAAGCTTATTAAACAACGAAGAAGAAGAAAACTCTGCCCTGCCAGACTCTTTACTCAAATTTAATTTGAATTTTAATCAAGCGTTGTTAAGCCAACATTTCCAAGACTTATCTGATGATCCTAGAACCCTTCCTTTCATTGAGTTTTCCGCAATCGGATTGCTGGTAATCAGCGATGACAATGCATCAGCAGAGGATTTATTACCCATCGTTCAAGCTTTTATGACCCATCAAAATTCAGCATCTATTTACCTAGACTTACCGCTACTAATTGAAGTAAATAATGACTATTATGTTTATGGCAATACGAAAGACAGTCACTGGAGTATCACCAAATTAAGTTCCCAATTACCATCGCTGGGAGCCTTACCGTTCAGATCGGCGCCATCTGTGCTTCCTTACGATCGCAAGCATTATCCAATTTATCACGAAATTCTTGAAAAAAAAGCCCACATCCATTTTTCTACTCAAGCGCAGCAAATTACTAAAATTAAGCAACTGGTTAATAGTACTTTTTATATTCAAAAATTATTGAATCAAGCCGAAAATATTCAATTGAATTTTACTGGCTTATTCACAAGTTTGGGACCAGCCGTAATTGATTATTACTTCGGAAGCTCAATTTATAACAGTATTTATCAGGCATTAAGCCTTATTACCTCTGCCGAGATTAATGTTACTCAGCGTTTCAAAGATGAGGTGGGGGAATTTATTCAATTCCTAGAACTTTTTAAACAACTATCAAGCACGCCACCCACTCCCAACCAGCCTGACTCTAGAACTTATCACCCAAGTACTTGTTTTCAGGTTGGGCATGCTTTGGGATTTACCATACGTCATATTTATGATGCGAATGAACACCGGGATATCGCTGTATTAAGTCAATTCTCTGCCGACTTACCCAATCATATAGATAGAATGACCACCGTGTTGAATAGCCATAATGGTAGCGTGATTCAACATGCGCCCAATATCAATCCTGCACAACTTAAAGCGCTAAAAAAAGAAGCAACTCAATTATTGTCGACTTTAAAAAACGCACAATACCATGCCAAACATAATAAGCAAAGTCCCTTTTATCAGATGTACCAAATTATCAATTATGCGTTTATGCTTCGTCAAA
>CAINIH010000004.1 GCA_903849185.1 uncultured Methylophilaceae bacterium
AATTAATAATATAATATTCTATCATTATACCTTTTGGTTATATTGGAATAAGACATGAAACTCCAGCAATTACGTTGTATCCATGAGGTTGTCAAAAATGGCTTTAGCATCTCTAAAGCCGCAGAAGCGCTGCACACTTCGCAGCCGGGCGTCAGTAAACAAATTCAATTGCTAGAAGAAGAAGTAGGTCTCCATATTTTCTTAAGGCATGGAAAACGTCTCATAGGGCTGACTGAGCCAGGACAGCATGTTTATAAACGCATTAGTGAAGTGATACGAGAAATTAAAAGCATCAAACAAGTTAGTGACGAATTTAGTCATTCGAATGCTGGTGAATTGACGATTGCAACAACACATACACAAGCACGCTATAAATTACCAAGTGTGGTTCAGGCATTTATGACTAAATATCCTGATGTTAAACTTAATATTCATCAAGGAAATCCAACACAAGTCACCGATCAAGTGGTTAAAGGTGAGGCTGATATAGGGATCGCTACCGAATCAATTAGTCAAAATGAAAAGTTATTTTGTATACCTTGCTATACATGGAATCGTTGTTTGGTCATGCCAGCAAAGCATCCTTTAGCTAAAGAAAAATCTATTTCGCTTGCAAAGCTTGCCACTTATCCGATTATTACTTATGACTATGCATTTACTGGAAGTACGATTGTTTCAAAAGTTTTTCATGATGCAGGCCTTACACCTAATATCGTATTAACTGCAATCGATGCCGATGTGATTAAAACTTATGTGAATTTAGGGCTGGGTATAGGCCTTATTGCGCAAATGGCTTACGATCTTAAAAGAGACCATGGGCTCGTAAGTGTTGATGTGAGTCATTTGTTTCCCACAAGCACAACTTATCTTGGTATTAGGCGTGACGTTTTCTTAAGAGGTTTTATGTATGACTTTATTGAAATGTTTACACCTCAATTTACAAAACAAACCATTAAGAAAATGATGTTAGAACAAGAAAATATTTAACTCTTAAAAATGACATGAAATCTGATTTAGACATTAATCAAGCAGCACAATTAAAATCTATCGATGAGATTGTCAAATCACTTCATATCAAAGCAGATGATCTGGATTTTTATGGCGCCTACCAAGCTAAATTAAAAGCTTCTTTTACAAATCAACTAAAAGAAAATAAAGCATCTAAATTAATTTTAGTCACAGCGATGAGTCCTACCCCCGCAGGTGAAGGTAAAACAACGACCACAATTGGATTGGCTGACGCACTTTTCTCAATAGGAAAAAAATCAACAGTTTGTATTCGCGAACCTTCTTTAGGGCCTGTTTTTGGTATGAAGGGCGGTGCAACAGGTGGCGGTTATGCTCAAGTGGCACCTATGGATAAAATTAATTTACATTTCACAGGTGATTTTCATGCCATTACATCTGCTAATAATCTTTTAGCTGCATTAATTGATAATCATATTCATCACGGAAATGAATTAAATATCGATATTGATCAAATTTCATTTAGACGATGTCTTGATATGAATGATCGTGCCTTACGCAATATTGAATTAAAGCTTGACCATCATCATCGAAATACAGGTTTTGATATAACAGTTGCAAGTGAAGTAATGGCAATTTTTTGCCTAGCTGAATCATTAGACGATCTTCAATATCGCTTAGGTGAGATTGAAGTTGCAAAAAGAAAAGATACAACATCTATTTACGCTAAAGATTTAAAAGCAGAAGGTGCTATGACAGCATTATTGAAAGATGCATTGCAGCCTAACGTTGTTCAAACTTTGAATGGAACACCAGCTTTTATTCACGGAGGGCCATTTGCTAATATTGCTCACGGATGCAATTCAGTGGTTGCGACAAAAACAGCATTAAAGTTAGCGGATTTTGTGGTCACAGAGGCTGGCTTTGGTGCAGATTTAGGTGCTGAAAAATTCATTGATATCAAATGCAGACAATCTGGCATTAAGCCTGACATTATTGTTTTAGTTGCCACCATTCGTGCACTTAAATTTCATGGCAGCGTAAGCGTTGCTGAATTAAATCAGGAGAACTTAAAAGCACTTGAAGTCGGGTTTAGTAACCTAAAACGCCATATTGAAAACTGTTCTCATCACTTTGGCTTAGAAGTGATTGTTGCAATCAATCAATTTAATTCTGATACAGAGAAAGAAATAACATGGCTTCAAACTGCTATAGATAAAATGGGATTTAAATCTGTTCTATGCTCACATTGGGCGGATGGCGCCAAAGGCGCTCAAAATCTAGCTAAAGTTGTTTTAGATGCATTAAATAAACCTCAAACATTTAAATTTTTATATGAAGACAATCTAAGCCTAAAAGAAAAAATTACGACTATTGCTTTGAAAATATATCGTGCAACAGAAATACAGTTTTCGGATAGAGCTTTAAATAAACTTGAATCACTTGAAAAAAATTATGCCAATTTACCAGTTTGTATTGCTAAAACACCTTATTCATTTTCAAGCGACCCTAAGGCACACGGTGCTCCTGATAATCACACTCTTATGATAAGAGAATTAAGATTAGCAAGAGGCGCTGGTTTTGTAGTAGCTATCTGTGGGGACCTTATGACAATGCCGGGATTACCTAAGATTCCTGCAAGTGAAAAAATACAATTAACTTCCAAAGGCCTTCTCCAAGGGCTAAATTGAGAGAATGAATTGTTTTAAGAGTATTTCAATCCAAGAACAAACGATTCAAAAATCTAGATTTATTGGTTATACATTCATAGGGGAAACAAAGCAGGATATATTGCGAACATTGCAATCAATCGCAAAAGAACACCCTCATGCAAGTCATTTAGTTTTTGCTTACCAACTGAAATCGGAACACGGGTTTGAGCCTTATTATTCAGATGCAGGGGAGCCTTCAGGCACTGCGGGAAAACCATTGCTGCAATTGATTGATGCTCATCAAATTGTAGGTGGAGGCATCGGTGTTATTCGATATTATGGGGGTGTAAATTTAGGTACCGGAGGCCTTACAAGAGCTTATGGAGGTACCGGAAAGCTTGCTTTAGCGCATTCTGTGATTGAGCCTTATATTGAATACATTAAATTAAAATTAATTATTAATTACAATGAGTTAGATAATTATATTCATGTTATACATTCAATGAATGGCAGCGTTTTAGATAAAGTTTTTAATGAAAAAGTGAGTCTTTTGATAAAGCTTCCTGAAGAAAACTTTGATAAATTAAAAGCGCGTTTCCCCATGACCGAAATCAATCATTCGCTATAATCAAGCTATGCTTAATTTCATTCTTATTCTTCTCTTTATCTTGTGTGGTTTAGCTGCTTATTTGTTATGGCGCTTTCAAACTCAATCCCCTGAAAAAGTCATGTTAAAAGCACTTGAAGAAAAACATATCAAAATGATTGAAAGTTTAAACGATAGTTTAAATAAATTAACGGATCGTCTTAATCTAACGCTTGCAGAGCAGGGTAAGATACAAGGCGAAATTGTTCGTGACACTATGGATAGCGCGACTAATCAATTAAAAAATCTACTTAATATGAGATTGCAAGATATTGATAGCAAAGTAAAAGAAAGTTTAGAAGAAGGATTTAAGAAAACAAACGATACGTTTGATCGCGTCATGAAACAACTCTCCACAATTGATGAAGCACAGAAAAAAATAGATGGGCTCACCACGAATATTGTGAGCTTTCAAGAATTGTTGGGAGATAAAAAATCTAGAGGTGCGTTTGGCGAGGTCCAGCTTGAAAGTCTTGTGCGTAATGCTCTACCACCTGATGCATTTTCAATGCAACATACATTATCTAACGGTAACCGAGCAGATTGCGTTTTATTTTTACCTGAGCCAACGGGTAGTGTTGCGATTGATTCTAAATTTCCATTGGAAAGCTATAGAAAAATGTTGGACTCTAGCTTGCCGCCCGATAAAATTAAAAATGCGCAAAAACAATTTAAGCTTGATATCAAAAAACATATTCATGATATTGCGAGTAAATATATCATTTCCAATGAAACTTCCGATGGTGCAGTTATGTTTATTCCTGCTGAAGCAGTATTTGCAGAAATTCATGCTTACCATTCTGACTTGATCGAAGAGGCGATGAGCCAAAGAGTATGGCTTGTATCCCCAACGACACTGATGGCAGTTCTCAATACAGCGCGAGCAGTTTTGAAGGATGTTGAAACAAGAAAGCAAGTTCATATTATTAAAGCGGAGCTCGGTAGACTCGGGCAAGAATTTGAGCGATTTGATGTGCGCATGAAGAAATTAGCTGACAATATCAGGCAAGCCCATGAGCATGCTCAAGATGTTCATGTGACAAGTCAAAAAATATCAAGACGATTTTCTCAAATTGAGCGCGTGGAATTGAAAGATGACCCAAATGCTTTATTGGAATTCGAAGAAGAAGTATATGTAAAGCAGCAAGAACAAAATGAGGGTTAAACTTCTTTATTTTGCTAAAGTTAAGGAATTAGTAGGTTTGGATGATGAAATAATTGATCTTCCTTCCAATGTCATTAATTTCAATGATCTTAAGCATTATTTAATTTTAAGAGGTGCGCCTTGGTCAGAGATATTTTTACCTCAAAATGCAACGAGATGTGCTTTGAATCAAAATCTAATGAATTCTAATTTCAATATCGAAGCAGGATCGGAAATCGCTTTTTTCCCTCCTATTACAGGTGGGTAAATGTCAGTTAAAGTTCAATCTGAGAGTTTTGATTTAAACCATATTCTTCTTGAAATGAAAAAAGATAATGCTGCAATAGGGGCAGCAGTTTCATTTATAGGCTTTGTAAGAGAGCTTATAAAAGACCATCAATCCGAACAACTAACATCTCTATACCTAGAACATTATCCAGGCATGACTGAAAAATCTCTTTTTGAAATCGAAAATAAAGCGCGTGAAAAGTGGCATCTTGAAGACGTATTTATTGTCCATAG
>CAINIH010000005.1 GCA_903849185.1 uncultured Methylophilaceae bacterium
ATTACTGGTGGTTGCATGGGAGGGTGCGTAGGCAAATTTCTTAATAAAGAAAACAAGCAATTTTCTTTTGAAAAAGCTTACGAACGTATTTCAAAATTTCAAGGTATTTTTGGCGACAACTTTTTTCTGGAATTGCATTCGTATAATTCTCCAGATAGTGAACTTTGGAATAAGCAGGTTGTTAAGGTTGCTGACGAACTTTCAGTCCCAATGTTATCCGTTAGTGATTCGCATTATACAAAGCCAGACGATTGGTATGCTCATGAAGTGATGACAGCTATACAAATGGGTAAAACTGTTGAAGATGAAGATCGTTTTTCTTATGGCCCAGGTCAACTTTGCATAATTTCAGAAAACGATATGAAGCAACGTCTTTCCTATTTGCCAGAAAACATTGTTTCTCAAGCGATCAAAAACACTACAATGCTTGCTGATCAATGCAACGTGCAAATCAAAGAAGTCAGAAACATGCCTGTGTTTTTTGCTAGCAAAGAGCAAGATGTTAGAAAGCTTAAGCAAGTTGTAGAAGAAGGTTTCCAAAAAAAGATTATTGGTAATGTGCAAGAAGACATGTTACAAGTTTATCGTGATCGTATTGAATATGAAATGGATATTATTGTCAATAAAGGTTTCCCTGGGTATTTCCATATGGTAGCTGATGTGATCAAGTGGAGTAAACAAGAAGGGATGTTAATTGGTCCAAGTCGAGGATCCGTTGGCGGTTCTTTGCTTGCTTATTGCATGGATATTACAGAAATTGACCCAATACCTGCTGACCTATTGTTTGAACGTTTTCTTGATCCTGGGCGTGATACCATGCCTGATATTGATATTGATTTTCCACAATTAGAGCGTCATATTGTGCGTGAGCATTTAGAAGATCAATACGGAAAATTAAACATCACTAGCATTGCTACTTTGAACACTCTTGGAGTAAAACAAACCATTCGGGACCTTTGCCGTGGCCTTGCAATTAATCGTATAGATACAGATAAAATTTGTAAAATTGTAAATGATAACTGGACTGTACATCATAATGGTTCAGGTAAAAATGCTTGGGAAAAACTTTTAAACGAAAATGAAAAAGATTTTGAACCATGGCGTCAAAAGTATCCTAATATTTTTGATTTAATTCCTAAGATGCTTGACCATATTCGTCATTCTAGTGCCCATGCTGCTGGCGTAGTTATTTCTAAAGAAAACTTGCTGGGCAAGCTTCCACTTCGGTTTAAAACTGGAGATGTCAGAACACAGTTTGAGAAAGACGACGTAGAGGCCCTAGGATTCGTCAAGGTAGATATTCTAGGGTTGCGTACCCTTTCTACCCTAATGGCTGCTTATAACTTAATAAAGCAAAATTATGGGGATGAATTGCCACATTTTTATGAATGGAGCAAAGAGTGGGAAAAGTATTACGAAGATGATGCCGTTTGGGATATGCTTTGCAATGCCCATACAGTAGGTTGTTTTCAAATTGAAACCAATAACCTTACATCTTTGATTAAAAGGTTCAAGCCACGAAGCGTAGAAGATCTTTCTACTTTAAGCGCTATTTGCCGACCAGGAATTAGCCGATCTATTGACCCGCTTACAGGGCTTACGTTTCTTGAGCTTTATCTTCAAAAAAAGAATGGTCAAAGGCCAGTTTTATATAAACATCCTAAACTTCAAAAAGTATTAGAAAGTACATACGGCATTTTTGTTTACCAAGAGCAAATTATGAAAGCTTGCGTCGAATTAGCTGGCTATTCTCTTGGAGAAACTGATCGTGTTCGTCGTGCTATGGGCAAACAAAAAATTGAAGAAATGGAAAAAGAACGCAAGAGTTTTATAGATGGTTGCAAAAATAACAATATTGAAGAAAATTTAGCCAATAGTATTTTTGATGAAATGCAAGCTTTTGGTGTTTATGGTTTTAATAAAAGCCATGCTTATGGTTATGGCATGTTGGGCTATTGGACTGCATATATTAAAAAGCATTATGCCAAAGAATTTATGACAGCTTTGTTTCAGACCAACCCATCTCAATCAGTTCTTTATATTCGTGAAGCAAGGCGTATGGGTATTTATGTTATGGGCCCAGACATCAATGAATCTAGCAGTGGATACACGCTTACCAGCAAGGGTGCTATCAGGTATGGTTTAAATAGCGTAAAATATGTTGGTGGCAGCGCCGACCATATTAAAAAATTGGGTCCATTTAGTTCTATGACAGATTTTGTTGCCAGGGTACCGAAAAAACAAGTCAATAAACGTGCTATGATGGCTCTTATCAAGTGCGGAGTTTTTAACAGCATAGTAACTCCAGAAAGTGGTAGAAGTCATGAAGAGCAATCGCTTTATGAATATTGGAAGGCTAGAGGTGATTGGAAAAACCTTGATAGTAATTGCCTTGATACTTGCGATCATTGCGGTGGTAGAGCAAAGGCTTTTTGGTGTTATTGCCAGGTCGAAAACGTCAACGACAAACAACTCGCAGAATTGGAATATCTCGGGACCTTGGTGTCCATAGATCCGCTTGGCGAATACATAAGCGTTATTGAGTCAGAAGAAAATTACCCTGGCGAAAAGAAAATGTTTATAGGTGAAAAGGCAACTATTGGCGGTTTAATTACTAAGGTAAATGAATTAGTTACTAAAAATGGTAAAAAAGCTGGGCAAAAAATGTGCCAACTATGGGTAGAACTTCCGAATAGTATTATTCATGAAGATGATGATTTTAACGATTTTGAAGAATATGAAAATTATGATGGAGATAATGTTATTCAATTAGTTTGTTTTCCAGATATTTATGCAAAATATCAACAAACCATTAAAGTAGGTTCTCCAATTATTGCACATGTTGAAAAGTTACAAGAAGGATTACAGTTAAAAACCTTGTTTAGGTTAGATTTATTGAAAGCTGAGGTAGCGTAGTGGCAAAAGCAGATGAAATTGATAAGCTCTTAAAAGATCTTAATAAGTTTACGCCAGAGGGTTCTGAAAGACCCGTAGCAATGCGTGGTTCTAACGTAGAAAAAGTACATTCAATTCCTTGTTTTTCGCCATCACTTGCATATTTGTTAGCTATTGCTGGTTGGCCTGAAGGTAAGCTTATTGAAATTTTTGGTAAAGAACATGCTGGCAAGACCAGTTTTGCTCTCCTTGCTCTTAAAGATTGTTTTGATTATTATAAGGGCGAACGCATGCTTGCTTATATGGATTTAGAGCACCGTTTTAATCCAGAGTGGGCAGAAACACTTGGTCTTAGCGTAGATGATAATCTTATAGTTATTCAACCACCTGATGCTGAAAGTGGCACAGATATTATGGTTGAATTGATTAAATCAAAAAAGATTTGTGCAATTGTGTGGGATTCTATTGGTGGATCTGCAACACGCCATAGCATGCAACAACTTACTGATAAGAATGACCGTATGGGTGGAGCTGCAGCTGTTATGAAGCGCAACGTACAAACAGTAGCTCCTTTGGCTAATCTTTACAATGTAACTTGTTTTTATTTAAACCAGCTTAGGGCTGACCTTGACGGATACAATCGAGCCATGACTCCTGGTGGCCATGCTGTTAAGCATGCTATGAGTGTACGGCTTTACCTTCGCCCAGGAAGAGATAAGTATTTTGATAAAATTAATGGTGAAAATACGCAAGTTGGTTTTCCAATTGTTATGAAAACCGTTAAAAATTCTTATGGCCCACCATTGCGAGAAGGTTGGACAGATTTTTATTCACAGCCAAGCGTTTGGCTTGACCATCCTGGTATTGATGTAGAAAGAGACCTTACCAGAATGGGAATTCTTGTTGGGGCAGTTCAAAAAGCTGGGTCTTGGTATAGTTATGAAGGAATCAAGGAACAAGGTAGAGAAGCTTTTTTCCAATCTCTTTATGAAAGTGGCAAGAAAGAAGAATTTTTTGAAAAAGTTATTGAATTAATTAAGCAGAAATCCAATAGTGGAGATTTAATTGTAGTAGAGGATGATGAATTTGTACGACCTGAAACAAATCCTGATGAGGACATCAACGACTCAGAAGTATGAGTGGCGTGATGATGCACTCTGTAAAAATTTAGATACTAGTGTATTTTTTCCAGATTTAACTGGAGTTAATATTGATCTTTATATTAAAAAGAATATGCCGTGTGGCCAATGCATGGTTAAAAAAGCATGTAAAGATTATGCTGATGACCATGGCGAAGAATATGGTATTTGGGGTGGGGAATATCGTTCTCCATATTTATTAAAAAATAAAGCAAATGGGAAGTAGAGAAAAAAAGTTAGCAAATAAACATGAACAAGATGTTGCTAACTGGTGGCCCGAAGCTTCAACTACGATATCATCAGGCAATAAATTTGAAAAGTTAGATGTTCAAACCAAAAGAGATAATACCCATTGGCGTTTTTTAATAGAATGTAAAGAAACACAAAAACTTTCTTATAACATTAAAAAAGAACTTTGGGAATACATTAATAATAGAGCTTATGAGCGTTCATCCGAAATGCGACCATGTTTAGCTTTAAGGTTCAATAGCCCAAACATAGATAAAGAGCCCGTAGAGCATGAAGTTCCTGTTGGGAAAATAAAAGTTCTACAAGACCTTGCAATAGTTGATTTACATGATTTAATTGAACTTGTGAACGAAATTAAATATTTAAGAAAAAAGGTAAACAATGGGAATTTTGGATAGGACTTTAAGCACAATTTCAAGAGGAGAACTTATCACTCCTTATATTGAACAAGCTGTCATGATGGCAGATTGGCCACCTGAGTATCCTGTAAAAGTTTATAACAAAGAAAGAATTTGGGATGGATATTTTCATCCATCATCTGATGCATATTCAGGAGATTTATTACTTTATTGCAAATTCCATCCTGAATTGCAAAAAGGAATGCTTAAAGAAGTTATTTCTCCTTCACTTGCTATGACCTTCCAAGTTGGCTCTGCTCTCCATGCAATTATTCAAAGTATGTTAATCCATCTTGGTTTTACTACTGAAGAAGAAGTTGAAGTTAGTTACGTTAATGAAGAAAGACATACGAGTGGCACTACGGATATTAGAAAGCTTACGCTACCTAATGGTAAAGTAGTAATGGTAGATATCAAAACATGTAGCAAATTACCTACTTCAGTAAGAGCTAATTATAAAACTCAAATTAGAATTTATCAAGACAATGTTCCAGATGCTCCTGATGACATGGTGATTTTATATATTGAGAAAGCACATCCACACGGTATTAGAGATTTTGTTGTGGATAAAGACCAAGAAGAGCTTAATGGTATTTACGCAAAATGGAATAGAATCATAGAAGCAGTAGAATTTAATGATACATCATCATTAACTCCATGCTGCGCAGGGCCTGAAGACAAAAAATTTGATGTTTGTCTAGCCAGGAACGTTTGCCCTTTATGGAACCATTAATATTTTCATTAGATCCTGGAGTATCTAAGATAGGCTGGGCTCTTACTAATTTAAATGGCAAAACCATTGATTATGGTTTATTAACGGACCCACAGCCGGATCTTCCTTTTAATAAAAGAATGAATTCTTTAATAAACTATCTAATATTTTTTTATTCTAATACTTTTGATAGAGGCGTAAAATATGTAGTTTGGGAAGTTGTGCCATCTTTTGCCAGAATGAATAATAAAGATCTTGTGCAAGCAACTGCAAATACATTGAAAGTTCTTGCATTCCAAAGAAACTTAGAGTATCATGAATATCAAGCCAGAGAATGGCATAATTTGTTTTTAGGTGAACCTAATTGTACTAAAGAAGATGTAAAAAATAAAGTTCTAAGCCTTGAAAATATACCTTTAAAACAAAAATATGATGTTTATGATGCCATTGCTATCGGAAAAGTAGCAGCAGCAAATAATATTTGGGAGAGCTTTAATGACATTTCGTAATTTACCTGGGTTAAAAAACCCTGAAATGGGTTTGTTTCATGAAAAAGAATCTATCCATGAATTTACGAAAAGATCTTTTACTTGGGAAACTAGACCAGAAGAAAAAGAAGTTATTGAAGCAATTGAAAATAAAGTGCAAGAGTTTTTTGATAACAATTTTGAAGATGCTGATAAAATTGTAGAAATATTTAATATTACAGAATCTATGGATGTGTCAAAAGAAGATAGGTTGCTCCTAGAGCTACAAACAGAAATTGCCAGGATTGACCAAGATGTAACTAAAAGATATCTTCGTGCTCAATATTCATACTACATGTTAGATGATAAGTATTGGGATATTTATAAAACAACTATGGCGGGCACCGTTAACGATATGACGGCAGCAGCTAAATCTAAAACAAAAGAAGATCGTTATTTTTATTTTGTGCAATATGCAGCATGGAAACAAATTAATGACAAATTGCAAGGCTTAAAAAATATAGCTAAGCAAATACAATCGAGGCAGTACCACAGATAACATGATTGAAAAACCACC
>CAINIH010000006.1 GCA_903849185.1 uncultured Methylophilaceae bacterium
TAATAATAAATACTAAAATTTAAAATTCGAGACACATTTTTTTAATATATTTTTTTTGTCGCTGATTTCTAATTATTTCTCTAGAAAAAACAATAAACATTCACTTTTTCGCTTGCACCTTAATTTCCGAAGGGAGATTCGCGAAGCATCGAGAAATGTGGTGTGTTTATAATCAGGTGTCCGCTTTACAGACGCGAACCGGACGGGATGCAGGAGAAAGAGAAACATAGCGATGAGAGGGAAGTGAAAACACCATCCCCTCCGCCCTCCGGGCACCTCCCTTTACTAAAGGCAATTATATATAACTTTGAACAAACAGTTTTAAATTGATAGTATGGAAGAGTAAATTAGTATTTTAATAATCACGTAGGGTTTGTTTACGCTCTATATAGTTAATTTGTGCCTTTATTAAGACGTATAACTGTTACGAATAGTGATTTTTTGAATCTTTGCTATTCACGATGTTTACAAACCCTACACTTTATTATTATTGGGAATTAAAAAAGGAAGCCCACCTTTTGAGGGCGAGCTTCCAATTTAGGATTTAAACCCTAAATACATACCGATTAATGAAAAAATAGGCACATTCTCGAACGAGAAAGCGTATTAATTCGTTAATGATAGTACAGGTGGATAATTTAATACTAATCCACCTAGCCTCAGATAATGAGGTCTTTAAGTTTGATAAAAACATATATGTATTGGGCTAATTATTAGTTCTAATTAGCCCAATACAAATGTAATAGAATAAAAAAATAATAGGTCGTTTTAACCAAATTAAAAAATGATGCTTATCTTTGTATTCGATAAAACATAATGTATTCTACTCTTTGCGTAGAGTTTTCAATAACAACAAAAAGGAAACAACTTACAAATTAAACACAGACAACGTGTAACGCAAAGATTTTTAAGAATGAAAGCCCGTAGTTAGTTCCTGCGGGTTTTTTTATTTTATACTATTCTTTACCAATATAAGATTCGTAGGTAAATCTTTTGCCCGAATGGGTTAAAGCATATGCGAATCGTTCGCCCTCTGTGGCTTTACGAGTATTGTATCTGAATGAAAACTCATGGCAGTATCTATGTAGGTGTTGTGGGCTACAATGGTGGTAAATACCATGCAGACGACGTTTTAAGTGCGACCAAAAGCCCTCAATTGAGTTCGTATGAAACTGACCTTTGCTCGCGCGAGTTTAGCGATAGCGCTCTCGTGTGTTAATAATAGGGCGTCCGCCGCGGCGGATCATGACCGCATCAAGCCCAGGATTAAAACAAACATTCAAAAAAACCTCAAATTCTTTTTGACACTTTCCACCCCGTCATCGTTAAGCTATTTATAAACGATGATATTTTGAATCGCTATTGTAAAATAATACTAAACGATCTATCCCGGGGGGTGAGCCTATTCGACTTGTGCGAGCGCCCGGGGATGCCTTCCGTTTATGTAGTCAAGAAATGGCTGTTTAATAGAGAATATCATCATGAGTTTGAGGGATTCCGTGAGTTATGGTTACAGTTCCAGGAAAACTACGCCATGATTCTTTGTGATACCATGAGTTGGAACATTAAGCAACTTAATAATATACCGGATGATAATGATAGAAAAGTTAAAATTAAGGAAGTTAACAGATATAATACAGCAGTTCTTTGGTATCTCAAGTCCCTCCGGCAACTCAAAAAATTATACGAAGCCCATGCGCAAGGTAAGGATTACCTTATTGAGGGTGTGCATTA
>CAINIH010000007.1 GCA_903849185.1 uncultured Methylophilaceae bacterium
ATCCTTGTATGTTCAGCAGCTGACGGCCCAATGCCTCAAACACGTGAACATATCCTTTTAGCTCGCCAAGTAGGTGTGCCTTACATCGTGGTCTTCTTAAACAAAGCAGACATGGTGGATGACAAAGAATTATTAGAACTCGTTGAAATGGAAGTACGTGACCTTTTAACGAAGTATGACTTCCCAGGCGACAAAACTCCGATCGTTATGGGCTCTGCAAAATTAGCACTCGAAGGTGACCAATCTGAAATTGGTGAACCATCAATCTTTAAATTAGCTGAAGCACTTGATAGCTATATCCCAACACCAGAACGTGCAATCGACGGTGCATTCTTAATGCCAGTTGAAGACGTATTCTCAATCTCAGGTCGCGGTACTGTTGTGACAGGTCGTATTGAGCGCGGTATTGTTAAAGTGGGTGATGAAATTGAAATCGTAGGTATCAAACCTACACTTAAAACAACATGTACAGGCGTTGAAATGTTCCGTAAGTTACTTGACCAAGGTCAAGCAGGTGACAACGTAGGTGTGTTGTTACGTGGTACAAAACGTGAAGAAGTTGAACGTGGTCAAGTATTAGCTAAATCAGGTTCAATCACACCACATACAAAATTCACTGCAGAGATCTATGTGCTTGGTAAAGATGAAGGTGGTCGTCATACACCATTCTTCAATGGTTACCGTCCACAGTTCTACTTCAGAACAACAGACGTAACAGGCGCTGTTGATTTACCAGCAGGCACAGAAATGGTGATGCCAGGTGACAACGTGTCAATTACAGTAACACTCATTGCACCAATCGCGATGGAAGAAGGTTTACGCTTTGCGATTCGTGAAGGTGGCCGCACAGTAGGTGCTGGTGTTGTTGCTAAGGTGATTGAATAGTTTTTTAAAAATTAATACCGCAAGGTATTCGCTCTTTGGAAAGGTAGTAAAAAATGCAAAGCCAGAAAATTCGTATACGTTTGAAAGCGTTTGATTATCGTTTAATCGATCAATCAGCTCAAGAAATCGTTGAAACCGCAAAAAGAACAGGTGCTGTTGTTAAAGGACCTGTCCCACTACCTACTCGAATTGAAAGATTCGATATTTTAAGATCACCTCATGTCAATAAGACATCACGTGATCAATTTGAAATAAGAACTCATCAAAGATTGATGGATATCTTAGATCCAACAGATAAAACAGTGGATGCTTTAATGAAGCTGGATTTAGCTGCTGGGGTTGATGTAGAAATTAAGTTGTAAAAGTTTAAAGCGTTAGGTATAATTCCGCGCTCTTTGTAGAAATCGGTCAATTGTAATCGGTTTCGTTTAATAATAATAATTTAAGGATACGATCATGAGCTTAGCGCTTATTGGTCGCAAAGTTGGTATGACAAGGGTGTTTACAGAGGATGGCACTAGCATTCCTGTAACGGTACTTGAAGTTTTACCTAACCGCGTGACACAGATCAAAACAATCGCTTCGGATGGCTATACTAGCCTCCAATTAGCCTATGGTGCGACAAAAGCTACCAAGCTTGATAAAGCACTTACAGGACATTACGCTAAAGCAGGTGTAACAGCAGGTACTGGATTACACGAAACTGCAATCAAAGAAGAAGATGTAGCGAATTTCCCTTTAGGCACGAATATCACAGTAGAAAACTTCAAAGAAGGCCAGCTTGTTGATGTCACAGGTACATCAATTGGTAAAGGCTATGCTGGTGTTATTAAAAGATATCACTTCAGCTCAAATCGTGCATCACACGGTAACTCAAGATCACACAATGTTCCAGGTTCAATCGGTATGGCTCAAGATCCAGGCCGAGTTTTCCCAGGTAAACGCATGTCTGGTCATTTAGGTGCTGTGAAAGTAACAACACAGAATTTAGAAATCGTTCGTGTAGACGCTACAAAAAATTTAATCCTCATTAAAGGAGCAGTCCCAGGCTCTAAAGGCGGCGATGTTTTAGTTCGTGCAGCTGTGAAAGTGAGCAAATAATGGAATTAAAATTACTCGATAAAAACGGAAAAGCTGCTAAGAAAAGCGTTACAGTTTCTGACGCATTATTTGGCCGTGAATTCAATGAGGCTCTTGTTCATCAATTAGTTGTGGCATACATGGCTAATGCGCGCGTTGCAACACGCTCACAAAAAACAAGAGGCACTGTAAAACATAGTACTCGCAAACCTTATGCACAAAAAGGTACAGGTAATGCACGTTCTGGTATGACTTCAAGCCCTATATGGCGTGGAGGCGGTAGAACATTCCCAAATTCACCTGATGAAAATTTCTCTCACAAAATGAATCGAAAAGCATACCGCGTAGGTATGAGATCTATTTTGTCTGAATTAGTAAGACAAGAGAGATTAAGTATCGTTGAGGAATTTAAAGTAGAGACACCAAAAACAAAACAACTCGTCGATAAAATTAAAGACATGGGATATACGCAAGGTGTTTTAGTTTTAACGGATGCGTTTGATGAAAATTTATATTTATCATCAAGAAATTTAACTAATGTAATGGTTGTAGAAGCGCAATATGCTGACCCAGTAAGTTTAGTTCAGTTTCCAAATGTAGTAGCTACAGCTGGTGCACTTAAAAAACTTGAGGAGATGCTAGCGTGAGTCAAATAGTCCATACACAAGATCGTATTATTCAAGTTATTTTAGCGCCACAAATTACTGAGAAAGCAACATTTGTTGCTGACAAACATAATCAAGTGGCATTCAAAGTAAGAACTGATGC
>CAINIH010000008.1 GCA_903849185.1 uncultured Methylophilaceae bacterium
AGGATATTAAGCTAGGGTCTTTCCTAGCTGAGCGGGTTTAAAGAGAGATTTTTGAGTAATACTTTATAAAGATTATCACGACGATGATTCCAACGCCATTGACTTTCGAGGAGGTGGCCCAAGAAGTGAGCTTTACGCAAGCCATGCATCTTAACCATACGGAGTTTGGCAAAGATCCAGAAAGATTCAATGACATTCAAGTGGTTTTTCCCACGAGCGAACTCATTTTCATGATGATGAATCCGATGATGGCGGTAAACATCGAGGACCAGTGCATCGCAAGACCTCCAGCCGTCCGTGTAGACCGTGCTATTAGTCAGAAACTGAACTTTAATGATGGGCCGCAACGAGTCACGAGAGCAGTCATCGACAATTTTGACGTAGACGCAACCCCGCTCGTTTCAGCAGACCTACGACCGAAACTTGCCACTAGCGCCACGTCCACGTTTGCCTCGTACTTACCTCGCTCGGAAATAGCTTTCATCTATCACAACTTCACCAGTGAAGGGCTTACTTTGATCCAACGTCAACTGGACGACTCAAGCACAAAAATCTTCCATAAAGTTGATGGGGCGTGTTATTGTTAAACCCTTCCAGTTCAGCCGCGGTAAAGGCACAAATATCTGAACAAAACATTCGTAAAAAATCCCTGAATAACCTCTCGAAAATGCGTGACCTGTATTGATACTTATTTTTCATTGCCCTTCATAGACTTAAACAGATTTCGCTCTGCTCAGCTAGGAAAGACCCTAAGCTAATTAAGGCATTATTTTTTCTATAAACTGCTTAATTGAAGAACGGCTTCCTGTGTTAATGTTTGACTCAACTCTATGAGGTTATCGTCAAGCTTTAGACTTCAGATCGTGTAGTATTAACCTACAAAATATCGATCCAAATATCTCAAAAACTCCGTCAACAAAGCCCTGATCTCAAAGCCCGAGTTGGCTTAGAAGCGCTCAAGAATATCGATACCGTACAGTCAATAGCCGCAAAATATGAAGTACACCCAGTCCATGTAAGTGCCTCGAAAAAAGAAATATTGGAAATACTCCCCGGGATCTTTGCCCTTAAAAACTGGCATGCCGCTGAAGACTCCAAAGAACGTGAATAAGAACTCTTTGAAGAGATTGGTGGACTTAAGATGCAGCTGGAGTGGCTTAAAAAAAAGCTCAATTGCTCGAGTCTTGAAACTGGTCGCTGCATGATAGAGCCAGCACATCCAGATTTTTACGTAGCTTAGAAATGTGCTATGCTAGACAAAGCACGCGCTAGCAATTACTACGAGACTTGAATGAATCTGAAGAAAACCTGCATGTGATGCAGGTCATTGATAGAATCTATCTGGAGCGCCCAAAATGTGGCTCCCGTTTAATGACTGATATGCTTTATAAGCGTGTCACACTGTTAACAGTAAACGATTACGCCGCTTAATGAAGCTTATAGGGCTAGAAGCTATTTATCAGAAACCAAATCACAGTAGTAAACACCCCAATAATCCAATTTATTCGTATCTGTTAGGAAACCTAAAAATAAACCGCAGTAATGAAGTTTGGGTATCAGAGATTATTTACGTTCTAATACAAGGTGGATGCATTTACTTATGTGCAATAATAGATTGGTCAACTCGTGCAGTATTGGTCTGGCAATTATCTACTACAACGGATGCTAGCTTCTGTATATACGTCTTGATAGTGGCTTTAGCAAAAAATACGGAAAACGAGAAATCTTTAATACAGACTAATGAAGCCAATATTGTTCATCAGAATTTACGAAATATTAATCACAAGAGGCATTAAGGTCTCAATGGACGGTAATACAGAGCCTTGGATAATGTTTTTATATAACGCCTCTGAAGTACCACAAAAATACAACGAGATATAATTAAATAGCAACTGTTCATTGATCGAGTCACATCAAAACCTAGATAAGTAGTTTAACTTTTATAATAACCCAAGACAGCACAACTCTCTTAGGACTAATACACTCGAATCGAATACTATCGCAAAAACTTAATCCTTAAACTGAATGCTTGAAACTAAAGCCTCTGCTCTTGCCATAATTATCACTACACATATATTCTTGTATTTGACGATCTACTGTCTAAAGATTGGGGACCACTTCAGCTCGTCATTATATAGCGAATATCTTAATGTTTATTAAAATTTGCTGGCAGAAATATTCGCCTCATTTTGTATTATAACGTTAGAGTAGTAATAAATTACAATTAGAAGACACCATAGTTTCTATTTAAATTCATAATGTACTTGATCTTAGCACTACTTTTTTTTTCCGTATCATTATCGTTAATAAGCTCGATTATATTTTTGACTATTGCTCATAAAATAGGAATCATTGATGAACCTGGTGGTAGGAAGCAGCACAAAAATAAAACCCCTCTTATAGGTGGTATTATTATTTTTACGGGATTTCTGGCTTTTCCGATTTATAGATTCAATACGTATGATTTTTTATTATATCTACTAATTTTTTCAACTTTATTGATAGGCCTAATTGATGATTTATTCGAAATAAAGGCGTATTTAAGGTTGATATTTCAAGTGCTTATAGGCTATCTATTGGTGAGGTTGCTTGATTTAAAACTGGATAACTTTGGAAATTTATTGGGTTTTGGGAAACTATTTCTACACGGCTATTCTATCTTTTTTATCTGTTTTGCAACTGCCGCCACCAAAAATGCGATTAACATGATTGATGGTGTAGACGGATTGGCTGCTTCTCTTGCTCTATTGCCGTTGAGTATACTTTTTTTCATTTTTTACCGTGCCGGCGCATTCGATTTAGCTAATTTTTCAATCACAATCATAGGTGGTTTGTTAGTTTTTATCTTTTTAAATTTTCCTTTTCCATGGCGGAATAGTGCCGCTTGTTTTTTGGGAGACTCGGGTTCGACTTTGCTCGGATTTGTGGTTGTTTATTTACTTATTAAATCGGCCTCTATGGGATTGATAAAACCAGTGCTGGCCTTGTATTTGTTTGCTGTGCCGTTGATCGACTCCGCTGGTGTTATTTCTCGAAGACTCATGCGAGGTGCTGCATTATCTGTCGCTGGACGTGATCATTTTCATCATGTATTACTTGATTGTGGGCTTAGTCCACGCCAAACAACTTTGTTTATATTGGCCTTGGGTGTGGTCATGGCATCATTTGGGATTATTTTGGATCATCAAAATGTTTCTGAATTTATTTTATTTTATGTTTTTTTGTGTGTTATATTTTTGCATTTAATTATAGTAAAATTCTTTGATTCTCTAATTCGAATTACTATTGTTTTTTTAAAAAAAATATTACCTTATTGACCTGTTGTATGTCATTAATCTTATAGTTAAATTCAAGCCGAGATTTTTTGACGTATTGAAATATTTTTCTTCATTGTATTTTCAGTCACAGCAACCCGATGCTGAAAATGGACACGATAGTTTATAAAATTTGTTAGATTTGTGCCGGAGGTAATCTCTTTAGTGATGGCCGAATTGCCGTTTTTTCTGTAATATGGCACTTAAAATATAAAAATACCGATATGCATTTTGATCGATATGGGGTTCACCCGATACTTCGGACACAGATTAGGTGTTAGTTATTTGCATAGGATAAATTTATTTCGTAGTCGTGAGGACTCTTATAACCAAGTGATGAGTGTGATCTCTTTCGGTTATAAAAGCCCTCGATATAATCAAATATTGCTGCTTTAGCTTCATCTATAGTTCTAAACGTGCATCGGAAAACTAGCTCATGCTTAAACGTGCTCCACAAGGATTCCATTACAGCTTTATCATAGCAGTTTGCTTTGCGACTCATTGAGGCTATGATTGCTTTTCATCTAATTGATTTCGGTAATCATGACTCGTGTATTGGATACCCCGATCTGAATCATGGATAAATACAGGCTCGGGTCTGCGACGATCTATTGCCATTTTAAGAGCACTCAGCGGCAAACGTGCATGTAAGGTAGAGTCCATTGACCAACCAACTAGCTTACGGCTATACCGGTTCAATACGCCTGCAAGATAAAACCAGCCATCATAAGTAGGTATATACGTTATATCGCTTACCCAGACCTGATTCGGACGTTCAGGTAGCGGTATATCCCGTAAATG
>CAINIH010000009.1 GCA_903849185.1 uncultured Methylophilaceae bacterium
GAACAGGTGGTAATCTTCAATGCGATCCACAAGATTAAACATTTGCTCTGCCGAGTGATCCACAATCACATTTTTCTTCACATCTGCCATGGGTCAAATTGAATTAGCGTAAAATACTCATTTTAAAGGATAGATAGTCTTTCATGAGTATTGTGCAAAATAAAAAAGCGTTTCATGACTACTTCATTGAAGAGAAGTATGAAGCGGGCATTGTCTTAGAAGGTTGGGAAGTAAAGGCGATTCGAGATAATCGCACCAACTTAAAAGAAGCTTATGTCATTATTCAGCGTGGTGAAATCTATCTGATTGGTTGCCATATTACCCCACTCGGTGCAGCATCCACACATATTCGTCCTGATGCGATACGTACAAGAAAATTACTTCTTCATAACGAAGAAATTGCAAAGCTTATTGGTAAGGTTGAGCGATCTGGCTATACCTTAGTGCCCATTGATATGCATTATAAAAATGGACGTATTAAGATACAAATTGGACTTGCAAAAGGTAAGAAGCAATATGACAAACGTCAAACTGAAAAAGAAAAAGATTGGGAGCGCGACAAAGCTAGAATTATGCGAGCAGCCAATAAAAAATAAATTTAGAATAATTTCTTTTTTTTCATTTCGTTAGCAATAAATTTTCCGATATAGCGCGATCCTTCAATATTAAGATGTTGATCATCTCGGTAAAGAAGTTTGCCATCTTTTTCCATGGTGCAATTTTTATCGCCACAAAATAAAGCAACCGTATTAATTACAGTCACATTATTATTTTTTTTGAGCAACTCAATTGTAGGGGCGTATGTTTGATATTTTTTATCAAAATAATTTTTATTTTCTTCACAATTATTCCTGAAAGATAGAGGCCTCATAAATTTACATTGTTTGGGATTAAATGAAAAAACGGGGACATCATCAACGATGATTATTTTTTTGTGATGCTCATGTAAGTTTCGAATGGTTTTTGTTAGGCCATCAAACAATGATATGTTTTTTGGAGTTTCATTTTTTCGATTGCTCCAATAAGCATCAAGAATAATTGTTTTAATATCTGGATTCGATAAAACATAATCAAATACATGATTAAATTCTGCGTTACCTATAATAGGTAGCGTAGGTCTTGTGTAGTAAACAATGTTTTTTGAGGGTATTGCTTCAGCCAGTCCAATAAATAAATGCTCGGCATGACTATCGCCAATAATAGCGATATCAATGGGTTGTTTTTTTTAGATTGAAAACATCGAATCGCACCATCCCACCTCAAAGCTTCATCTTGAATATCTTGAGGCGTGCATAAGTAAAAATGCTCATAAGGGTATTGATGAAATATTAGATGACCCGTGTCACCATCATGCTTAATAATAGGTGTTGCGACACTTCTTTTTACAAGTCCATTTTTCTCATAAATCACCCCACCTAAAATACCTATGATGATCATAACCACTCCAAGCAGAATCGCTTTTTGTTTCGATGTTTTGTAATTTCCAAATCGTATGGGTTTTTCAATAAAGTGATAAGTGAGGGTAGCCAATAAAAATGCTAAAGCCACTAAAGCAATTCTGACCCCTAAAAGAGGAGTTTGACTTGCCACAATAAAACCAAAGGATAGAAGGGGCCAGTGCCACAAATAAAGGGGGTAGCTAATAAGACCTATCCAAACTATAGCTTTATTAGAAAATAGATATTTATTAACGAATGAATCTTGAGGACTGTCGATAATGAGCGCTGCTCCTAAGACGGGAGATAATAGGGCATACCATCCTGGAAAATGACTTTCTTTAGTGATGATTTGAATGCCTACCAAGATTAAGCTTAATCCCACAAAAGATTGAATGGATTTAAATATCTTTAATAAAGGATGGATAGGCTTATGTTTAGGCTGTAAATGTTGATAAGCAATATAAGCCCCAATCAGAAGTTCAAAGAATCTTGCATAAGGCGCATAGAAAGCTGCAACTCTATCTGGATGAAAAATATAGAAATGAAGGAGGGTAAAGCCAATCGTTAAGCTTAGTAGCGTTTTCCCTAAGTAAGCTTTCCACTGATAGATTACCCACAATAGAAGTGGCCATAGAAGCTAAAACTGCTCTTCAATACTCAAAGACCAAAGATGAAGAAGGGGTTTGATGCTTGCATCATTATCAAAATAACCACTCTCAGACCAAAACATAAAGTTGTTGGTAAAGTTGGACGCACCAAAGACATGCTTACCTAATTGCTGATACTCATCAGACAAGAAACTAAACCATCCAAAGATTAAACAGCTAATGAGCACTAAAATTAGGGCTGGGAATATCCTCTTAATACGTCTCACATAAAAATCAGCAAAACTAAAAGACCTATCATTGAGTCCTTTATAGATAATCGATGAGATTAAATAGCCTGAAATCACAAAGAAGATATCTACTCCGATAAGCCCTCCATGAAACCACTCCGGGAAGGCATGGAATAAGACGACAGAAAGAACAGCGAGTGCTCGAAGGCCATCAATGTCGAGGCGGTAGGAAATATGAGAATTATTAGTTTTAGGCATAGTTTTGAACTAAAAAATTGGCATTATGTTAAACAATTAGTTTGAAAATAAGCGGTTATTAAAAGAGTATAATAGCAAATGCTTTGGGGCTGACCCGGTTTCGACGTGGGTTACAAAGCAGATGAGGGCATGTCGAGGCCTAGTTACCTCGTAAATCCACTAGAACAAGTATAGTCGCAAACGACGAAACTTACGCTCTAGCTGCTTAATCCAGCTGGACGCTGCACCGAAGGGTCTCTCGGTCGGGTGGGTAACCACAGCAGCGTCATAAAGAGAGACTCGTTATTGATTGGGTTACTTAGTCAATAATTAAATTAAGGTGACTCGCGGTGAAATTGCTTGCTCGTTGGTGACTGAACCGTTAAATAAAAACAACATAGCTAAACATGTAGAACTCTCTGTAGAGGGCTTACGGACGGGGGTTCGATTCCCCCCAGCTCCACCATATATTTTTAGGCTTCGAGATATTTTTTAAGCGCTAATTTTGTTTTAGCGTTTAATAGAGACCAGACGCCCAACTTATCCTCTTGATTTAAACCC
>CAINIH010000010.1 GCA_903849185.1 uncultured Methylophilaceae bacterium
GCTATTTAAGTTAAAATAGCGACTTTACTAATTAATAGCCAATCTCATGTCACCTCAAGGCAGTATTGTTGCAATTGTCACCCCAATGTTTCCTGATGGAAGTCTTGATATCCAAGCCCTGCACGGATTAATTGATTTTCATATTAATGAAGGTACAGATGGCATTGTCATTGTGGGAACAACGGGGGAATCACCTACGGTCAATTGTGAAGAACATTGTCAACTGATTGAAATCACAGTAAAGCATGTCAACAAAAGAATCCCTGTAATAGCTGGCACGGGCGCTAACTCTACACAAGAAGCTATCGATCTTACAAAAGAAGCCAAACGCCTTGGGGCAGATGCTTGTTTATTAGTGACGCCTTATTACAACAAACCCAACCAAACAGGACTTTTTCAGCATTTTAGTAAAATTGCAAATGAAGTTGCAATTGATCAAATTCTTTACAATGTGCCTTCTAGAACAGGCTGTGATTTAAAGAACGATACAGTATTGAAGTTAAGTGAAATTCCTAATATTGTAGGCATTAAAGATGCGACAGGAGATTTGACTCGTGGCATCGATCTTATTAAAAGATTGCCGTCTCATTTTTCAGTTTTAAGTGGCGACGATGCAACCGCTTTATCGCTTATGTTACTTGGAGGCAAGGGTGTGATTTCTGTTACAGCAAATGTTGCACCAAAATTAATGCATGAAATGTATGCTTGCGTTATTGCTAAACAAAACGAAAAAGCGATCGAGATTAACCAACAATTATTTTCACTTCACACCAATCTGTTTATAGAGGCGAATCCAATCCCTGTAAAATGGGCATTAAAGACAATGGGTCTTATCAAAGAAGGCATTCGATTACCTTTAGTAGAACTTAGCCCGGAGTACCATAAAATTATTCAAACTGCTATGAAGGAAGCTCATATTCAATGAAATTACTAGCGCAAAGCAAATGGCTCTTTGTTTTACCTTTATTCGTAATCTTAAATGGATGCGAGAGCATTCCTTTCGTGGATCAGGTTACAGCACCTGATTACAAGGCTACAGGGAGATCTCGCCCACTAGAAGTGCCTCCTGATTTAACGTCAGCGACCACAAATGACACATATGCAATACCAGGCTCTACTAGTTATTCAGACTTTAAAAATGGGCAGAAACAAGATAATGGCCAATCAAATATTTTGCCCAATCCAGAAGGTATGAAAATTGTAAAAGCGGGCGCTCAAAGATGGCTAGTTGTTAATGCTCCAGCTGAAAAAATATGGCCAGTAATAAGAGATTTCTGGTTAGACATGGGGTTTGCCGTGAAAAAAGAAAATCCAGAAACAGGTGTGATGGAGACTGAATGGATTAAACAAGGAGATCTTAAAGCGGACGACAATAAAGGTGCGCTTGATAAATTTGATGCATGGCTTGATTCGCTTGCATCAGGCACTGCTAACCGTAAAAAATTCAGAACTCGACTAGATCGCGGCCTGCAAGAAGGTACTACTGAGATTTATATGACGCATCGAAGTGTGGACACAGCACCTGATGACGGTAAAGAAAAAGTGAGAACTCCATACGGCGTTGTGGATAATGGTTATAGAAATGATGCCAAGACACAGCCGGAAACAAAAGGAGATTCGAAAGACGATGAGCTAGATGCTGAGCTTTTAAGAAGGCTTATGGTAAAACTTGGAGTAGCAGACAAACGAGCAAAAGAAATTATTGCAACACCAGTTAATCAAAAGAGAGCTGAAATTAAGAAAGAGGCAGATGGAAGTTCTTCACTCGAAATTCAAGATCCTTTCGATCGCGCCTGGCGAAGAGTAGGATTGGCTTTAGATATTATTGGATTTGTGATTGAAGACAAAGACAGATCAAATGGAATCTATTTTGTAAAATATGCCGATGTTGATATTGACGATAGCCCCAAGAAGAAAAAAGGAGTCCTAGATTCTCTTATGTTCTGGAGTGACGATGATAAAAAAGACAAGCAAGATAAAGATACGAGTCAGAATAAAGACAAGCCCCTATCCGAGAAGCTTAAATTCTGGGGTGGAAGCGATAAAGAAAAAACTAACCCAGAAAAACAATATCGCATCAAGATTGTTTCTGTAGGCAATGGTGGCTCCCAAGTTGTGATCGAGTATCAAGATGGCAAGATAAACAACTCTTCTACTGCAAATCGAATCATTTCTCTTCTTTATGATCAATTAAAATAAAGATGCAATTCGCATCTTTAGGTAGCGGGAGCGCTGGTAATTCATTTTTAGTAAAGCAAAACAAATCAATTTTAATGATTGATTGTGGTTTCGCGATTCAGGATATCGTATCTAGGTTAGATCGACTTAATGAATCCCCAGAAAATATCACAGGAATTCTCTTAACGCATGAACATGAAGACCATGTCAAAGGTGCTTTTAAATCAGCAAATAAATTCAAAATTCCTATATGGCTTTCTTATGGGACTTTCAAGATGTGTGAAAAACATATGATTAAATCTTATGAGATTGATTTAAACATAATTGATAGTCACAATACATTTGAAATAGAGAATTTTATAATTCAACCCTTTCCAGTGCCTCATGATGCAAGAGAACCTACTCAATTTACATTCAGTGATGGCAATCATAAATTAGGCATTTTGACAGATACGGGAAGTTCAACGCCCCATATTGAAAAGATGCTTCAGCAACTAGATGCGCTCATTATAGAATTTAATCACGATCTTAACTTGCTTGAATCAAGTGAGTATACATACAGCTTAAAGAAAAGAATCAGCGGCAAATTAGGTCATTTGGACAATCAAACAGCAGCCGAAATTTTGGGTAAAATTCAATTCAAACAATTAAAACATCTTGTTGCAGCGCATCTGAGCGAGAAAAATAATACTGAAGATTTAGTAAAAGAAGCTATTGTAGGGAAAATAGGATGTGAGCGTGATTGGATAAAAATTGCAACACAAAGCGACGGAACGTCGTGGCAAGTAATATAAAAAAAGCCGGTTAAAAACCGGCTTTTTTATTCATACAATAGATAAATTATCTATTACTTAGCTTCAGCAGCTGGAGCAGCTTCAGCAGCTGGAGCAGCTTCAGCAGCTGGAGCTGCATCAGCAGCAGGAGCAGCTTCTTCTTTTTTGCCGCAA
>CAINIH010000011.1 GCA_903849185.1 uncultured Methylophilaceae bacterium
TATAAAAATCAATAATTTATATAGACTTATTAATGCTTTTAATAAAGATATTAATCACAAACAATACTCTCGATTTAATGATTTAATTAAATATTGTGAAGATGCTGCAAATCCAGCGGGTGAGCTTATTTTAAGTCTCGCAAAAAAAGATAACAAAGAAAATATTCGCCAATCTAATGCCATTTGCACATCATTAGCGCTTATAAATTTTGCGCAAGGAGTTGTTGAAGATTATGAAAAAGGCCGAATTTATTTTCCTAAAGACGAAATGAAAAAATTTAATCTTAATGTAAATGATATCGAAAAAAGAAACTTTTCAGATGGATGGGTAAGATATAAAAAATATTGGGTTCATCGAAACTATCAAATCCTAAAAAAAGGATTAGGTCTTGGAAAAAAAATAAAAGGTAGGCTTGGCATTGAAATACAAATGATTGAACTTGCCGCAGTTTTATTGTTAAAAAGAATGAAAAAAAATAACTGTAATTTATTCACTAACCCACCTAAAATCACAACGTTAGATTGGATATTCATATTCTTTAAATCTGTACTTTTATAACTATTATGACCCCTATTCAATATTGCTATGCCAAAGTTAAAGAAAGTAAATCGAATTTCACGTGGGCTTTTTATTTTATAAGCAAAAACAGACGTGATGCTCTTGTATCGCTTTATGCATTTTGCAGGGAAATTGATGATATTGTTGATAATACAATAGATCTCGAGGTCGCGACTGCAAAAATAAATTGGTGGAAAAATGAAATAAACCGTTTATTTCATTCAACTCCACAACATCCTGTGACAAAGTCTTTATTAAATTTTATTCATATCTATGAGCTTAATGAAGCTTATTTCATAGAAATGTTAGATGGTATGGAAATGGATTTAAAATTTAATCGTTACGAAAGTTTCAAGCAGCTCCAGCTTTATTGCTATAGAGTTGCTGGTGTAGTCGGCATACTGAGCGTCAAAATATTAGGATTTAAAAATCAAGCGACTTTAAAATATGCGCATGACTTAGGTATTGCGCTTCAACTCACAAACATTGTTCGTGATGTTGGAGAGGATGCAAGAAAAAATAGAATCTATATCCCGCTCAACGAACTTCATCAATTCAATGTCTTAGAAGATGATATTTTAGGATTTAAAGAAAACAAAAATGTATCAAGCTTATTGATTTATCAAATTGAGCGCGCAGAGACTTTTTATAAGTCTGCCTATGAAAAAATTCCTAAAGAAGATATCAATCCTCAGATTCCTGGTCTGCTTATGGGTAAAATTTACGAAACATTACTATTTGAAATTAAAAGAGATCGGCCAGAACAAACATTGAATCACAAGCTAATCCTTCCGCCTTTTAGAAAGATGCTCGTGATATTTACATGCTTCTTTAAAAATAAATTTTATGCTTTGAGTAATTGAAGTGCTTGGGATAGATATTCAATACCCAATACATCAATGCCTGCAATCTTTTGTTTAGCGATATTAGCTTTGGGAATAATAGCTCGCGTAAATCCTAATTTTGCAGCTTCTTTAATGCGCTCTTGGCCTCTTTGAATAGGCCTTACCTCACCCGCCAATCCCACCTCACCGAAGATAATTGTTTTTTGATTGATAGGTTGATTCTTAAACGAAGAAACAATGGCACATAAAATAGCAAGGTCTACGCCTGGTTCAGTAATCTTGACTCCACCTACCGCATTGACAAAAACATCTTGATCAAAGCATGCGATGCCGCCATGTCGATGTAATACAGCGAGTAGCATTGAAAGTCGATTTTGCTCTAAACCAACACCTAAACGTTTAGGTGATGCTCCATGTGCGTTATCAACAAGCGCTTGAATTTCAATAAGAAGTGGTCTTGTTCCTTCTTGGGTTACAGTAATACATGATCCAGAAACTTCCTCATGATGATGCGATAAAAATAATGCGGAAGGATTTGTCACTTCCCGTAAACCTTTTTCAGTCATGGCAAAAACACCAAGCTCGTTGACAGCGCCAAAGCGATTTTTAAATGCACGCACCATTCTAAAACTCGAGTTTTGATCGCCTTCAAAATAAAGCACAGTATCTACAATATGCTCCAACACTCGTGGACCTGCTAATGACCCTTCTTTTGTAACATGACCAACTAGAATCATGCTCACTTCCAATTGTTTTGCAATGCGAGTTAACTGAGCTGAACATTCCCTTACTTGAGTCACTGAACCAGGAGCTGACTGCAGCTCTTCCGAATAAATTGTTTGGATAGAATCGATTACGACGACATCGGGCTTATTTTTTTCGATCGATTGAATAATTTTTTCTAAATTAATTTCTGGCAATATAAAAATATCTGAAACTTCTAACTCTAAACGCTTTGCGCGCATGGCAATCTGTTGAGGCGATTCTTCACCGCTCACATAAATAACTTTACATGGCGCCTGGGTTTTATCATTTGTCATATGTGAAAGTGCTTGAATAAGTAATGTTGACTTACCTATTCCCGGATCACCTCCAATCAAGACGACACCGCCTGGAACAAAACCACCACCTAAAACTCGATCAAACTCACTTATACAAGTTGTTCTTTTATAAACAGCTGACATTTTAACTTCGTTGAGTTTTTTTAATTCTGAAGTTTGAGTCAGGGATGCATATCGATTAGGTACAAAAGCTTCTATAATACTTTCTACCATCGTATTCCATGTCATGCAATGTGGGCATTGGCCTTGCCACTTGGTCGATTGACCTCCACATTCCGTGCAAACGTATGCAATTTTATTTTTAGCCATACATTGTCTCTATAGGGACTCTTTTGGACGCAGAGATTGCACAAAGTAATTCATAACCTACTGTTCCCGATTTTTCAGCAACTTCATCGACCGGAATATGTTCACCCCATAATTCAACATCACTTGAAATAGATGCGCTAGGAATATTTGTGATATCAACATAAAGCATATCCATAGATACTCTTCCAACTGTGCATGTTTTTTTTCCTTCAATATATACTGGCGTTCCAGATGGTGCGTGTCTCGGATAACCATCTGCATAACCGCATGCAACTACCGCGATACGCATATCATTTTTCGCTTTGAAGCTGTCACCATATCCAATTGAATGATCTTTAGATAAATTTTGTATTGTAATAATTTTACTTTTTAATTGCATCGCAGGCTTAAGATTAAAAGAACTAGATTTTTTTCCTGCAATGGGTGAAGCGCCATAAAGCATAATACCCGGACGTACCCAATCAAGATGTGTACTTTTAAAATTAAGAATAGATGCTGAATTTGCAACTGAGCGAGAAAAATTAAAATGATTAGCAATGTCATTAAAAATATTAAATTGCCAATCAATACCTTTAGGCTCATCGGCAGTTGCAAAATGTGTCATGAGTGTGATCGATTTAAAGTAAAATTTATTTTGCAAAGATTTAAGAATATCTTTTGTATCTTTAGGATTAAATCCTAAACGATTCATTCCGGTGTTAATCTTAAAATGAATATCGATGGGATGATTGAGCTTTGAGTTTTCAATCATTTGCAATTGATGAAGATTATGAACTACAAGATTGATACGCATTTTTGCTGCTATAGAAATCTCGTAAGCTTCAAAAGCGCCTTCTAATAATAAAATTTCTTGTTCAAAACCATGCTCTCTTAGATCAATCGCTTCATTTAAACTTAATACAGCAAAACCATCACTTTCATTAAGTCCTTGCGCAACATTGATAAGGCCATGACCATAACCATTAGCTTTTACAACTGACATGATCTTAGATTTAGGAGTTAATTGCTTAACAATAGAGAGATTATGTCGAAGCGAAGCTTGGTTAATGAATGCCTTAAGAGGACGCATCTATTTTATTCGTCGTAAGATTGAAAACCTGGATTAGCAAAATTTTCAAAGCGCGTATATTCACCTAAGAATGTAAGCCTGACTCGTCCAATAGGGCCATTTCTTTGTTTTGCAATAATAATTTCTGCAACGCCTTTATCTGGCGTGTCTGGGTTATAGACTTCGTCTCTATAAATGAAAAGTATCAAATCCGCATCTTGTTCAATCGCGCCCGATTCCCTCAAGTCGGACATTACGGGGCGTTTATCAGGTCTTTGTTCAACACTTCGATTAAGCTGTGATAATGCAACCACTGGTACATCAAGCTCTTTTGCTAGCGCTTTAAGTGATCGTGACATTTCAGAAATTTCTGTCGCACGATTTTCGCTTTGTCGTCCACCTGGAGGTGACATCAATTGAAGATAATCGATCACAATCAATCCCAATTTTCCACATTGCCTCGAAAGCCTTCTAGCGCGAGCTCTGATATCAAAAGAATTTAAACCAGCACCTTCATCAATATGAATAGGCGCTTCATTAAGTCTTCCTAGTGCATGCGTTAATCTTTCCCAATCATCATCTTCTAGGCGCCCTGTTCTCATCTTATGTTGATCTAGACGACCAACTGATCCTAATAGGCGCATAGTTAATTGCGTAGAGGCCATCTCCATTGAGAATACAGCGACTGGAAGTCCCGTGTCTAATGCCACATTTTCTGCCATATTAAGAGCTAATGAAGTTTTACCCATAGAAGGACGACCAGCCACAATTACAAGATCACCTGGCTGCAAGCCTGAGGTCATCGCATCTAAATCTGAGAACCCTGTAGGCACGCCCGTAACATCACTCGCCCCCGCAGTAAATAAATCATCAATTCTTTGTGCTACCTGAGGTAAAAGCTCTTTAATATCTTTAAAGCCTGATTGATCATGCTTTTCTTTTTCCGCAATTTGAAAAATCTTAGCTTCGGCTTCATCTAAAAGTTGTTGAGCATCTCGTCCTTGAGGTGCAAAAGCGCTGTCTGCAATATCAGACCCTACCTCGACTAAATGTCTCATAATCGAACGTTCGCGGACAATCTCTGCATATCGACGTATGTTCGCAGAAGTTGGTGTATTTTGCGCCAACGAACCTAGATAACTTATGCCACCAGCCGTTACTAATTCAGCATTCTTCTCTAAAGACTCGGCAACAGTCACAATATCCGCAGGGCTATTTTGCTCAACAAGCTTAATAATGTGCTGATAAATCAACCGATGGTCTTGACGATAAAAATCACTAGATGACACAAGGTCAGCAATTTTATCAAGCGCTTCATTTTCAATGAGCAAACCGCCCAACAAAGACTGTTCTGCTTCTATAGAATGAGGGGGTAATTTAAGGGTATTGAGGATATCGTCAGCCATGGATTAATTATAACGGAATAAAAAAAGGCTGCTCTAGGCAGCCTTTAAAAAAATAGATTGCTTTTTATTAAGCAGGTTCACCAATGACGTCGATTGTAATATCAACAGTCACATCATGATGTAAAGCAATTGTAACTTGATGTTGACCTACAGTTTTAAGTGGGCCATTTGGCATACGAATTTCAGCTTTAACTACCTTGATATTTTTCGCTGTTAACCCTTCAGCAATATCTGTATTTGTCACAGAGCCAAAAAGCTTTCCATCTACACCAGCTTTTTGTGTCACAGAAAGATTAAAACCAGCAAGTGCTTTTGCTCTTTCTTTAGCAGCATCAAGAAGCGCTGCTTGTTGTTTTTCAAGTTCAGCACGTCTTGCTTCAAATTCAGCTTTGTTTGAATCTGTCGCGCGTTTAGCTTTACCTTGTGGAATTAAAAAATTTCTACCAAAGCCATCTTTAACTTTAACAATGTCACCAAGGTTTCCTAAATTAGCAACTTTCTCTAATAAAATAACTTGCATCTTATAATCTCCTTAGTGCTTATCAGTGTATGGTAAAAGCGCTAAAAAACGAGCGCGCTTCACCGCAATATTAAGTTGACGTTGATAAATCGCTTTAGTACCTGTAATGCGAGCTGGAATAAGTTTTCCATTTTCAGTAATAAAGTCTTTCAATAAATCAACATCCTTGTAATCTACCTCTTTAATGCCTTCGGCACTAAATCTGCAGTAACGTCTTCTTTTGTACATTTCTCTAGCCATCTTAAACTCCTATAGATATTCTATAAAATTAATATGAAAAATGAGCTGGTTACTTTTTGCGCTCTTATTTCCAATAAACCCTTTTGTTTTAATTCTGTCGCCAATTTTTACAGGCATTAACGCGTTGCTGCCCATGATTTTTGCGCTTAACTCACAATTGATTGTACGTTTTAAATTCGCTTCAATCTGCTCTGAGTTATGTTTTATCGTAAGATTAAGTGCTGGTATTCCTGCGGGTGTGAATCGAACTGGATCCACATGGGACACTTCCCCAGAAATTTCTAAGCAGTTCAATCTAAATTAAGCTTCAACAACCTCAGGTGCACCGCGCTCATCTTTATCAAGCACTGATTTTGATTTTTCTTCTTTCATCATAATAGATGGTGAAGTCACGGCTGTTTTTGTGCCCATAATCAAATGACGTAAAACGGCATCATTGAATTTAAATGCATGCTCTAACTCTGCAAGCGTTTCGAGATCACATTCAATATTCATAAGCACATAATGAGCTTTGTGAATTTTTTCAATCATGTAAGCAAGTTGTTTGCGGCCCCAGTCTTCGAGGCGGTGGAGTTTTCCACCTTTGGATGTTACTAGAGATCTGTAGCGTTCAATCATGCCAGGCACTTGTTCGCTTTGATCAGGATGTACGATGAATACAACTTCATAATGTCGCATATAAATCCCCTTATGGTTAATAGCCTTCAGTGATGCGGTTCACTGTAAAGCAAGGTAGAAAGATCGTGTATTATAGGTGTTTTTTGAATTAAATCAATGGTTTTTAAAGGTCGACCCTGTCTTTTAGGCCTGCTCCATAAAGCCTTTCTTTAAGGAATTTTGCCTCGTCTCGAAGCTGGGCTGCTTTTTCGAATTCTAAATTACGTGCCGCTGTCTGCATTGATTTTTCAAGCTTTTGGATCTCCTTGGCCATCTGCTTCTCGTTTAAATGGTCATAGCGAGCCTCTTCTTTCTTAAGGGCTCGATTGAAATCAACTTCTTCTTTATCAAAAGTACCTTCAATAATATCTTTAATCTTTTTAGTAACCCCTACCGGCGTTATATGATTTTCCAGATTAAATGTAATTTGCTTGGTGCGCCTTCGACTAGTCTCATCCATGGCGACCTTCATGCTTCGTGTAACCTTGTTAGCGTAAAAAATAACTTGTCCATTTAGATTTCGGGCTGCCCTTCCTGCCGTTTGAATGAGAGAACGTTCTGACCTCAAAAAACCCTCTTTGTCGGCATCTAATACAGCTACGAGCGAAACTTCTGGGATATCAAGACCTTCTCTTAATAAATTAATACCCACAACTACATCGAATTTTCCTAACCTTAAATCACGAATAATTTCTACGCGCTCTACCGTATCAATATCTGAGTGAAGATAGCGCACTTTAATTTGATGTTCAGTTAAATAGTCAGTCAAGTCTTCAGCCATTCGCTTGGTTAGAGTGGTCGCTAACACTCTTTCATTTTTTTCAACGCGAAGGTTAATCTCACTTAATAAATCATCAACTTGAGTATCTGCTGGTTTGACGATAATTTCAGGATCGATAAGACCTGTAGGTCTCGCAACCTGCTCAACAATTTGTTCTGTATGCGCAGCTTCATATTCAGCAGGTGTTGCTGATACAAAGATACACTGCCTCATTGTCTTTTCGAATTCCTCAAACTTTAGGGGTCGATTATCAAGTGCTGAAGGCAATCTAAATCCGTACTCAACTAAATTTTCTTTGCGGGCGCGATCACCTTTATACATACCGCCAATTTGAGGTACAGTCACATGACTTTCATCAATAATCATCAGCGCATCTTTAGGGAGATATTCAATCAAAGTAGGTGGCGGATCACCTGGATTTCTTCCTGATAAATGCCTCGAATAATTTTCGATACCCTTACAAAAACCTATTTCATTTAACATCTCAATATCAAATCGAGTGCGCTGTTCAATTCTCTGCGCTTCAACCAATTTGTTTGCTTTCACAAAATAATCAGAACGCTCCCTTAATTCGTTTTTAATTTTTTCAATCGCTCTCACCGTGGTTTCTCTTGGCGTGACGTAATGGCTCGAAGGATAAACGGTAAAGTGATTCACTTTGTTATACATTTGTCCTGTAAGTGGGTCAAAGAGCGTGATGGACTCAATGAGATCATCAAACAATGTCACTCTGATCGCGGTCTCTGAATTTTCAGCAGGAAAAATGTCAATCGTATCGCCCCTGACTCGAAAAGCACCACGAGAAAAATCAAAATCATTACGTTCATATTGCATGGAAACTAAGCGCAAAATTATATTGCGTTGTAATAACTTTTCACCTTTAACGAGATGCATGACCATGCCTTGATAATCAACCGGATCACCAATGCCATATATGGCAGATACTGTCGCTACAATAATACTGTCATCACGCTCAAGAAGAGCCTTAGTGGCAGATAAGCGCATTTGCTCAATGTGCTCATTAATACTTGAATCTTTCTCAATAAAAAGATCTCGTGCAGGAACATAAGCTTCAGGTTGATAGTAATCGTAGTAAGACACAAAATATTCCACAGCATTTTGTGGAAAAAATTCTCTGAATTCTGAATAAAGTTGAGCGGCTAGTGTTTTATTAGGTGCCATCACAATGGCAGGTTTTCCTGTTCTTGCGATCACATTTGCAATGGTGTATGTTTTTCCTGACCCAGTCACACCCAAGAGTGTTTGAAATTTTTTTCCATCAAAAATACCTTGTATTAAAAGATCAATAGCTTGAGGTTGATCTCCAGCAGGCGGAAATGGCTGAAATAATTGATAAGGGCTATTTGGAAATGTGAGTAACAAGATATTGATATTCTACTTAAATAAGGAATTAGAAAATTTAATATGCATTAAAACTAACGAGAACTTTTAGTATTTCATACAGTCAAGTCAACATTATACTTTTTATAAGTGAATTCCTATGAAACGATTTTTTAAATTTTTTGTATTTATTTCCCTTGGCTTTTCATTTTATTCATCGAATGTATTGGCTCTAAATAAAGATCAATTAATGAATTCATTTCTAAGCGTTGTCATGATTAGGGGTTATAACGAAGCGGGTGGTCTTGCTTTCGGCTCAGGTGTTGTTGTGGGGGATAATCAAGTAGTCACTAATTGTCACGTTCTAAGAAGAACAAAGCAGCCTTGGGTATCTCAAGGTGAAGACACATACTCAGTGACTTCAGTGAAGGCAGATCGTTGGCACGATTTATGTTTAGTTACCACATTTGGAATGCCTCATAAGTCAGTCCCCATGGGCAAAAGTACTGATCTCAAAAAAGGTCAAGAAGTCATCGCTATAGGTCATTCGAATGGTGTCCCTGCCCCATTAACGAGTGCAGGTGTTGTTAAATCAACCTATGATCTTGATCAAGGAAAAGTTATTTTAAGCTCTGCTCAATTTAGAATGGGCGCATCCGGTAGCGGTTTATTTGATACAGAGGGTCGACTTGTAGGTATCAATACATTCAAAACTTCGGGACGAAATTCTTTTTATTATGCCCTTCCAGTTGAATGGTTGAATTCTCTTAAAAACAAACCTATTGAAACTAATTTTCCAATCACTGGTGTAGCTTTGTGGGAAGAAGAGGAAGATAAAAAACCAATTTTTCTTCAAGTTGCAATTCCAACGATCAAGGAAGACTGGAAGAAATTATTTGATGTGGCTAACGAATGGACAAAAAAAGAAAAAAATAATGCTGAAGCTTGGTTTGAACTTGGCTTTGCCAACGAACATCTGAATAATTTGAGTGAGGCTGAAAAAGCATATCGACAATCTACTAAATTAGACAATCAGAATACGGATGCACTTTTGCGTTTAGGTATTATTGCTAAAACTAAAGAAGACAAAAACGAAATCAAAAATATTCAGGAACAAATTTCTAAAATTAATCCTGAACTTCTCGAAGAATACTATCAACTGGTCGGCTGCTCCAAGACATGCGAATAGATTAAAAGTCTATTTCAACTGCAGTTCTTTTTGCGTAAAATAGGGTTATTCATCAATAAACCCTGGATCTAAATTGTCAGCCATCAAACTATCCGACTGCGTCGGCAGATTAAAAGAATCCCCAACCCTAGCGATTACAGCCAAAGCGGCTCGCTATAAATCAGAAGGTAAAGATATTATTGGTCTTGCTGCTGGGGAACCTGATTTTGATACGCCGCAACATATCAAAGATGCTGCAAAAAAAGCAATCGACAATGGATTTACAAAATATACCCCTGTCTCTGGTATTCCATCATTAAAAAAAGCGATTATTGATAAATTTAAACGGGACAATAGTCTTGAATATGCCCCCAATGAAGTGATTGTAGGTGTAGGCGGAAAACAATGTATTTTTAATTTCTGTCTTGCTATTTTAAATGCAGGCGATGAAGTGATTATTCCAGCGCCTTATTGGGTGTCTTATGCAGACATTGCCTTAGTTTCAAATGCTAAACCGGTTATTGTTGAATGCGGAATTGAACAAAAATTCAAAATGACAGCCCTACAACTTGAAAAGGCGATTACCCCAAAAACAAAATTGCTCATGTTAAATTCACCTTCGAATCCAACTGGTGCCGTTTATTCAAAAGAAGAATTAGAGTCTCTAGCAAAAATACTTATAAAGCATCCCAATATTTTAATTGGCACTGATGATATGTATGAGCATGTCAAATTAAAAGATATGCCTTTTTATAATATTTTAAATGTTGAGCCATCTTTAAAAAATCGTTGTGTCGTTATGAATGGTGTTTCAAAAGCTTATTCCATGACGGGCTGGAGAATCGGTTTTGCAGCAGGTCCAAGTTACATTATAAAAGCTATGGAAATAATTCAGTCCCAATCTACATCTAACCCAACATCAATATCCCAAGTCGCCGCAGAAGCAGCCCTTTCAGGCGATCAGGCATGCATGCAACCCATGATCAAAGCCTTCAGGGAAAGACATGATTTTGTTGTAAAAAGCTTTAATGAAATACCGGGACTATGTTGTATTGAAGCAGAAGGTGCATTTTATGCATTTCCAGATGCAAGAAAGGCAATTGAGAATTTATACAATAAAAAAATTCTCAAAGAAAAAAATGACCTTGCGCTTGCAGATTACCTTCTTGAAAAAGAAGGTGTCGCTGTTGTGCCAGGTTCAGCATTCGGCGCAGAAGGTTATTTTAGAATCTCTTTCGCTACGTCAATGAAAAATTTAATAGAAGCTTTAACAAGGATAAAGCGAGCGCTTTCGGTTTAAAAGAACTGCTAATTCCAGTATAATTCTTTTCTTTTGAGTTGACCGTAGGGCAAAATCTACCTTATGATCACGTTCTCAATTCCTCGATAGCTCAGTCGGTAGAGCAACGGACTGTTAATCCGTGTGTCCCTGGTTCGAGCCCAGGTCGAGGAGCCAAATTCAAGCCCATATAACTTATGGGCTTTTTTATTTTTAATATATTGCACCGTGAAATCTAGCTAAATATTTAATGGATCGTCTCATTTGAAATAAAGAAAGCATAAGAATTGCCAATAAAAAATTAATAATAATCATAGCTGCTCTATCTAAATAACTAATTTTTAAAAACCCATTTTTTTGAGCAAAGATACGCTTGGATCTATACCAATGACGACTTTTTAGATAGTCAGCACGAATAGATGGCTTGGATGATGAATGTGGAGCATGGGAACAAACGGCTTGATATGCTAAAACACAATCAAATCCCGCCTTAATAGATCTGTGGCAAAGATCATATTCTTCGTAATACATAAAAAGATCATTATCAAAACCCCCTATTCTTAAAAAAAGTGGGACCCTTAATAATAAACAGCAACCAGGTAAAAATTTTGCCGATAAGTCCCCTTCTGGATTTATATCGATAGGATGGGCCGGCCAGGACCAATTATAAGAAACAACTTTTTTATTCTGCTTTTCATCGAACACCTGAGCGCCAATGGCAAGTGCATTGGGAAATTTATCTGCACAAGCCAACATAGATATAACGGCTTCTCTTTCAATTTTTACATCAGGATTTAATATCAAAGCGAATTCTGTTTTAACAAACGAAATCCCAAGATTATTACCAGGGCCATACCCAATATTCTTTGAAGAAATATATAGTTGATTAGGAAAAGATTTTTTTAACTTAAAAATAAGGTCATCAGATTTATTCGAATCATTATCAACGATAATAAATTGCTTAAAAATGCTTAAAGTTTCAACCAATCTGTCGTAAAGTTCAGCGCTATTATAAGTGACAACGACTGGTGTAATTTGATCGATCAAGCTCATAAATTTAACTTAATAAAGTTTGCACTCTTTTAAAAACAGTTTCAGCTTGAATTGATTCCATACAAGAAGAAGAACTCTTACAAATTTCATAATGCTGCAAAGATCCAATACAGGTACATTTTTTCCCAAGTATTTTCTGATTAGTTTGATAATTAGGAGCGGCATGAACGATTGAGCCTTCCACAGCATGAAGACCAACAATTTTAATACCTAAAGCAGCAGCAAAGTGTAAAGGACCGGTATCGCCAGAAATAACAATTTTTGAAAGACTTAAAATTGCCAGAAATAGATTTAAATCTTTTATAGGTTCTAAAGTTTGGATAAATTTATTTTCTTTTTTCAATTGATTAAGTAATAAACGCTCTCTTATATTAGTACCTGAGGTGTAAATAACTTTATATCTTGATTTTTTTTAGTAGTTTATTTAATTCTAACCATCGATAAATAGGCCATTCCTTCTTTGGCTGAGATGTTGCAATATGACAAACAATATCGTTATCTTTGAAAATTTTTTTAGCTTCGATTAAGTAAGATCTATCAAAGTTAACTTTTGGAATAGCCTTGAATGATGTGTCAACATTCCATAGACCTAATAAGTCTAAATTTTTTTGAATATATACATTTGATAAATTAGAAACGGCAATTTTTTGCGTATAGCATAATTTGTGAAGAATATTATTAGGCTTATTAATCATACCCAATCTAATTTGGGCGCCACTTAGCAGAGTATAAATTGCGCCGCGATCATTACCTCCAAAATCGACAGCTCTAGCAAAAGACTCTTTTCTGAGAGCGAATAGAAGGGGTAGCTGAGCGAAAAAATTAATTTCACCCCTAATGCGAGGAGCAGTCCAAATTTTATCAATAAAATTCACATGATCTAATAGCACCTTCATTTCACTTGCAACTAGAACATGCAATTCAGCTTTAGGAAATTTTAACTTTAGAGCTTTAAGAGCTGGAAGTAAAAAAATTACATCACCAAGATATTGAAATTGAATAGCTAATATCTTCTCTTTTTTATTGACCATTATAATTAGCGAAATAACAATTTAATTTGAGTTAAAAAAATCTTAATCCGAATAAAGAAATTAATGTTTGGTTCAGGTAAGTGGCCTAACCATTTACTTCCGCGCTTAAGATAATGAGTTGTAAATATATTTGAACTAATGCCCCATTTCTGAAAGAAAATTTTTCTTCCATCAAATTTTTTGAAATTTAATTTCTTGGTCGATTTTGACATAAAGTGATAAATGCGACTTTTGCCTACACCTTTGAAATTTCTTACACCTGCATTCCATAGCTTCATTGAAAAGTCTGGATCAGAATACATACCTGGTGAAAATTCTGTGCTATAGCCACCTACGAGGTCCCATAACTTTTTAGGAACTAAATTGGGTGGCCAAGTAGCGCCAGTCCAATCAACTTTTTTAAAGCTTCTAAAAGTATCGAGAAGTTTTTTTTCTTCAAAATGATTTGGATGGTCGCCGAAATCTTGAGGCGCAATTGCACATGAATTATTTGTATTCAATGGTTCAATCATAGTTGATGAAAGAAAAAAGTAATCCGATTTTTGCAATTCAACCTCTTTAAAAAGCCAATAATCCCAATCAGGGCAGGCGTACATATCATCATTAAAATACACAATATAATCAGAATTCACCAATGAACTTGATGCATTTAAAGCGTAACAGATGCCTATATTTTCTTTTGAATATGAAAAATCAAATCCATTTTTCTTTGCCCAAGCCAAAGTTCCATCATTACCTTCATTGATGTGAAGAATAATTTGATGTTTATAGCGAGAATTTTTTTTTAGGCTATTAATACAAAGCTTTAAAAAATCAA
>CAINIH010000012.1 GCA_903849185.1 uncultured Methylophilaceae bacterium
GTTTCACCGTAACTAAATACGCTCGTCTCTGTGGCCCTATTCCTCGTTTCGCAACGTACGGCCGTTAGCCGTCACTCCGCTCTATGGAGCCCGGACTTTCCTCTCCTTGAGTTAACAAGCAGCGACTGTCTAGTCAGCTTCACGCAAATTTTAACACATCCCATGAGTGAACTTTTTTTGCTGTCAAAAGTTTACAAATTGCTTTGAAAGGCTTGTTAATGTTAAGCCCCAAACCCTAGGTGTAGTCTATAGATGGAAGACTTCGTCTATAGTTGTCACATAAAATTTGGTCATGACAAAAACTCGTGCTTTTGGAATTGCTTTAAAGAAAATTCGACTGAAGAAAAAACTTACTCAAGAAGAACTTTCGCTTCAGGCGGATCTCGCTAGAGCTTATGTCAGTGAGCTTGAGTTTGGTAAAAAAACTGCTTCAATTGAAACAGTTTTTAAATTATCTAAAGCATTAAATATTAAATGTTCTAAGTTAATGGATCTTACTGAAGAAGAGTTCTAGTTGAGTTTTTCGCTGACTTAATTCGCAATCATTAACTGATCCCAATTTGTCGTGTAATTTCTTGATTTGAATTGAGCCTTCATTTCCCATTCTTTTGTGACACCTTCACTACCTAACTTTAATTTACCTTTCCATCTTTGATTGATGGTGTCCATAATTTTCATGCGTGAATGAGAAATTGTGTTGTTAAATAAATTACCTTGCATTTTATGTTTAGAAGTTAAATTACAAAGCGTAATCCCTGCTTTTTGATAGTCATAACCATCACGGTAAATGTAATCCAATCCCAATAAAGCGGCATTGGTTAATACCATGGAATCATCACTCGGTTGAAATAATGGAACATTAACTCCGTTCGCATACTGTTTCTTATCATCATGTGAGCTTGTTCTGATATAAACATATAAAGAGGTAGCAACTGACTCTTGTTTTCTCATTCTTTCAGCCGCTCGACTTGTATATGAAGTGATAGCTTCAATGAGCTCTTGTTTGTCTTTGACTCGTCTACCGAAAGAACGAGACACCATAATTTCTTTATTAGGATCTTCTACATCCTTTAATTCCATACACATCACACCATTCAATTCACGCACCGTTTTTTCAAGGACGATACTAAATTGTTGGCGTATATAGTCTGGTTCAGCATTCTTTAAATCTAAAACAGTTTTAATTCCAAGTTGATTAAGTTTAGGTGCTAATGATCTTCCTACACCCCATACTTCATTCACTGGAATATGACTCATCCAAGTTTCAAGCGTATCTTGATCCATGGCATTTAAATTACATACGCCTTTAAATGAAGGATTTTTCTTTGCAATATGATTGGCTAACTTAGATAAAGTTTTAGTAGATCCTATGCCAATAGATACAGGAAGCCCTGTCCATTGTTTTATCTTGGTTTTAATTTGCTGACCATACTTAATAAGGTCTTTAGATTTAAATGTCGTTAAGTCTAAGAATGATTCATCGATAGAATAGATTTCTTGATCAGGACTGAATTTGGAGAGTAGTGTCATCACACGATGACTCATATCTAAATAAAGTGTGTAGTTAGACGAGAGTGCTGTGACGTTTTCTTGCTTAGCAAACTCTTTAAACTTAAACCAAGGTGTTCCCATTTTAATACCAAGTGCTTTAGCTTCATTTGAACGAGAAATAGCACATCCATCATTGTTACTTAATACTACAACAGGTTTATTTTCTAGCTTAGGGTTAAATACTCTTTCACAGCTGACATAGAAGTTATTAACGTCAATGATGGCAATCGATTTCATAATAAAAAACTATATTAATCGCCAAGAAATTTTTCTTCCAGCATATAGCGGAATAATTGCTTCGTCACCCACAGTAATTTTTTCAGGAATAACCCAATCTTCTTTGATTAAATTGATTGATGATTTATTTCTTTCCAATCCGTAGAAATCAGCGCCATAAAAACTTGCAAAACCTTCTAGTTTATCTAGTACATTTAACTCATCAAAGACTGCAGCATAAAGCTCAATAGCACTTGCTGCAGAAAAAATACCTGCGCAACCACAGGCATTTTCTTTTGTCGATTTTAAGTGAGGCGCACTATCGGTACCTAAAAAGAATTTTGTATTGCCAGATGACACTGCATTTAAAAGTGCTTGTCGATGTGTTTCTCTTTTCAACACAGGCAAGCAATAATGATGAGGATTGATGCCACCTAAAAACATATGATTTCTGTTTAATAGAAGATGTTGCGGTGTAATCGTAGCTGCTACTTTTTTAGAGCTACTTAAAATAAAATCAGCGGCATCTTTTGTGGTGATATGTTCCAACACAATTCTTAAATTAGGAAATGTTTTGTGTAATTTTAATAAATGTTGATCAATGAATATTTTTTCTCGATCAAAAATATCAATCGCTGGATCTACCACTTCACCATGAAGTAAAAGCGGTACATCCAATTTCTCCATGAGCTCAAAAACATCATAACGATCATCAATATTTTTAACGCCCGAATCTGAATTGGTTGTAGCACCTGCTGGATAATATTTAATACCTACAATTTGTTTATGTTCAGGAATTTTTTTAATTTCATCGAGTGAAGTTTTATCTGTAAGATATAAAGTCATCAGAGGTTGAAAATGACTATCACTTTTTAAAGATTTTTTAATTCTAAATTCATATTGAATCGCTTGGTCTACTGTTGTAATCGGCACTTTTAAATTAGGCATCACAAGCGCTCTTTTAAATTGCTTTGCGGTATAAGGCACCACTGACGCCATCAATGCATCATCTCTTAAGTGCACATGAAAATCATCAGGGCTTGTAATCGTTAAAGTTTTAGTCATCTTTTTTTATTTTCAAAGCTTCGTCATATAAATAATTTTTGTTGATGTTTAATATTTCCACACCTAACTTCACTGCCGCATTGGTGGGCATATGATTGAGTAATATTTTTAATATTCTATGCTGATCTTCGGTCAGTAATTCTTTTTTTTCATGGCGAATGGGAGAAACTAGAATCACAAACTCACCTTTTTGAAAATTGCTATCGCTTTCAATCGTTTCTCTAACTTTTGAAATTTCACCTCGATAAATGCTTTCAAATGTTTTAGTAAGTTCACGCGCCACGACAATCTCATGTTGATTACCAAAAAACTCAGCCATATCGTTTAAAGTTTTAATGATACGGTGGGGTGCCTCATAAAAAATCATAGGACATGATTGCTCTTGAAGACTTTCAAATACTTTCATTCTTTGGCTGCTAGTTGTCGGTAAAAACCCATAAAAATGAAAGCTTGTATATTCCATCCCTGAAACAGAATAAGCCGCTGTAACCGCAGAAACACCTGGGATCGGAATAATTTCAAAACCCGCTGCCGCAACCTCTTTCACAATGAGACCTCCGGGATCACTTATATTAGGGGTCCCCGCATCTGACACTAATGCAATATGTTTTCCGTCTTTTAAGTATTCAATGATTTTTTGTGCGGATGCTTTTTCATTGTGTTGATACACCGCAAATTGTTTTTTTTCAATAGAGAAATGGGACAAAAGACCTTGGGTATGTCTTGTATCTTCAGAGGCAATGAGATCTACTGATTTGAAAGTTTCAAGTGCTCTATAGGTGATGTCATTTAAATTGCCTATAGGGGTCGCTACCACATACAATTTTCCACTCATCATTAACGGCCCAATTATTTTTAAAGCGCTCAAAAAAGCTCTTTTAAGTCGCTCACTCAAGACCTCTTTAAAAGAGATATAATCATTTTGTCACATATCAATGCTATGTTAATAAAAGTTTAGAGGAAAACATGCTTAAACATATCAAATTACTTTTTATTTCATTCATCTTATTACAACTCTTCGGTTGCCCAGCTGCCATTATTGGCGGAGGTGCTGTAGGTATTGATACAGCTGCAGATCGCAGAACGCCAGGTGTCATTCTTGAAGACTCTAATATTGAATTAAAAGCATTTGCAGGCATTCAAAAACTTCAAGGTGATATCCATACCAATGTCACAAGTTATAACGGTCATGTGCTTGTGTTGGGTCAGGTACCTAGTGAAGAAATTAAATCAAAAATTAGTGATCAGATTAAAGCTTTGGCTAATGTTAAATCTGTGATGAATGATCTCACGATTGGACCTGTAAATTCTTTATCAGCAAGAGGTGAAGATACTCTAATTACTTCTAATGTGAAGGCGCGCTTTTTTAAAGAAAATAAAGTCTCGCCCTTCTATGTCAAAGTCGTGACTGAAAATAAGGTGGTCTACCTCATGGGTATCTTGAGCGAAAAAGAAGCTAAGGAAGCTGAAGAAATCGCAAAAAATACAAACAAAGTCACTAAAGTTGTTAAGGTCTTTGAATATCTCAAAAACTAGTTAAAGTGTCTTCGTACTTAACTTATTGAAAATAAACAACTATTAAACAGCCTAAGGCCTTACTAAACAGAGGTCTTAGGTGTTATTGATTTAATTGAAGATATTGCTATAATGATTTTCATAGTTTTTTCAAAACATTCAAGTTAGTTCTAAATCCCAAAATAAATTGCCCGTAACACTAGCTAGCTTAATTACAGATTTAATCCATTAGAGGTCA
>CAINIH010000013.1 GCA_903849185.1 uncultured Methylophilaceae bacterium
ACTAAAAGCCCGCTGGTTTCTTTATCTAATCGATGAACAATGCCGCAGCGAGGGACATGTGCAATATCTGGTACATGATGAAGAAGCGCATTAAGAAGTGTGCCCGACCAATTACCTACGGCAGGATGCACGACCATACCTGCCGGTTTATTAATGACAAGCAAGGTCTCATCTTCAAAAATAATATCAAGTGGAATAGCTTCTGGTAAAAATGCGTTATTTTCTGGATTTTGTTGGACGATCACTTTAATTTCATCACCTGCATAAACTTTATGTTTCGAAGACACATGGGACTCATTCACCAACACGAATTCATCTTTAATCCATTCTTGCAATTTTGAGCGCGAAAATTCAGGCAAGAGTTGTTGTAATGCGACATCCACCCTTAAGCCGGCGTGACTTTCTGGGACCACCAATAATCTTTCATCATGATTCATAATGCTATAATTCTTTGTATATTTTTATAGTTAAAGGTACGTATGCGTATTCTCTCAGTCGTTATTATGATGCTTTTTCTTGGGTCTTGTGCCATTTTTGGACCGCCGACCGAGCTTGATGATACGAAAGGCATGTCAGCCGACAGAATTTATGCACTTGCCTCTGAAAAACTAGCCGATAAAGACTATGAAAAAGCGATTGGTTATTTAAAAAAATTAGAGTCACGTTTTCCTAATGGTAAATATGCGGCGCAAGCGCAGCTTGATATGGCTTACGCCTATTATAAAAAAGAAGATGCAGCACAATGTGTATCGACTGTTGAGCGCTTTATCAAATTACATCCTAATCACCCCAATCTCGATTACGCTTATTACTTAAAAGGCGTGGCTTACTTTAAACAACGCGGTTTAATCGAAAAAGCGACTTTCCAAGATATCAGTGATCGCGATCCTAAAATACTGACACAATCCTTTCTTGCCTTTAAAGACTTACTCACACTCTATCCTGATACACGTTACGGCAAAGATGCTACAGAACGCATGATTTATTTGAAAAATAAATTGGCAGATCATGAACTTCATGTGGCTCGTCATTACATGAAAGTGAAAGCTTATGTCGCAGCTTTAAACCGCGCTAAATATGTGATTGAAACTTACCCTGATTCTAATTTCGTTGAAGAAGCGCTTGTGATTATGATCAGCGCTTATGACAATCTAGATATGAATGATCTCAAAGAAGATAATTTAAGAATCTTAAAACAAAACTATCCAAATAGTTCTATGTTCACTAAAGGCAAAGATACCAAGAAAAAAGACTGGTGGAAATTCTGGGATTTTGATTAACGTTTCTTCGCTTCTAATTTATTTTTTTCAGTCAATTTTTTGCGTAACGCATTTTTACGTCGACGCATCGATACCACACCTTCTTTAGGTTTTCTTTTTTCTTCATCAAGGTAAGGGTTATCGCCTTGCTTAAACTGCACTCTTAAGGGTGTGCCAATAATCTGGAAGGCTTGTCTAAAAGCGCCTTCTAAAAAACGCATATAACTATCTTTAATCGCATTCACATGATTACCATGAATCACAATCACAGGTGGATTAGACCCGCCTTGATGGGCATAACGTAATTTTGGACGAATGCCTTTAGAGATGGGTGGTTGATGCTGTTGTAAGGTGTCAATGAGAGCGCGTGTCAACTTAGGTGTGGACATTTTAATAAATGCACCACGGTAAGCTTCATCCACTGATTTTAAAATTTCAGTGAGGCCTTTTTTCTTGAGCGCTGAAACATATTGAAACTCAGCAAATTTTAAAAACTGAAGTTTTCTCTGAATATCTTGTTTCACAATGTCTCGTTCATCCTCTTTTAAGCGATCCCATTTGTTAATTGCCACCACGAGTGCTCGTCCCGCATCTAAGATATATGCACCCACATGCGCATCTTGTTCGGTAATACCTTCTTCTGCATCGACAACTAAAATAGCCACATTAGCTTCTTCGATCGCTTGCAAAGTTTTAATGACAGAAAATTTTTCAACCGCTTCAAATACTTTACCTTTTTTACGAATACCCGCTGTATCAATCAATGTGTAATTTTTATTATTGCGTTCAATATCAATTTGAATGGAATCACGCGTGGTGCCTGGTTCATCAAAAGCAATGACACGATCTTCACCTAAGAATGCATTGACGAGCGTTGATTTACCGACATTGGGACGCCCTACGATTGCAATTTTTGGAATTTTTTGAGTGGTTTCATCTAATTCAATCTCTTCTTTTTTGAAAGGCTCTAATGCCATTTGAATTATGTCACGCACACCTTCACCATGTGCAGATGAAATACCTAAAGGATCACCTAAACCTAATTCAAAAAATTCAGCAGTTGCGATCCCTCTTTGCATGCCTTCTGTTTTATTGACTAACAAATAAATATTGCGATTCATCTTTCTGAGCAAATCTGCAATCACACGATCATGTGGTGTGACACCTTGTCTACCGTCCACAATAAAAAAAATAATGTCAGCTTCATCAATGGCAAGTAGCGTTTGTTTTGCCATTTCTTTTTGAATGCCTCTTTCAATTAATGGCTCAAAGCCACCTGTATCGATCACGATATAAGGCATATCACCACCCAGTCCTCGTCCATAATGACGATCACGCGTCAATCCTGGAAGGTCAGCCACAAGTGCATCACTAGATTTAGTTAAGCGATTAAATAAAGTCGATTTACCGACATTAGGCCGGCCAACAAGTGCGATGGTGGGTAACATAATTATTGAATAGCGATGGCGTAGATTCCGCCATTACGTGTTTGTGCTAAGAATTTACCTGTTTCAAATTCAACGAGTCGGCGCATGACAGGTTCATCATCTAAACGCATACGACCTAAAAATTGACCCGTTTCTTTATCTAAGATATGGATATAACCTTCCAAGTCTCCAACAGCCACATAATCGCCCATGCCTAAGGGAGTTGTGAGCTTGCGGTTTAAGAGGTCTCCTTGGCGCCAATATGTTTTACCTGATTCAATCGCTAAAGAGTAAACGGCACCGCCTGTGTGCGATAAATAAATCCTTGCCCCATCGATACTGATACCGGTGTAACTTGAAATATCTCGACTCCATAATGTTCTAGCATTCACGCGATCGACTGCTGAAATTTTTCCTTGATAAGCCACGGTATAAATATTGAGTCCATCAATCACGGGCGAACTTGTGACATCCGACGCTCGTTCAATTTCAGTGACCCCTTTAGGTTGTGCGACTGTAATTTCCCATAGAAGCGTTCCGTTATCTTCTCGAAGTGCGGCGAGTTTGCCCCCTGGAAAGCCTGCATAAATCACACCGTCACTTGCGACGACACCCACACTTGAACGTAAACTTAAAGGTGGCCCTGCTCTTGAAAAAGTCCATTTCTTCAATCCGTCTTTGACATTCACTCCATGAATAAGATTGTCTGATGTTCTGACTATTACTAAACCTTCATGGATCGTCGGCGCACTTAATAATTGACTCGATAGTCTCGTTTTCCAAAGCAATTTAGCATTTAAATCATAAGCCATAAGAAAGCCGTTTGATGTGCCGACTGTCACTTCATTCACACCCACACCTACACCGCCCGATAATTTTTCACCGGTATTAATTTTCCAGAGCATTTTACCCGTCTTTAAATCTATTTTAGCGAGACTTCCGTCAGAAGAAGCTGCATATGCTTCATCACCAATGATGCCAGGTGAAAATTCAAACGTTTCACTACCGCCTAACTTTAGTGACCATAAAATTTTTGGATTAAGTTTAGCTTTGAATTCCTTTAAATCTGCCGGCGGGTCAATCGGATCTTGGCCCACAATACGCTCCGTAATTTGATCTTTAAAATCTTTAACGGGTCCACAAGCACCTAAGGCAAAAGATAAAAGAACAAGAAAAAGAAATTTAAAAAATTTCAAGCGATTACACTCCAAGCGCTTCTAATTTTTCTTGCGTAAATCTGGCATATGGATCTTTAGGTCCAAATCGTTTTAATG
>CAINIH010000014.1 GCA_903849185.1 uncultured Methylophilaceae bacterium
ACATCTAACTTTTTTCCATCAGGGTATTTTGGATCAATGCCCATTTTGATAATTTCATCATTTCCAACGACCAATGCACCTTCTAAATCCGATGGTTCATTTTTTTTAACATAGAAATAGAAGGGTTCCTGAACTTCGATTCTTTCATAATGGGACTTAAGATCTGGGGCATCATATTTTTAAACTTTTGGTTTGATGATAAAGTTTGCAGAAAGATCATAAAATTCAATGAATCTCTTTCCGAGTTTCATGACAACCCTAAAATTAGATCATAAATAAACCTGTTATTGCCAGTATTTACTGGATTAGGATCTTCACTCTTTGGGTCAAGTAAAGAGTCCATAAACATGCTAATTACGGTGGACGAAATTTTGAAAGTCTCCTCCGGAATTATCCAATAGACGAACTCTTCACAGGGTGGCGACGTATTCGACCCCTCGTAAATGAAGTAGTTAAAAGGAGTGTTGCTCACAATATCCGCTTCTTCATCAAACATGAAATTGAACGGGTGCAATTTATCTGTTATAATATCGCTTCCTTCATTGGATGAGGGATTCGGCAGATTCATGAGATCGATTTTTTGGAACACAGGTTTGGTCTCGCCTGACTCTTTTCGGTACAAAAATGCGAGGTTCAACTGGTATCTGAAATCTCCATCAATGCACTTATGCTTGACCGTGATTTCCATATCGTAAGTCCTGCCGCTCTTAAAATGCTCGGCCGGAGTGTGGATCTCAATTTCGTAAGCGAGGAACCTTCCGTTCATAGGTCCTGGCAGCGTCGCGGTTCCGAAGTTTTTGCCCTTCACTGCTCGAATGCGGATGATGTTCCGGTCATACACCACTTATAAATCTTTGGCTTCAAGATAGTTGTATGCGAAATGGACCATATTTCTTAAATTATCATTTATAATGTAAATAGTTTTAAACAAACTTAGCCTGGTAAAGAGCTTCTCTAACGGGCAAGTTTATGGGACTCTGTTTGAGGCCTTCTTGACAGTTGCATTTCCAATTTATGCCGTGGTATTTATAGTTAAAATCGTATTTGCAGTCCTCTGCTGGTTGGGGCTGAATGAAATATGGCTGAATTTCTATGACTGTCTTTTCCTCCATTGTTTTATCCTTGGGTGCGTCAGGAGTCTCTTCGGCTGGAGGTTGTGGGCACCCACCAAAATCGTCTTTAGTGTCTATAGAAATTAAGCTTTTCCAATTTTCAGGGCAAGTTCCGTCTTCAGAACAAAGAACCCAATATTCACCACCGACACCATGTATCTATTAATTAAATTAACTCATTAAGTCTAGTTAAGATTTTTATCTGCACAGTTATTTTTGGAAATATTTAGAATTTAATTTAAGATAGGATTAGAAATTAAATTTTTACCAAAAAGCAGTCGTCCTTCTTGTCAGGTCTGTTTTCAATCTAAACTACGTCAACTCCCTGCAAAATTACTGTGTCTGTTGCAGATTCAGTGTAATACAAATGGTGTCCACCAGTATATCTAAAATAAAAAGAGT
>CAINIH010000015.1 GCA_903849185.1 uncultured Methylophilaceae bacterium
AGAATTCGCAAGTCAAAAAATGGAAGAGGGCATGCCCATCATGGAAGCTGCTATTGAAGCTGCTCGACTTCGATTTAGGCCGATTGTCATGACATCTATGGCATTCGTTTTTGGTATTGTGCCTCTCGTCGTCGCGACAGGAGCTGGAGCCGCCGCACGCCAATCAATGGGTACTGGTGTATTTGGCGGTATGATTTTAGCAACCTTTATTGCGACTATTTTTATTCCACTCTTCTTTGTATGGCTGAGTGGTCATCATATTCGTCATCATGGTCATATTGATGAGGAAAAAAAATAAAATGATGAAACGTTTTGTATCCTTTTTTATTCTTTTAAATCTTATTAGTTGTACATTAATTGGTCCTGACTACAAGCGTCCAGAAATCAATTTACCTAATGCTTATCATCAAGAGCCCGACAAAGAAAATGTTGTCACAGATTTAAATAATTGGTGGAAGCTCTATCAAGATCCGGTACTTAATGAATTAATGGATAAAGCCTTAATAAAAAATACGGATATCAATGCCGCCATCGCACGCTTAGAAGAATCAGATGCGTATTTAAAAGAAGTAGGTGCAGCACTTTTACCTGAAGTAGATTTAACTTCTCAAGCAAGTCGAACAAAATCAACAACGACTGGAGCTATAGCCAACCCAAAACCCATTCGAAAAGACTATCTTGTTAGCTTAGGCACTTCTTTTGAGCTTGATTTCTGGGGAAAATTAAGAAGAGCAAAAGAGTCTGCGCGTGCTGAGTATCTTGCTTCTCAATTTTCAAAAGATACGGTCGTACTAACCCTTCAAAGTCTTCTCGCAAGCAATTACTTATTATTACGAAGTATTGATTCACAAATCTTAGCGCTCAAAGCCAATGTGAAATATCGTGAAGAAAACTTAGCCCTCACAAAAAAACGTTTAGAGGGTGGTCTTGTATCTGCGCTTGATGTGCATCAAGCCGAAGCTGCATTTAATAATTTATCAGCCCAATTAAGCGATCTTATTCGTCAACGTGAAATTATATTTAACCAATTGAGTGTTCTTTCCGGGGACATGAATTTAGTGATTCCCGATGTTGCTATTGACGCACTTATTACACCGCCAACACCGCCCTCTGGACTTCCTTCCTCTCTCTTAGAATCTCGTCCTGATGTAAGAGAAGCGGAACAAATGATGATTGCTGCGAATGCAAATATTGGTGTAGCTAAAGCCGCACTCTTTCCAACTATTTCTCTCACCGCCAATTTTGGAGCAGAAAGTGCAGCTTTAAATAATTTAAATAAATCAGGTTCAGATATTTGGGGCGGTGGCTTAGGGCTGTCATTGCCTATTTTTGATTCAGGTCGTGTGCGCTCTAAAATAGATCAAGCCACAGCTAAACAAAAAGAAGCGCTTAGCTACTATGAATCTTCTATACAAAATGCTTTTAAAGAAGTAAATAATGCACTCGTTTCTTTAAAAGAATATACCGAACAAGAAAACGATTTGAAGCTGACACAAGATGCAGCCAAAAAAGCTATGGATATTGCATCTAATCGTTATAAAGCTGGTTATTCAAGTTACTTGGAATATCTTGATGCACAAAGCGTTTACAATGATGCTTCAATTGCATATATTCAAAAAAGACAATTAAGATTGATGGCAAGTGTTGAATTATTTAAATCATTGGGTGGTGGTTGGCAAACTCAGGTTCAATAGTCTATGAACTTTTTTCATTATGAAGTGCCCCCTACTGCGGGCTTACCTCTTCATCTCAGCGATTTTTTTCCAAGCGCCCATTCTCTAGAAGAAAAATTATCTCAATTTATTGGAACTCATAATGTACAGATTGAGTGTTCAGCAACTTCAGCGCTTGTGGTTGCACTTACTTCGCTTAAAAATTTAAGTCCTAAGAAAAAAGTTATCATCAGCGCCTACACATGTCCTTGGGTGCCTATCGCCATCATTCATTGCGGACTGATGCCTGTTGTATGTGATTCGAATAAAGAACATTTTGATTTTAATTTAAAAAAACTCGAATCTATTTTAAATGACGATATCTTAGCGATTATTCCGACACATTTAGCTGGGAAAATTGCTGATGTTAAAAAAATACTTCCTCTTGCAAAAAAATATGGTGCCTTTGTTATTGAAGATGGCGCACAAGCACTTGGCGCTAGAACAAAAAAACAATCCGTTGGTTTATTGGGTGATATAGGTATATTTAGTTTAGGTGTGGGTAAGGGTTTAAGTATTTTTGCAGGTGGCGTTATTGTTGCTAAAAATAAACCATTATTTGCTCATATTCAAAAAATGAGCGCTTTGATTGTTCCAACAAATTACCTCATGGAAACAAAACGTCTTCTTGAGCTCATTTTTTATTATATTTTTTATCGTCCAAGTTTATTACGTTTTGTATTTGGCATACCCTTAAGACATCATTTAAAAAAATCTGATTTTATTAAAGCTGCTGGAGACAATTGTAGTTTTAAATTTCCTATACATCGTGTGAGTCGTTATCGAAAATACATAGGCTCTAATGCTTTGAATCGTTTAAATGATTTTTTAAATTCGAATCGAGAAAAAGCTTTATCTAGATTAAGAAAATTAGAAAGGATTAAAGGTTTAAAAGTACTTAAAACTAAAGAACCTAAAGAAACATGGCCTTTTATCTTACTTATGATGCCCAATCAGAAAATACGCGATCAAATGACTGCAGCGTTGTGGTCGAAATCTTTAGGTGTTGGAAGACTTTTTATTGAAGAAATTTCAAATTATGATTATTTGAAACCTTACTTTAAAAAAACCAATGTGCCTGCAGGAAAACAATTTGCGGCAAACACTATGATTATTTCAAATAGTCCTTGGTTGACTGACAAACATTTCAATGAAATTTATCGTGTATTAAATTTACACTTAAAATAAAGCGAAATTTATTTCTTTAATGCTTTTTTAGCTTTATCAATTGATTTTTTCACTTGATCAAAAGATGTGCCGCCAATATGATTTCTAGACTTGATTGAACCCTCAAGGGTGAGGTGGCTATATACGTCATTTGAAATCATCTTACTAAATTTTTTCAATTCATCTAGTTTAAGTTCTGATAAATCACATTTCTTTTTAATAGCCGCATTCACAGCTTTTGCAACAATTTCATGTGCATCTCTAAATGCCACACCTTTAATCACAAGATAATCTGCTAAGTCTGTTGCGGTTGCATAACCTTTTAAGGTCGCTTCTTTCATATTTTTTTCATGGACTGTGATGCCTTTTAGCATATCTGCATAAATGGTCAGCACATCTAAAATGGTATTAGCGGTATCAAAAAGAGGCTCTTTGTCTTCTTGATTATCTTTATTGTAAGCAAGAGGCTGCGCTTTCATCAGCATAAGAAGGCCCATCAAATGACCTGTCACTCTCCCTGTTTTGCCTCTGACTAACTCAGGCACGTCTGGATTCTTTTTCTGCGGCATGATGGATGAACCGGTACAGAACCTATCAGCAATTTCTACAAATCCAAACATTGGGCTCGACCACATAATGAGCTCTTCTGAAAATCTTGATAAGTGCGTCATAAGTAAAGATGCTGCAAAAGTAAATTCAATTGCAAAATCTCTATCTGAAACTGCATCTAAAGAGTTTTCACATACACCATCAAATTTAAGTTTTTTAGCAACTTTATTTCTATCGATGGGATAGCTTGTACCTGCAAGTGCTGCCGCACCTAAAGGCAACTGATTCATTCTTTTTCTAGCATCTTCAAATCTTGTAAGGTCTCTTTGTAACATTTCATAATAAGCCATCAAGTGATGGCCGAAAGTCACAGGCTGTGCCACTTGAAGATGAGTAAATCCAGGCATGATTGTTTTTTGGTGCTTATCTGCTAACTGAACGATAGATAACTGAAGTATTCTAATTTTTTGAATCGTTTCATCTGTAATCGCTCTTAACCATAATCTCAAATCAGTTGCGACCTGATCATTTCTAGATCTACCTGTATGTAATTTTTTACCAGCCTCGCCAATTTTATCCGTCAGTCTTTTTTCAATATTCAAATGTACATCTTCTAAATCTAATGACCATTTAAAAGTGCCTGCTAATATTTCTTTTTGAATATTTTGTAAACCACTTTGAATTGCTTTTAAATCTTTTTGCGTAATAATTTTTTGTGCAGCTAACATCTCGGCATGAGCCATTGAGCCTTCGATATCATAAAGACCTAGTTTTTGGTCAAAACCTATAGAAGCTGTAAATCTTTTGACGAGCTCCGTCACAGGCTCATTAAATCTGCCTGACCAATTCGCTTTTTTGGTATCTTTTTTAGCCATAAGTGAAAGTATATGCTAAAGCTTATGATTTTCTAAATTTTCAATGGCCTAGCTTATGATAAAATGAATCATTCGTTTTAATTTCAACTATGACCCAGCCTACACACATAACCATCGAAACACGCGAAAGTGAGCTTGCGATTTGGCAAGCCGAATATATTAAGTCTCAACTTTTATCTTTATATCCAAGATTAGAAGTGAGCATTCTCGGCATGACAACCCAAGGTGATAAAACGCTTAATAAGTCACTCTCCAAAATTGGTGGTAAAGGTCTCTTTATTAAAGAACTTGAGGTTGCATTACAAAATAAAGAAGCTGACATTGCAGTGCATTCACTTAAAGACTTGCCCATGCATTTAAGTGATGAATTTATGATTGCTGCCATTGGAAAGCGAGAAGATGCAAGGGATGCATTTATTTCCAATGATTTTGGGGCGCTTGAAATGTTACCCCCAGGAAGTATTGTAGGGACTTCGAGTCTTCGCCGACAAAGTCAATTACAACGTCGATTCCCTGATCTTGTGATTGAACCATTAAGAGGCAATTTACAAACTCGCTTAAGAAAGCTCGATAAAAAACAATACCAAGGGATTATATTGGCAGCAGCTGGACTCATTCGACTTAAATTAAAAACACGAATCCGACAATACATGTCCCCTGAAAATTCAATTCCTGCTGTAGGGCAAGGCGCCCTTGCTATTGAAATATTAAAAGTACGCTCTGATCTTGTTGAGCTATTAAAGCCACTTCATCATCCTGAATCGGCTCACTGTGTTTTGGCTGAAAGAGCGATGAGTCGAACTTTGGGTGGCAGTTGCAGCGTACCTTTAGGTGCACATGCCATTATTGAAAATAAAATACTTAAACTACAAGGCTTTGTAGCTTCTATGGATGGAAAAGAAATGATTAAAGATAAAGTTGAAGGCCCAATTGAAGACGCTGAAAAACTTGGTGAAAAACTTGCTAAACAGCTTCTTGATCAAGGCGCGGATAAAATCTTAGCGAGTCTTGCTGTATGAGTAAAAAAGAACTCCATCAAACGGGCATTGTAATTACAAGGCCTTCTCATCAAACAGGCGAAATTAAAACTTTAGTCAATGATCATCAAGGACATCCTATCGAATTTCCATTGCTTGAAATCAAATCAAAAAGTCAAAATGAAACTTTTCAAAATATCGTTTTAAAATTGGATGATTATGATTGGGCTATTTTTATTAGCTCGAATGCAGTCCAGTTTGGTATGCCAGCAGTAAAACATGCATTTCACACATTACCTAAATCAACACAATTTGCTGCCATTGGACCCTCTACTCAAAAAGCACTTAAATTATTTGATGTAAATCATGTGCTTATTCCGGATGAAAACTTTGATAGCGAAGGTTTACTTGCTACCAAAGAAATGAATGATATTAAAGGTAAAAAAATTGTAATTTTTAGAGGTGAAGGTGGCCGAGAAACTTTAGCGGAAACATTAAGGGCGCGAGGCGCTGAAGTCACCTATGCGGAATGCTATACGCGCACTTTTCCTCAAAACAATTTAGATTTACTTAAAGCTTTTTCAGAAAAAATTCATATTTCAGCAATCCTTATTACAAGCTCGGAAGCATGTAAGGAATTTGTTCGTTTAAGCCGCTTAAAGGATATGAATTTTTTAAAAGATGTTCTTTTTATCGTAAATCATCCAAGGATGGTGAATGTACTTGAAAGAGAATCTTTTATGACTTTTGCGTCGGATGAGCCTTCTGATCAATCAATGATGAAAAAACTTCTAGAAACAATCGATCATTAATTTTTTATAAAAAAAATTATCGCTGCAAATTTTGAATATCCTAATTAAGCTGCGTATTCTGGATTGTGCGACACAACTCAAATGCTAAATTAACGAATCTTTAATTCACCATGCCTCATATGAAATTTATTGGAAAGCTTGGATTGCTCTTAGGTATTATTCTGTCTATTCTAGTCGGTCTTAATACCTTGAATTACCTTTGGCTCTTGCCGATCATCACATTTCAAACTCTAAGTTATTATCTTTTTCATTTCAAAAATTTTAAATTTAAAAAAATAGGCAAAAGAAACAATCCCTTTATTAAAGAATTACCTCATCATTTAATGATTCAATCTTTCATTGTCTTCGTGTGTTTTGGTTTGGGATTAGGCCTAGATATTTTCTTTGAGCATGAAGCCTTCGCTTCGCTTTTAGGACAGATTACACAATTTTTTGATGCTATTAATTTTGCGATAGAAGCTATAAAGCAAACTATGGTTGATCTATACAACGCTATATTACAAAGTCGTTTTACTTAAAAAGTTCTTTTTTTTAGTCCCATCAACATCTTGGAACTTTTTCACAAAATTTAAGTCTTTATCACTAAGTCGTATTTTTGTAGATAAAAATTATGGCTCATGTATAATGCGCGTCAAATCGTGCTTTATACACGGTTGATGTGTGTCACTTTGTTACAATTTGATACATATTTTGTTTAATTTAATATTTAAGGAAATTACATGTCTAAGTTATTCGCTTCATTAGTTGCAGGTTTATTCGCACTTTCATTAAACGCTTTCGCTGCTGACGCTGCTAAACCAGCTGCTGATGCTAAAGCTGCTCCAGCTAAAGCTGGCAAGAAAGCTGCTCCAGCTGCTAAACCAGCTGCTGCTCCAGCTGCTGATGCTAAAGCTGCTAAGTAATTAGCTTTTTGTATCGAAAGAAAAAGGCGCTTTTAGCGCCTTTTTTTATTTCTGTTTGTTCTCTATTTTTTTACGGGCGCTGCAAATGTAAAAGCGTCTGAATAAAATTCATCTTCTGGAAGTCCTTGCGCCACAAACGCCTTATGCGCCACTTCTACCATCTGGGGAGCCCCACAACAATACAATTGATAATCATTCAAATTTATAAAATCTTTTAATACGGCGTCATGCACCAAACCTTCACGGCCTTGCCATTTATCTTCTGAAAGCGATTCAGATAATACGGGTATATATTCAATATGTGGAAATTCATGTGCCCATTTTTTGCATAATGCATCCATATATAAATCTTCTAATATCCTTGCGCCACGATAAAGCTTGATGGGTCGTTTCATACCCTTTTGAATTGATTCTTCAATCATGCCCTTGATAGGTGCAAAACCTGTTCCGCCAGCTACAAAAATAATAGGCTTTGTAGAATCTTCGCGTAAAAAGAAATTTCCAAAAGGTCCTTCGACGCGCAAAATAGATTTTTCTTTCATTTCTTTAAATACGTATTCCGTAAATTCACCGCCCGGGATAAGTCTAAGGTGTATCTCAAGCAATGAGGATTCGTGAGAGGGGCTCGCAATCGAAAACGCACGCCTCTTTCCATCTTTAAGTAAAAATTCTAAATATTGACCTGCGACAAATGGAAGTTTGTCGGTGCTTGGGAGTTTTAATTTCATGAGCATGACATCATGCGTAAGCTTTTCTAAAGCTTCGACGCGCACAGGAAATATTTTGGGTCGAATATTATTAGTGATCCCGAGTTCTTTAATTTCAATAGTTAAATTTTCAGTGGCGATTGCACGACAAAATAATGTCATGCCATTTTTAATTTCTTCTTCTGAAATCACCGATGATTGATAGTCTTCTAAATGCACTTTGCCCTCAACCACTTTACCTTTGCATGCACCGCATGCACCATTTCGACAACCATAAGGCAAATGAACGCCTGCATCAATCGCAGCTTCAACAATCGTTTGACTTGGCTTTGCTTGAAAGATATGCCCGCTGGGCAAAAGTTTAATGGTGTAACTCATTATTTTAAAAGTTCATCATCGCGGCGATATTCGCCTTCAATCACATCTTCTTCTGATGAATGAATATTTTGAGAAGAACTGTCTTTAATGGGAATCAGCAACAATATAACGGCAAAAAAATCTGTGATAACACCCGGAATAATAAACAAGATACCTGCGAATAAATTACGTGCACTTCCAATCATGGCTTTAATTGGATTGCCTCCCTGTCCCATCGCGCCCATAATCTTTGCAAAAACCAATTGTTTTTCTTCTTTGATCAATCGCCAACCGAGGTAAGTGACTAAAACCATATATAGAAAAAACCACCATCCATAAAGATGGCTTAGTTTAAAGATGCCCCATATTTCAATGACTGGGAAGGACAATAAAAGAATAGTAAAAAGTAATCGCATTAGGTTATTCTATGATTTTAGCTAGAATTATATGTAATAAATGATCGTTGTGCTTAAGAGCTTGATGCAATCATTCTTAAGGAACGATTTTATGATGATTTAACTCCAATCACTAAATTTTTTATTAAAGGTCGCCATTCATGTTTAGCCGTATTTTTTCTTTATCAAAAAAAATAGCAATTCTACTTAGTTTATTTTTTTTAGGCTTAATCTTAAATAGTGCACATGCTAACGAATCTTTATTCTTAAAAGATAAGAATGATTTCTTGCAACCTGATGAAGCATTTCAATTAACAGTTAAGAAAAATCCTCAATCTATTGAAGCATCTTTCTTTATTGCAAAAGACTATTATCTTTATCGCAACAAATTTAAAGTTGAATTTGACCACGCGCCTCAAAGCCAAATACTTCTACCTGCAGCTGAAATTAAAACAGATACACATTTTGGGAAAACAGAAATTTATCATGACACTTTAAATGCTTCTATTCCATATGACGCTAATCATCCTCCAAAAGAAATCAATATGACTTATCAAGGATGCAGTGCAAAGGGTCTTTGTTATGCTCCCATTAAAAAAGAATTTAAATTTGATAACATTCAAAGTAGTGGCTCAAAAACAATCAGCTCTAATTCAGAAGTTGATACGATGCAATTTTTATTACAGTCTCAACATGTCGGCCTTATCTTATTGGGATTTTTCATCGCAGGATTATTGCTTTCGCTCACGCCCTGCGTATTGCCGATGATTCCCATTCTATCAAGTATCATTTTTGCGTCGCATAAGCGCCCCTCTCATCAAACACGCTTAAAAGATTTTTTTCTATCCTTAAGTTATGTAGGCGGCGTTTCTTTTACTTATACATTATTGGGTATCTTTGCAGGATTATCAGGTAATTTAATCACGACAAGCATACAAAGTCCGATGCTCATGGGCATCATGGGTATTGTTTTTATTCTTTTAGCGCTTTCTATGTTTGATTTATATGCGCTTAAATTACCTCATTTTATCGAGCATTTTATTGCAACTTCAATTCTGCGCGTTGAGGGTGGAAAATATCTTAACGTGTTTATTATTGGCACAATTTCATCGCTTGTTTTAAGTCCTTGTATTGCCCCACCTCTTGCAGGAGCCATTATTTACATTAATCAATCACGTGATTTTATTTTAGGTGGTTTAGCTTTATTTACGCTTTCAATTGGCATGAGCATGCCGCTTCTTCTTATTGGTATTTTTTCTGATCAATGGCTTCCTAAGCGCGGTCACTGGATGATTATTGTTAAAGAGCTTATTGGCTTTATGTTAATTGCTATGGGACTCTTTATTATGAGCCCGCTGTTCCCCGACAATATGGATCAAATTGCTTATAGCGCTCTATTATTAGCGCTCTCTATTTATTTATTTTTTGCAAACCGTCGTTTCAAATATAAGACTATGTCTTGGGTGCATCTATCAGCTTTTGTAACGCTCATTGCCTCCATTTTACTTTTTGGATTAACACTTCAAAAAATAAATGTGACCGACAATGAAAATATTTCTAATACTACAAAGCCTAATCACGTATCTGTTTTACCTTTTAAGCAAATTCAAAGCCTTGATGATTTATCTCGTGAGCTTAATCAGCGTAACAATAAAATGATCATGCTCGATTTCTATGCCGACTGGTGTGTCTCTTGTAAAGAATACGAAAAACTTACCTTTAGTCATCCTAAAGTCAAAGAGCACTTAGCTGAATACAGCCTGCTCCAGGTGGATGTCACTAAAAACAATGCTGAACATAAAGCTTTATTAAAACATTTCAATCTTTATGGTCCACCAGCTATATTATTTTTTGATAAACAACATAACGAATTACGTACTTTTAGAATTGTGGGTTACAAAAATGCTTCGCAAATGTTAGATCAACTCAAAACGCTCCAGCATGAAAATCAAT
>CAINIH010000016.1 GCA_903849185.1 uncultured Methylophilaceae bacterium
GGTCCTTTGATGGATGGGATGAATGTCGTAGGTGATTTATTTGCGCAAGGCAAAATGTTTTTACCACAGGTGGTGAAATCAGCGCGTGTGATGAAGCAGGCTGTCGCTCATTTAGTACCTTTTATCGAAGAAGAAAAAAAACTAGAAGAGAAAAGAACCGGCATTGTTTCAAAACCTAAAGGCAAAATGCTCATGGCAACTGTCAAAGGTGATGTGCATGACATTGGTAAAAATATTGTATCAGTCGTCTTGCAATGCAATAACTTTGAAGTGATTAACATGGGTGTGATGGTGCCATGTTCTGAAATCCTAGAAATGGCTAAAAAAGAAAATGTCGACATTATTGGTTTGTCGGGACTCATAACGCCGTCATTAGAAGAAATGACACATGTCGCAAAAGAAATGCAACGCGACCCTCACTTTAGAGGATTAAAGATGCCGCTCCTTATTGGGGGTGCCACCACATCTCGCGCTCATACGGCCGTTAAAATAGCACCGCATTATGATGGGCCAGTGATTTATGTGCCTGATGCATCAAGATCTGTAGCGGTGATGCAATCACTTTTAACACCAGAACAAAAAGATCAATACATCAGTGATATTGAAAAAGATTATGCACGAGCGCGTGAGCAACATGCGAATAAAAAAGGCATTAAATTATTAACAATTGAAGAAGCGAGGCTTAATAAATTAAAACTTCAATTTGATAAAACATATACACCTCTCGCACCAAAATTTATTGGTAAACGTGTTTTTAAAAATATCGATTTAAATTTAATAGCACCTTATATCGATTGGAGTCCATTTTTCCAAACATGGGATTTAGTCGGCTTTTATCCGGCCATACTTAATGACCCTATAGTGGGCAAAAGTGCTACACAAGTATTTAAAGAAGCGCAAAGCATGCTCACAAAACTCATTAACAACCGTGCACTCGTTGCTAATGGAGTCGTAGCTTTCTATCCAGCTAATAGTATTGAAGATGATATTGAAATATATGCCGATGAATCACGCACAAAAACTTTATTTACTTATTATGGATTAAGACAACAGTCTGAAAAACCTAAAGTAGAAAATACACAAAAACCGAATCAATGCTTGTCTGACTTTGTTGCGCCAAAATCATCAGGTATCAAAGATTACATCGGTATCTTTGCCGTGACGAGCGGATTGGGCATGGAAAAATATGAAGAAACATTTAAAAATAAGAATGATGACTACAGTAGCATCATGTTCAAATCTCTAGCAGACCGCCTAGCCGAAGCATTTGCTGAATACATGCATGAACGCGTCAGAAAAGATTTGTGGGGCTATGCTATAGATGAAAATCTAGACAAGGAAGCGCTCATTAAAGAAGCTTATAAAGGTATCCGACCTGCGCCTGGCTATCCTGCTTGCCCTGATCACACTGTTAAAAAAGAAATATTTACCCACTTAAAATTAGATGAAATTGATATGCAGCTCACCGACTCATTTGCGATGACCCCTGCTGCCTCCGTGTCAGGTTTTTATTTTGGACATCCAGAAGCACATTATTTTAGTGTAGATAAAATTGGTGAAGATCAATTAAAAGATATGGCTAAGCGTCGAGATGTATCGATTGAATTTTTAAAAAAATGGTTAGCACCTAATTTATAAAATAACAAAATGCATATTCATATCTTAGGCATTTGTGGAACGTTTATGGGTGGCTTAGCCTCGCTTGCCAAAGCTTCTGGTTATCGCGTGACGGGTTGCGATACGAATGTATATCCACCTATGAGCACTCAATTGGAAAGCATCGGCATTGAGCTTATTGAAGGGTTTGATAAAAAACAAACTGAATTAAAGCCAGATCTTTATGTGATTGGTAATGTTGTTTCTCGAGGCAATCCCTTGATGGAAGAAATTATGAATCAAGGCTTGCCTTATATTTCAGGACCGCAATGGCTTTATGAAGCCATTTTAAAAGATAAATGGGTGCTTGCTGTCGCAGGGACACATGGCAAA
>CAINIH010000017.1 GCA_903849185.1 uncultured Methylophilaceae bacterium
AATAAAATTGCTATTATTTTTGAAGCTGATAATGGTGATGTCACTAATGTTACTTACAAAGAACTTTACGAAAAAGTATGTCAATTTGCAAACGGCCTCAAAACATTCAATTTAAATCTGGGTGATAGAGTTATTATTTATTTACCCATGGGCATTGAAGCGGTTGTTTCAATGCTTGCTTGTGCAAGAATTGGATTAACGCATTCCGTAGTATTTGGCGGCTTTTCAGCAAAAAGTATTCAAGAGCGCATCAAAGATGCACAAGCTAAACTTGTTATCACAGCAGATATTCAATTTCGAGGTGGCAAAACACTTCCCCTCAAAGCTGCAGTAGATGAAGCATTTAATTTGGGCGGTTGTGAATCAGTTGTTGGCACTGTAGTGCTTAAAAAATCAAGAGAAGCCATTGAATTAAAAATTAAAGAAATCTGGTGGCACGATCTCATTAAAAATCAATCAGCAAATTGTGATCCGGTATATGTGGATGCCGAGCATCCGCTATTTTTACTTTATACGTCAGGCTCAACCGGCACACCTAAAGGCGTTCAACATTCTTCAGCAGGCTATCTTCTGCACGCCATGAATACGATGCGATGGACCTTTGATATTAAAGGGGATGATGTTTATTGGTGTACAGCTGATGTGGGTTGGATTACAGGGCATACTTATGTTGTTTACGGTCCCCTTGCGATGGGAGCTACCCAAGTGATCTACGAAGGTATTCCGACTTTCCCACATGCAGGCCGCTTTTGGCAGATGATAGAAAAGCATCATGTCAGCATTTTTTATACAGCGCCTACAGCAATCAGATCTCTTATTAAAGCCTCCGAGTTAAATAAAGAATCTCACCCTGACACTTATAATTTATCGAGTCTTCGTCTTTTAGGTTCGGTAGGAGAGCCTATTAATCCTGAAGCATGGATGTGGTATTACGAAAAAATTGGCCATCATCGTTGTCCGATTGCGGATACATTTTGGCAAACTGAAACAGGTGGTCATGTCATTACGCCATTACCAGGTGCAACACCGCTAGTCCCTGGCTCCTGCACCTTGCCCTTCCCAGGTATCGATGCGGCTATAGTGGATGAGGCAGGTCATGAAGTGCCCTGGGGTACAGGTGGATTATTAGTGATTAAAAAACCTTGGCCTTCAATGATTAGAACTATCTGGGGTGACCCTGAACGGTATAAAAAAAGCTATTACCCTGAAGAATTAGGTGGAAAAGTATACTTAGCAGGTGACGGAGCCATTAGAGACAAAACGACTGGCTATTTCACCATTATGGGTCGTATTGATGACGTATTGAGTGTCTCAGGTCACAGGCTTGGCACGATGGAAATTGAATCTTCATTGGTATCAAATCCGCTTGTGGCTGAAGCTGCGGTCGTAGGAAAGCCGCATGAAATTAAAGGTGAATCTATCGTGGCTTATGTAGTTCTTAAAGGCAAAAGGCCTGAAGGTGATGAAGCCAAAGCGATCGTAAGCCAACTCAGAGATTGGGTTGGTAAAGAAATAGGCCCTATTGCTAAACCTGACGATATTCGATTTGGAGATAATTTACCAAAGACACGCTCTGGTAAAATTATGCGCAGACTTCTTCGCTCCCTTGCCAAAGGAGAAGAAATTACCTCTGACATTTCAACCCTAGATAACCCTTCTATTCTTGAGCAACTAAAACAAACAATTCAATAATTTAAAGTAAAATAGCGTAAGCGGTTTAAGTTTAAGAAAGCCCCATGAAGCAAAAATTACTTCCTTACGTTAAAAAAATTGGTATTGCATTTGTCATTACCTACGCACTTTTTATCGTTATCTCTAGCCTTGCATTTCAGTTTTACATCAAACCTAATTTAAATAACTACAAATCAAAAATTGAAGTCCTCGCATCACAAGCAACAGGACAAACAATTAAGATAAATTCACTCGACGGTCGATGGGATTTTATTAATCCAGAAATTGCCTTAAACGAAGTTGTATTTTATGACGATCAAAATAATACAACGCTTGCACTCAAAGAAATTAGTGCTGACTTTTCATGGTTAAGTCCATTTTATTTAAGCCCAACACTTTCAGAAATTAGGCTGCAAATGCCTAAACTTCTTATTAAGCGTGATACTAATAATAAAATTTTTATTGGTGGTATATCTATTGATGGACCGGCCAATAATAAATTAACGAATTGGCTCCTCAATCAAAAAAAGGTAGCAATCGAACAAGGTGAGATTGATTGGCATGATGAATATAGGCAGGCACCAGTCCTCACATTAAAAGATTTAAATTTTAGCTACAAAACACCTTTCATTATTGAGCTCATTGGGAAACATAAATTTGATCTTAATTTTAGAATCAGCAACAGTGACAATCAATTTATTGATCTTAGTGGAAATATTTATGCCAAAAAGATTGAAGATATTAATTCATGGGACTCTGAAGTTAAAATTAAAGCAGGCAATATCAATCTTGCAGCATATACGCCCTGGGTAAATTACCCCATTAAAATCAATGCGGGCACTGGTGATTTAAATTTAACTGCAGGTATCACTAATGCTGCAATTACTAAAATTAAAGCATCCATTAAACTCACAAGCTTTAAAACTGAATTAAATCAATCTTTTAAAAACGAGCTTAATTTAAAAAATTTCTCAGGGGACATTATTTGGCTTTCAAATAAAGAAGATCATCAAATTGCATTTGAAAATCTTTATCTTCTTACTAATAACGGAATTAATATTGAAGATGCCGATACCTCTATTACTATTTCAACTGAAACAAATAAACCCACTGCATTCTCCCTCAAAGTAAACAAAATTCAACTCGATGCAGCTAATGAAATATTGCAAACCATTCCCTATTTTGATGATGTTAAAAATAAAGTTAATACAATCCAACCTTCTGGCTCACTCTCTAATGTTGATCTCAAATGGACTGAAAGTAAAAAAACAGAACTAACCCTTAAAGCTCAATTTGATAAATTAAGTTTGAAGGCTTTTGATGACTTACCTGGTTTCGAAAATCTTACAGGCTCTATTTATCTATCGAACGAAAATGGATCAATGAAATTCAAATCAACAGATGTTTCTCTTACATACAATAAATTATTTAGAGAGCAGCTTACTTTTAATGATTTGCATGGCGACTTAAAATGGACAGAAAATTATTTAATGTTCAAAAATATTAGCTTTAATAATGCATTTATTAATGGCTCAATTAATGGCAGCATTAAACATGCGCCGCAGAAATCTCCTTACTTAGATATACAAGCCTCTATTCCTTTTATCGATTTTAAGCATGCAAAAACTTATTACCCAAAAACAATTGGTGCAGAAGGTCTTCATTGGTTAGATACTTCACTTCTTGAAGGGAGTTTAGAAAATACTTTAATTTCAATTAAAGGCTCATCAGCTGATTTTCCATTCGTCGATATAAACAATCAACCAGACCCTAATAAAGGATCATTTGTTGTTACAAGTACTGGTAAAAATACTTTGATCGAATACGGTACAGGATGGCCAGTCGTTGAGAAATTTGACTTTAGTGCTTCAATTAATGCGGGTACGTTTGAATTGCTAAGTAAAAAAGGTCAGTTCTTAGGCAATACAATTAAAGAATTAAAAACAACCATACCGGCGATGGCAATTGAACACCCAATTGTAAATGTTCAAGGTACGCTTAATAGTCCAACGCGTGAAGCAATTAAATTTATTAATAACAGTCCTGTAAAAGAATCAGTTCAGCATTTATTTGATGAAGCTACGGGATCTGGTGAAGGCAGGCTCAAAGTTAATATCGACATACCTATGGATAATCTTGATGCAATTACTTTTAAAGGTAATTATCAATTTATTGATAGCAACTTAACTAATCCTGCGATGGGCATTCCAAATATAGAAAAAATTAAAGGGTTGATCACTTTTGATGAAAAAAATGTTAAAACTGAAAATTTAACTGGGACTATATTTGGTGGCAATACAAATATTGCGCTTACTGCGGATCCCAGCAAAGTCATTAAAGTTAAGTTGAATGGTAAATTTACTGACAAAGGTATTGAAGAAAAATTAGGTACGAGCTTCTCTAAATTAAATGGTTCCGCTGAATGGGAAGGTTTAGTGGAATACAAAAAACCATTACTCAACATACAAATATCATCAGATTTAAAAGGTATTGAGATGGGTTATCCCTCTCCGTTTAATAAAGCACGCGACAAGGAAGAAAAATTTTACTTTAGCAAAAAACAAAACAATCCAAAAACAGATGAAATTGAATTCAAATATAGCAATATTGTGAATTCTAAAATAACACGTATTGAAAAAAACAATGTAATGTCAGTCGACAAAGGTTACATATCAATTAACTCAGACATAAAAGCAAATATACAAAAAGGACTTTATCTCAAAGCCAATTTACCTTATGCAAACTTAGATGATTTTATAAATATCTATACGGGCGGAGATGGTAATAATGGATTTAAAATTGATAAAGCTGATATCGCTCTCAGGAATGCAGATCTGTTTGACAGAAGATTCAATAATATCAAAATAGAAATAGCGCCCGTTAATGGTAGTACAAAATTTAAAATTAACTCAAATGAAACATCAGGCAATCTCTTATGGGCTGAAAAAGAAAACAAACTAACTGCGCGCCTAAATGGACTTAAACTTCCAAACGAAATTAAAAAAATATCCGCAACTTCATCTTCAAGCAGCCAAAAGCTGCCAAATTTAGATATTAAAATTGATTCGCTTGAAGTTGACGGAAAGAAAATTGGTAAACTTGAATTAGTTTCCAATACCATAAAACAAAATATTAATATCCAAAAATTTAAAGTTATAAATGATAAAAATATTTTCCAAGCAGATGGCGAATGGTTAGACTGGAATAAAAATTCCAAATCAAATATTAATTTCAATTGGAAAATTAATAATCTTGGCGACACACTTAATTTTCTTGGCTACCCTAATTTCGTAAAAGATGGTGAAGCCGATCTATCCGGTCAATTTAGATGGCAAGGCAATCCTCTAGCATTCGATAAAACCAAAGTGGATGGTTCATTTAACCTTGACGTGCGTAAAGGTACAATTCAAAAAGTCGAGCCAGGTGTAGGAAGACTTTTCGGTCTTGTTACTTTGCAAAGCTTGCCTAGAAGGTTAAGTTTAGACTTTAGAGATCTATTCGGTAGCGGCTTTGTTCTTGATACCATGAACGCCTCTGTTCGACTCAATAACGGCATTATGAAAACAAATAACTTCAGAATGAATGGCCCAGCTGCTGAAGTATTTATGTCAGGCGAAACAAATATCATTAAGGAAACACAAGATCTTAATGTGAAAGTAACGCCTCATATCAGCGATAGTTTATCCATAGCTGCTCTTGCAGGCGGCCCACTTGTAGGTGCTGCAGCATTCGTCGCACAAAAAATTCTTAAAGATCCCCTTAATAAAGTGCTTACTTCTGAGTATCGAATTATTGGAACATGGGAAAATCCAGAAGAAGTAAATAACTCAGCATCCGATAAAATCAAAACAACGATCGACAATACTAAAAATTTGTTTAATGACAAAAAATAATAATGGCTATTAAATCTAAAATAAAAACAACTAAAGCAAAGTTGGTCAATAAAGATATTATAAAGATTGCCGGCATACAAATGGCATCTGGGCCAGATATCAAATCAAACCTTAATGAGGCTGAAAATTTAATTACTATTGCTGCCAACCAAGGCGCTAAACTTATAGCGCTTCCTGAATATTTCTCTATAATGAGCGCCAAAGATTCAGAAAAATTGAAAGCCAGAGAAAAACCAGATCAAGGAGTTGTGCAATCTTTTTTATCAAAACAGGCCAAAAAAAACAAAGTATGGATTGTTGGTGGATCGATTCCACTAGTATCAAAAGATAAAAATAAAATTAGAAACAGTTGCTTAATTTATGATGATAAAGGTAATTTAGTTCACCGCTACGACAAAATTCATCTTTTTGGATTTGATATGGGCGAAGAATATTACCGCGAAGATAAACTTATTGAAGCAGGGTCCGATGTTGTAGTTGTCGATTCTCCATTTGGAAAAATTGGTATTGCCATTTGCTACGATCTTAGATTTCCAGAATTATTTAGAGTTATGAAAGAAATTGATCTTCTTGTAATTCCTTCTGCTTTTACAGAAACAACTGGTAAAGCGCACTGGGAAATTTTAATTCGTGCAAGAGCGATTGAAAATCAATGTTACGTATTAGCCCCTGCTCAAGGTGGCTACCATTTATCCGGAAGAGAAACACACGGCAATTCAATGATCGTTGATCCATGGGGCACTGTTCTAGATCGCCTAAGCCGAGGTTCTGGTGTGATTACTGGATTCTTAAATAAAGAATATATTAAATCTATTCGTAAATCTTTACCTGCTCTTAAACATCGAACCATCAAATAAGATCCCACATGGAACATAAAATTGCTCATGCAAAAGATTTGCTTCTCGCGCAATCTGGCATTGAAATAAATGATCTTAATAATATACTCAATGGCATGATGTCGCATGGTGTCGATTATGCAGATCTTTATTTTCAATACACAAAAAATGAATACTGGGGACTTGAGGAAGGTCAAGTTAAATCAGGCAGCTTCTCTATTGATCAAGGTGTAGGTGTCAGAGCCGTCAACAAAGACAAATCTGCTTTTGCTTATTCTGATGACATTTCTATTGAAGCCCTCTTGTCTTCTTCGAATATTGCCAAAGCAATTGCTTCAAAAAATTTAAATCAAAGTCATAAACTCGATCATCCAAAAATAATATCTAATTTATATAGTGCTCAAGACCCGCTTTCTGCTGTGCCCGCTGAAACTAAAATTAAAATTCTAGAAAAAATAGAAAATTTCGCTAAAAAAATGGATGAGCGAATAACCAAAGTCACAGCATCGATTGCTGGCGAGTATGAAGTAATATTTGTCATTAACAATGAGCAAAAGATTGCTGCAGATATTAGACCACTCGTAAGGTTATCTATTAACGTCATTGCAGAGTCAAATGGAAAAAGAGAGCAAGGCTCTTCTGGTGGCGGAGGTCGTTTTGGATTTGAATATTTCTCAGATGAAGTGTTAAAACAATATGCGCATGAAGCAGTTCATCAAGCCACAACTAACCTAAATGCGAAGCCTGCGCCTGCAGGAAGTATGACTGTAGTCTTAGGTCCTGGATGGCCGGGCATTCTTTTACACGAAGCTATTGGTCATGGTCTAGAAGGTGATTTCAATCGAAAAGGCAGTTCCGCGTTTAGTAATAAAATTGGCACTCAAGTCGCTGCAAAAGATATTACTGTAGTTGATGATGGAACGATCAAAGATCGAAGAGGCTCTCTAAATATCGATGATGAAGGCAATGAAACACAAAGGACGGTGCTTATAGAAAACGGTATTTTAAAAGGGTATCTTCAAGATACATTAAACGCAAGACTTATGAATATGCCCACCACCGGAAATGCAAGAAGAGAGTCTTATGCGCATCTTCCTATGCCAAGAATGACTAATACTTACATGCTTAACGGCACTAAAACACCCGAAGAAATTATTAAGTCAGTCAAAAAAGGTATTTATGCAGTTAACTTTGGAGGTGGTCAGGTAGATATCACAAGCGGTAAATTTGTATTTTCTGCAGCTGAAGCTTGGATGATTGAGAATGGAAAACTACTCTACCCAGTCAAAGGTGCAACTTTAATAGGCAATGGTCCAGAAGTGTTAAAGAAAGTCAGTATGATCGGAAACGATATGTCTTTAGATTCAGGCGTGGGAACTTGCGGTAAAGAAGGTCAAAGTGTTCCTGTAGGTGTAGGCCAACCCACAATTAAGATTGATGGTTTAGTTGTAGGTGGAACTGCTTAAAATTATAAAACGCGGTTTTTGTATTCTAAAGTGCGTGTATCAATTTCAATTTTGTCGCCTGTATTACAGAATAAAGGCACCATCACTTCAAAACCAGTATTGATTTTAGCTGGTTTCATAACCTTACCTGAAGTGTCGCCTTTTACAGCAGGCTCAGTATAGGTAATTTCACGTGTTACAGAATTTGGTAGCTCTACAGATATCGCTTTGCCATTGTAAAATTTAACTTCGCAAGGCATGCCATCTTCTAAGAAATTTAAAGCTTCTGACATATTTTCAGCATCGACTTCATATTGATTGTATTCACTATCCATGAAGACGTAAGCAGGATCTGAGAAATAAGAATAAGTAACTTCTTTTTTATCTAAGACAATCACTTCAAATTTATCGCTTGCGTTATATACGTTTTCACTCGGCGCTTCGGTGAGAAGATTTTTCATTTTCATCTTCACAACGGCTGAATTTCGACCTGATTTGTTATATTCAGTTTTTAAGATGACCATAGGGTCAGTGCCAACCATAATAACGTTACCAGCGCGAAGTTCTTGAGCGATTTTCATAATATTGATCCTTGGGAATGCTTACCAAATAAAAGGGTGAAATTATACTCGAAAATTATGTTTCGGAACAATAATCGACCAAACTCTCTACAAATGAAGCCTCTTTGAAATAATGATGACTTTGCTTTAATGCAAAAGCTTCTAAACGAGCTTGTTGCTTAAAAAAATCATGCCATAAAACTTCGTTAAATTTGTTATTTGACCAATCGTCATGCATTTTAATTAAAATCTCTGATAAATCTTGATCGCAAGCTTCAGAATAACGTTTTAAAAAAGCCTTAAGTTTAATTAAATGAATGTTATTTTCTTGAATATAAGGTTGCCAAATAAAAGGTTTGCCGGCCCAAATTGCTCTTGTCCAGCTATCTTCTCCACGTACAAAATTAAGATCACATGACCAGAGCAAATCATCAAAATCATCATGATTTAAAAATGGATAAGGAATAATATTAATAAATTGATAATTATTTTTTGGCCTTAAAAGATCAAATAGATATTGAGGTATAAAAAATTGAATAGGTTTCTTTATACGATCTATGGCATCCAAAAAAACTTCAATTTTTTGTATTGGATAATAAAAGAGTGATATCGAATATAAGTCAGGATTTCCGCCTAATGATTGAATTACCTTATTGCGTTTAGATTCATCAAAAGCCTGTCGACGTAAGAACAAATTCTTCTCCCGAATAAGGCCGCCTGTTTGATTAGTAAAACCAGGATAGAAGAAAGTTTTAATAAGCCCTAATTCAGGATCTATAGAAGGTTTTAAATGAAAATTATCTACCCAGGGTTCGGCTGATAAATATTCAATCGCAATATATTTAGACTTTTCGCGCTTAATAAGCGCTTTATAGATATGTGGCAAATCTATATTAAAAAGGTTAAACACGAAATTTGGAGGTGGCGGAAGTGATGTTGAACCTTCATCAAAATCACAATGATAAATACTAATTCCATCAATTGTTTGTTTTTGTAAGGAAGTATCAATTGAAGGTATTAATCTCTGAGTAGTCATAAGATCATCAACGAGAAGATACACTTCAACATTAAAATCAACCTTAAGCTGTTTTGCTATGCGCCAAGCAACTCCAATATCTCCAAAAAAATCAATCACCTTACATATTAAATGGCACACAATAGGGCTTCTATTATTCATGATAAGCCACATTAATAATTCTAAATTTAACTAAACCTCCAGGAGTTTCAACCTTCACTTCATCCTCTAAGTTTTTACCTAAAAGCGCCTTAGCAATGGGTGATACCCAACTAATAAAGCCTTTTTCTGTATCAATTTCATCTTGCCCCACAATACGATAATAATGCTCTGAATCATCAGATTCATTGAGTAAAGTTACCCATGCACCAAAAAAAATCTTATCTTGTTGCTCTTGCGTTGAAGGATCAATCACTACCGCTTCATCAATACGGCCGAATAAAAATTTAGCCCTTGCATCAATTTGACGTAAGCGTTTCTTGCCGTATATATAATCTCCGTTTTCACTGCGATCACCATTACTTGCAGCCCACGAAACATCAGCCACAACCTTAGGCCGATCAACTTTAACTAAAAAATCGAGCTCATCTTTTAGGCGTTGATATCCTTGCTTGGTAATGTAATTTTTACGCTCAGTCATATTTTTTAATAATAATTAACGGGGATAAGTTTACAATAGAAGCATGCATTCTGAGCAAAAGCCTATCTACCTCTGTCGCAATTCAAAAGAAGCTTTTAAATTAAGCCAGTACTTTGATTCAAAAGAAAAAGTATTGGCGCTTCATGATTTCATCAATAGTCTTTTTAAAAAACACCCAAATATCAATATGCCACACCGAATTCTTAATGGTATTGAAGAAAAATTATTATGGGAAAGCAGTATCAAGCAATATAAAAAATCTTTTTTTGATTTATCCAATATTGAAAACTTAAGTGAAACTGCAATTCAAGCCAATCGTCTTATTGATCAATTCAATATTGGCGAAAATACTTTAAAAAGCGAAGAGCGGGGTGAAGAGCATGCATTTTTTAACGCTTGGCGCCTAATTTTTAAAAAATATTGTAGCGATAAAAATGTTATCACTTTTAATAATCTTTTAAAGATAACTGAAGAACATATTAGAAATGGCGATATTTCAATTGAGCACCCTCTTCATTTTGTAAATTTTGAATTTATAGCACCTATTGAAGAGTCATTTATTGAAGCATGTAAAACTCAAGTTGATATAGAGTTTTTTAAAGCTTCGCAAACAACCCCTTATATTGAATCACGTGTTTTTCTTAATGAAGAACATGAATGCATGCAGATTGTCGAATGGTCTAAAACACAAATAGAGAATAACAAAAAGATATTGATTGTGACGCCGCAACTCGATCAAATTATCGATCGCCTCACAAGCATGCTTGATAAAACATTTCATCCCGAGACATTTACTCCCAGCCTGTCTCAAGAAAAAAGAATTTATCAGTTTTCCTTAAATACTCCTTTATTTCATCTATCTATGGTTTATTTAAATTTAAAGTTAATAGAATTGGCCGCGAGAGGTACCTCTAAGATCAATGAACTTAAAAACATCTTAAGTCATAGTGGCTGGTCAGATAGCAAAGAGTTATGTCGACGCTACAGGCTTATTAACTATCTAGAAAGAAAACGAAGGGGCAATATCTCAATTAAAGATCTCATTGAAATGTCTGAGTTAATTGAAGACTTGAATGATGAAATACCTTACCTAAAGACACACTTGAATCAAATACATGCCTCACATCATGAATGGAGAATAAAGAGAAGTCCTTCAGGATGGATTAAAGCATTTGATATCTATTTAAAGAATATTCAATCTGGTCTTTTAAATCCGAAAGATGCTTTTGAAGAAAGTATTTATGATGCATGGAACAAAACCAACGAAACAATAGCTTCATTAGACAATCTGATGGGTGAAATATCCATCCAGGAGATGCTAGATGTGCTTCAGTATTACCTTAAAAAAACCACTCATCAGCACCAGCATCAGGGCGATTTTAAAATTGATATTTTAGGCTTCCATGAATCAGTTTATGAAAATTATGATGCTACGTGGATTATGAATTTAAATGAACATCATTGGCCGATACCTCACCAATACAATCCATTTATACCCATTAAAATTCAGCATGATAGACATATCAGCACCCACGAAAAACGTCATTTGAATGCATCGAAGATTTTAGATAAATTCATTCATACATCACCTTTTGTAACGCTCTCATATGCTAAAAAAATGGGCGAAGAAGAGATATTTCCATCACCAACATTACATAGCTTTGTATCCTCTAAATTACTTGAATATACAAATTTTAAATACAAAAAAAATGAATTAAATCATTATGTTATAGAATATATTGAAGACAATACTTCAAATAAGATTGAAGTACAAAAGGCGGTTAAATCAGGCATAAAATTACTCGAAGCACAATCCATCTGTCCTGCTTGGGCATTTTATGAATTTAGACTTGGCGCTAAACAAATAGAAGATGAAGATGAAGAAAATTTAACTACTAGATTGCGCGGAAATCTCTTCCATAAAACCCTAGAGGAATTTTGGACGGAATATAAATCATCGTCTCTAGTAAGCGCTTTAAATGAAAAAGAGCTATCAAAAAAAATACAGGAAATTGCGCATAAAAATATATCTATTGAAAAGAAAAATTACCCCAGGATCTTGTCTGAGTTTTTTAATATCGAGGAAATGCGCTTAATAAGCTACCTTGAAAAATGGATTCACCATGAATTAAAAAGAGGTGATTTTGAAGTCAAAGAGACAGAAAAAAATATACCTATTCAGTTGGGTTGTCTTAACTTTAATATCAAGATTGATCGCATCGATGAAGTGAATCAAAACAACATTGTTATTGATTATAAATCTGGTGCAACAAAAACTCTAAACGAATGGTTCTTAAATGCATACGGTGAGCTACAGATGCCCTTTTACGCCCTCTTTGCCTCAAATAAACCTATTGATGCCATTGCGATTGGTGTTATTAATGCAGCAAAACCTCAATGGATTGGTATCGGTCGAGATAAAGATCTGCTTCAAGGCATTAAAGATTCTTCTGCTACCCAATACCAATCTTGGGATGATTTAATCGGCTTCTGGAAATGCCGAATTGATGACGCAATTAAAAGCTATGAATCAGGCAATGCAGCTGTCAAATTTACACGAGAAAAAGATATAGCTTATTGTCAAGTTAAGCCTATCTTAAGGTTGCCTGAACGAATACTTCAATTTGAGCAAACTAAGCAATGAGCGACATCGAGTTAAGAGAAAGAGCGCTTCATCTAAGCTCATTTATTGTAGAAGCTCCCGCAGGATCTGGGAAAACACGCTTACTCACAGATCGATATTTAAAACTACTCACTATTGTAGACGCCCCTGAAGAAATTGTAGCTATCACTTTCACAAAGAAAGCAGCTTCAGAAATGAAATCTAAAATATTGGAGCGCATTAAAAAAGGCGACAGCCCTTTTACTCAGACAATTCTAAAGCGCTCACAAGAAAAAGGCTGGGACATCGAGCATGACCTATCACGACTTAAAGTAATGACTATTGATAAATTCTGTCATAACGTCGTCAGTCAAATTCCTATATTAAGCAAAATGGGTGATAAACCTAATGTCACTGATACTCCTGAAAAATTCTATGAAGAATCAGTTAAACAAACATTGCAGACTAAAGAGAATATGGAAGACATTAAAATTGTCTTTACCCACTATGACAATGAATACGAAAAGATTAATCGTCGCTTAATCGCGATGATGTCGATTCGAGACCAGTGGAAATCTAGATGCCGGACACTTACTCAAAAAGCAAATACAAAAATTATCGAGGAAAGTAATGCCTATCTTGATCATTTAATTAAACCTATTTATCAAAAAATTAAAGATTCACTAAATCATGACCAACAGAATGATCTTATCCAGGTGCTTCACTACCTCGAAAATACAAAGCTGAGAGGAGACATAAAACTAGGGAATAAAAACAGCTTTAATTTTGATATAGAAGAAATCCCTTTATGGCAAACAATCACAC
>CAINIH010000018.1 GCA_903849185.1 uncultured Methylophilaceae bacterium
GGCTTAAAAATCAATGCAAAGTACGCCTAGACCTTCTATGACGCTGTCATTTCAATGGTCTTACATATCTTAATTTACATTTGGAGGAATTATGAATAAAGGCGAACTAATCGAAGCAGTTGCAAAAGCAGCAGGTTCAACAAAAGCAGACGCTGGTCGTGCGATTGATGCAACACTTGCAGCTATCACTAAAGCTCTTAAAAAAGGTGATGTAGTAACACTTATCGGCTTTGGTACTTTTAAAGTTTCTAAACGCGCTGCACGAGTTGGTCGTAACCCACAAACTGGTAAAGAACTTAAAATACCAGCACGTAAGGCTCCAACATTCAAAGCAGGTGCTGCTCTTAAATCAGCAGTTAACTAAGCTTAGAATTAGTTATTCATATAAAAGCGCTTGGGGTTTAAACTCTAAGCGCTTTTTTTATGCCTTAAAATAAAGCACCATGCCCTACTATTTAAAAGAAAATAAGATTGAATTACTTAAGAATGGTAAAGATTATTTTGCCTCTGTGATTGAATCCATTAAACAAGCTCGGCAAAGTATTTTTGTAGAGGCTTATATATTTAGTCATGATGTGACGGGTATAAAAATCTTGACTGCACTTAAAGAAGCAGCCAGAAGAAATATTGATGTTTATTTATTACTTGATGGGTTCGGAAGTCGTGATCTCTCACAAAAAGTAATCGATGAAATCAAATCCTCTAAAATTCATTTTCTTTTTTATCACCCTAAAATTTCACCCTACCAAATGAAGCGCATTTCATTAAGACGACTTCATCGAAAAATGTTTTTAATTGATCATAAGATCGCTTACGTCGGCGGCATTAATATCATTGATGATTCGAACGTACCCAACGGCAAAGCGCCCCGCATCGATTATGCTGCGCAATTAAAAGGGCCTGTCGTTTGCTTTATCAGTCAAAGCATGGTCAAGCTTTGGAAAAGAGTCTCGTGGTCTCATTTAGAAAAATCTTACATCCCAAAACATATCCAAAAAAATATAGCGCTATACCCCAATGGTACAAAGCTTAGTTTTATTGAGCGCGATAATTTTCGACATAGACAAGATATTGAAAAAGCTTATTTACATGCAATTCAAAATGCCAAACATGAAATACTTATTGCAAATGCTTATTTTATTCCGGGCAAAAAATTTGAAAGGGCTTTAATTGATGCTTCGCGAAGGGGTGTGTCAGTAACGCTTCTATTAAAAGGTGAAATGGATTATTTTTTATCGAATGCTACGCGCGCTTTTTATGGAAAATTTTTAAAAGAAGGCATTACCATTTTTGAATACACAAGAAGTTTTATGCACAGCAAAGTGGCTGTCATTGATGGGGCTTGGTCAACGGTTGGTTCATCCAACATTGATCCTTTTAGTCTTCTTTTAGCTCGAGAAGCTAATATTATGGTTCTTGATAAATCTTTTGCTTCTCAACTTAAAAAGAATATTGAAGAAGATATTCAATTTGGCGGCACTGAGATTCTTTTAAAGGACTGGGACAAAGCACATTTAATCAAAAGATTAAAATCACGTATGGCTTATTTATTTATTCGATTAAGTTTAGGTGTTGCGAATATTTAAGGCATACCGCAGTCGCGACATTTGCCTTTTACCGTTGAGAACCCTTTCACGGTTGAAAGACCTTTGACATTAGTAAAGATCGCACCATCCACGTTCGCATCTGTTAAATCTGCATTAGTTAAATCAGCGCCTGTTAAATCAGCCTGGCCTAAATCAGCACGATACATATTAGTATTTTTTAAGTTAGCCTCTCTTAAATCACCAAATAGAAAGCTCGCGATATTTAAATCAGCGCCTTCAAAATTGGCTTTATAAAATTTACCGCCTACTGAATCAAATTTCATTTGACCCATTGGCTGATTGCCCACATCCAATCCAAACTGACCATATTTAATTGTGGCTCCTGACATATTCACCGCACCCAAAGTACCAATGACTCTAGCGCGCGTTAAATTAGCGCCTTTAAAATTAGTTTCACCAAAAATGGCTTGAAAGATTGTGGCTTCAGTTAAGTTAGCACCTGAAAAATTAGCTTTTTCAAGGCGCGCTAAATTTAAATAAGCCCTTTGCATATTACTATTCGCCAGATTGGCGCCTATGAGATTGGCACCAAAGACACTTGTATTGAGCATTTTGCAATGGCTTAAATCTAAGCCATTCATATCTAAATAACCTAAGTCTTTATTTGAAAAATCACAGTCAGGACTTTTAATTTCTTTTAACAAATCTTCTTGTGAAATCTTTTTACGGTCAGCTTCTTTATTTTTTTCGTAGAATACAGCAGCTTTTTTAATAAATTCCTCGGGCGTTTTTAAAAAGATTTCTTTGCTGACTTCACTGCCAAAACAATACTCTTTGCCTTGGTAATTAGCATTCACTGAGCAATCAGTTTTAAGAAAGCGGCCTTCAGATAAACTTAAAAGACAATAATTACCAAACTCACCTGCATAACTGAAATGAGTTATGAAAAGTAAAAATAAAATCCAATATCTCTTTATTAACATGGCAATACATCCTCAAGATTTTGATTTATTATAAACCTTTATCATTTCATATTTTTTATTATGTCTAACGCTAAATACAAGGTTCTTATCACTGGTGCGAATAGGGGTTTAGGTCTCGAATTTGTTGAACAATATGCTGCGGATGAGTATGAGATCATCGCATGTACGAGAAAAATAAACAAAAAAGACGATCTTCATGAGCTTCAAGCAAACTTTAAAAATATTTCAATTTATAAACTTGATGTAGCAAATTTTTCATCCATTGATCGGTTTGCAAAATCACTCAAAAAACCCATCGACATTCTTATTAATAATGCAGGCATTTATCCTGATAGTTCGATTGATCATGTCGACTATAAAGCATGGCTTGATGCTTTTAAAATTAATACGCTTGCAGCATTTAAAATGACTCAAGCGTTTCTTCCTCACCTTAAAAAAGGTCAGTTGAAAAAAGTGGCATCACTTACAAGTAAGATGGGGAGCATCGATGACAATTCAGGTGGCGGTGAATACCTTTATCGATCAAGTAAAACTGCTTTAAATATGGTTATGAAAAGTTTATCTATTGATTTAAAACCGTATGGCTTGTCACTTATTACACTTCATCCGGGATGGGTCAGAACAGATATGGGCGGACCTAATGGGCTCATCGATGTCGAAGAAAGTGTTACTGGTATGAAACGTCAAATTGATAAACTTTCAATCAAAACATCAGGTCAATTTATTGCATACGATGGCAAAAAAATTCCTTGGTAATCAAAACACTGTCAAATCATCACATTAAAACATCCGTCGCGTTTTTATCTGGGCTTGATAAAGACTGGGAAGGTTTAATAAAAAAAGTAGGGGCTTGTCATTTTAAAATATCATCTGAATTATCCCCTTATGAGTCTCTTTTAAAAACGATTGCCTATCAACAACTTCATGCCAAAGCAGCTGAAACCATCTTCCAAAGATTCTTATCTCAATTCAATGGTCATTTTCCGAAAGCGCATGAGCTTCTCAAAATAGATCCAATGCTTATTCGTGCAAGTGGTTTTTCTCAAACAAAAACTGAAACACTTCTTCGTATTGCTGAAGCTTCTATGAATAAAATTATCCCTAATGAAAAAGAAATTATTTATTTAAGTGATGATGAAATTATAAAAAGATTAAGTTCTATTAAGGGTGTAGGCATTTGGACAGCGCAAATGTTACTCATATTTAATCTTGGAAGGTTGGATGTTTTACCTACCAATGATCTTGGCATTCAAAAGGGATATCAAAGTTTAAAAAAATTAGATATTTTGCCAAAGCCTAAATTATTGCTCACGGCTGGCGAAGCATGGAAACCCTATCGAACTATTGCGACCTGGTACTTATGGCGTGCTCATTAATGCTCAATACAAAGATTGGGCTGTGGTTTACAAATACGATCGATGTCGCTTGAAGATAATATCGCAATATGACTTCCTCGATACCATGATGTAAATTCAGGCCTTATTTTTTCAAAATTAGGTTCACCATCAAAAGTGATAATAACCCGACCCTCTGCGTGTTCTTTTGCCCAATTAAATAGTTGAGCACTTATTAAAACTTGCGGTGGATTATTAAGTCTTCCAATAAAATCAAATTGGCCTGCGTAATTACCTAAATATGCCAACGGCAAACCTTTATCTTCTATAGCCTTTAATGTGCGACTCACTTCTCTTAAATCATAAGCATTGCCTGTGTGATATATCACGCCTAAGAAAAGAATAGAGATAACCAATACATTGGCAGCAACTAGTTTCCATAAGAATGAAATTTTATCTTTTGTTTTCCAAATGAATATTAGAAAAGCACCTAATATCATCACAAAACTATTTTGGATAGGTAATGCATTCATCCAAGGAGCCAAATCATTAATACGATGTGTCACATTTAGATAATAAAATACGCTCCCCACAATAAGTAATGGTAGGGCAATTACTGCATGGTCATACCATGCTATTTTTTTAATGCGATCGAATTGACTTGCGATTATTAGTGCTAAAGCAGGATAAATAGGTAGTAAATAATGTACTTGTTTCCCACTAATGAAACTAAATGAAATAAATACTGGGAAAAACCAAGCTATAGAAAACTTTAAACCTTCACTTAATTTTTTAGATGATCTTTGAAAGATTAATTTCCAAAATGACGGTACGAAGAACCAAGGAAATATAAGTAGCGGTGCCATTTCTAGATACCACCATTGCGGCCTGTTATGTGCAAAAGAATTTACCATGCGGTTTGCTGTTTGACCCCAGAAAATATCATGTTGATATTGAGTGCCGCCTGAGATGCCAGCAGGAATAGCCCAGCATAAAAGAATAGCCACGCCTACTAGAAATGAAATGGCAAAAGAGCTATACCATGATTTCCACGCTAATTTTTTTTTCTCACACCACCAAGGTGCTGTTAATGCAAGCGGCAATAGCTGCAAGAGAATGGTGGGTCCTTTTGCAAGCAGTCCTCCCGCAAAGGCAATGGTCAAATATAAATAACCTTGTGAATTTTTTTCTTTCAACGAAATCACCATGCCCAATATTCCAAGACATGTAAAAAAAGTGAGCATCATATCGAACATCAATGCGGATGAGTAAACCGCCCATACACTATTTGCTAAAAGCAAAAGTGATGCCATGTAGCCTACATTTCTATTTTTAGCCCACAGCTTATTTGCGATTTTTTTGACAAGAAAAATTGAGCCCAATGAAAATAAAAATGGAATACAACGTGGCCACCAATCATTCACACCAAATAGATACCAACCCAAATTCATCAGCCAAAATAAAAGGGGTGGCTTATGACTATATGGCAAATGATTAAGATGCGGCACAAGATAGTCGTGGTGAAGCCACATATCCCATGCAACCGCTAGATAGCGCGTTTCATCAGGAGGAATATAGTGGCGTCCAGCGATTGTGATGCCAAGTAAAATAGATGCAATACTTAATATCGCAATTGAATTAATTTTTTTAAAAATCATTCAGAGATTTTATAGTTTAGGTGAAACAATCATTTTAACCGTAAATCGATCAGCGCTGTCCCATCCATATCCAGCGCCTAAATGAATATCCCAATCCTTTAAGAGTCCTTGCTCAATATGGGCGTTTCCAACTAAAAATAGTTGTTTAGCTTGCTCGTTGGTTGGCGAAAAATTTCTATACGGGCCAAGGGCTTGATAGTACTCAAGACCAACGGACTTAAAAAATCCTTCTCGATGCAATAATGCACTCCCGTAAATATCAAGATCTGGTGTTTCGTCTTTATTTTTTGAGAGTTTTTTATCTAAAATTGGATTGATAGCAAACGACCAATCTTGACCTTCCCATGCAGCTATAAATCGAGCTTCAGCACTTTTATTAGACTCATCCATGCCATTTTTTAATTGAGCATATTCTACGTTTACCCCCAGTGACAAAGGACTATGATCGTCTGATTGAAGAGGCATCCATTTAATTCTTGGTTTATATCCCGCGACTTCATATCCATATTGAGGTGTATAGATCATAGGTAAATAAAAACCCAGTTCTAACGTTTTTGTAAGGCCGTATGCAAATTCAGGTGTAAGTCTTACGCCTCTATCGCTTACACGTTCACGATTAAAATTTTCGGTTTTGCTACCATTAGGCGTTGCATTAAGATGAAGTTCAAGGCCAAATTCGCCAGGCTGATTAATTTCACCATCATAGACTTGTATTTCATCTATCAAACCTGCTTCTGCGAAATTTTGTATCGTACAAAAAATTACAGATCCTAAAAGAAGGTTTTTTATCTTTTTCATTATTTTTATATATGATATCTAAATGAGAATGATTCTCATTATATATAATAAAGATTCACTGTCAACCAACCTTCAATAAAAGTTTAAAAGCCTCTTGCCTGTTTAACACAATCTTCTATGGCTTTACCGCTCTCAATATATCGTGAAGTCGCATCTGGATTTTTATACACATCCTCAACAAGCGATCTTAAATAAAGACGTATATTTTTATCTTCAATACCTATCTTATAAACATGCTCTTCCGCGGTTGCAATAGGGATACCTACATCACGCATCGGTTTTGCAATTGCCCAGACGGCTAGCACATAATTTTTGCACATAGAGGTCGTTATATCATCAGCATGCGAATGGATAGCGACAAAAAGAAAGGCCAAAAGAAAAAAACTTTTGGCCTTTGAGTGGATATTTAACAAATTAATATTAATTAATTAAAGATTTTTTGCCTACATATTGCTTACCCTGATTATCCACAGCAACAACTGTTAAGTCGCCTTTAATTTTTTGTGTATCAAAAATAAAAAATGGATTTTCTGCGGTGCTACCTCCTCCAAATTCAGCGCTCCAAATTTCTTTTTCATCATCAGTCACACTCACTGAATTTAAATGCCATTCAGGCAAAATATAAAGTCCTGTGTAATTACTTAAGTTAGCTTGGAAACCATTGTGTTGTGGATGCTTGATAAAAATAGAAGCTCTATTATCAGTATTTAAAATTTTCATTTTACCCACTTCTTTTAATACAGCATCTGCATCATAAGTAACGCCTGCTGAACAACCCCCTGCAGATCGGATTGCTACTTGATTATAGAAAAATTTTCCATTTTCATCTTCAGCAATCACATCGACATAACTATCTTGCTCCATACGAATATGAGTTTCAAATGTGAATGGTGCGACTTTAGGATGCATCGTAAGCGCTAGAGAGCCTATGCCAGGTAGCTGATGTGGATTGCCTTCCACCACCACTGAGATATTTTTATATTTTTTATTTGTTGTAAATTTAAATGGTACTTGCGTACCATCAAGCGCTCTTTTAGCTACATCAAATGTAATATCGTCTGATTTTGTGAGCACTTTACCTTTAAAGTATTTATCGACAACACCATCTAGAAGGTTAGGAGTTTCAGCATAAGCACTGAAATTTATAAAAATGCTTAATAAAAATGCTGAAATAATTAAGAAAGTCTTTTTCATGGTTTTACCGCCCTAAGTTTTAAAGATATAACAATTAATATGATGCTCTCCAATAGACAAAAGTTCAAGAAAACATCTGCTCCTATTTTCCGCGATATCCAGGCTTGATTAACTTAAGATGGATATCACTAATGGCTTTTTCCTTAAATCCTCCCTCGCAATAGGATAAGTAAAAATGCCACATGCGAATGAATGCATCATCAAATCCTAAGGCTTTAACCTCTTTTAATCGCTCAAAGAAGGCTTTTCTCCACAAAGCAAGTGTTCTTGCATAATGCTCACCAATATCTCGAATACTATATATTTTTAAATCTGATGATTGAGTCATGCTGCTTTGTAATGCTGTGATGGAAGGAATACAGCTGCCAGGGAAAATATAACGCTGTATAAAATCAACTGATCGTTTCGCTTTCTCGTAACGCTGATCAGCAATAGTAATCGTTTGAATGAGAGCAAGACCATCCGACTTTAATAAATCACTACAGACTTTAAAATAAGTATCGTAATACTGATAGCCCACTGCTTCTAACATTTCGATAGATACTAATTTGTCATATTGTCCTTTTAAGTGCCGATAGTCTGAAAATAAAACAGTAATCTTGTGTGATAGCTTTAAATCCTTAATTTTTTGTTTTACATATTTATATTGCTCTTTTGAAATAGTTGTTGTGGTGACTTTACATCCGTAATGTTGTGAAGCATAAATCGCAAATCCACCCCAACCAGAACCAATTTCAATCACATGATCTTGGGAAGAAAGTTCTAATCCCTGACATATAGCCTCTAATTTATGGATAGATCCTTTATAAAGCGAATCATGAGGGTTTTTAAAAACTGCGGATGAATACATCATGGTCGAATCTAAAAATAATGAAAAGAAATCATTACCTAAATCATAATGTTTAGAAATATTGATCTGACTTCCTTTGATTGAATTTTGATTTAAATAATGAAGGCATTGAAGAAGTGGTTTTAGAAAGATATTAAATAACCCTTCTAATTGATCCATAGCATCTTGATTGATGGCCATAATGCGAATTAACTTTGTTAAGTCACTGACAGACCAAAACTTTTGCATAAATGCCTCGCTCACTCCGATCGAGCCGCCAAATGCCAAAGCACCATAAAATCGAGGATCATGAACCGTAATTACGACATTTAATTTTCCTTTTTTTCCAAATGAAATTTTCTTGGTCCCTTCCATAATAGCAATATGACCAATTTTGATTTTTCTTAATTGATTAAAAACAAGTGCTCTAGCAAGTCGATGTAAAAGATTTTTCATGAGATTTTAAGGGTGCGAAAAAAAAGGAACATGTTTAAATTTTAAA
>CAINIH010000019.1 GCA_903849185.1 uncultured Methylophilaceae bacterium
CAAGATATCTCGAAAACATACTTAAAAGAAAATAAAGAATAAATGATCCGTCCGATAGTTGAAATTATTGAAGATATCAAACAAGGCAAAATGGTTATCCTTGTGGATGAGGAAAATAGAGAGAATGAAGGCGATCTCGTTCTTGCTGCAGAATTTGCTAATTCAGACCATATTAACTTTATGTCTAAATTCGGACGCGGCCTTATTTGTCTCACACTAACTGAAGAAAAGTGCAAGATGCTCGAATTACCCTTAATGGTCCAAGAAAACGAAACTCGCTTAGGGACTAATTTTACGGTATCTATTGAGGCAGCTGAGGGTGTCACCACGGGGATCTCAGCTAATGATAGAGCCACTACAATCAAGGCTGCTATTCATAAAAAGGCTACTTCAAAAAGCATTGTAAGGCCAGGTCATATATTCCCATTGATATCTAAAAAAGGTGGTGTGCTTGTGAGGGCTGGACATACCGAAGCAGGTTGTGATCTTGCTCATCTTGCAGGCTTAGAATCAGCATCGGTAATATGTGAAATTCTTAATGAAGATGGAAATATGGCAAGACTTCCAGATCTAATTAAATTTTCTGAGCAGCATAATATTAAAATTGGAACGATTGCAGATCTCATTGAATATCGAAGAAAGAATGAGAAATTAATTGAAAAATTAATCGAAAAAAATATCTTAACGCCTTATGGTGAAATGAAATTAATCTTATATAAAGATAAGATTTTAGAAGAAAGTCACATTGCCCTTGTAAAAGGTGAAATTCAAAAAGATAAGGAAACTATTGTAAGGGTTCATGAGCCTTTATCAGTCATAGATCTTTTGGATATGGAAGATAAAAAACATTCATGGAATGCATTAAAGGCCATTAAAAAAATAAGTGAAGATGGTGGGGTCTTGATTTTTATCAATCACAATACGAACACAAATGATCTTTTGGGTATCTTGAAAACAGAGAATACTGCACCATTAAAAAGCAATAACGATTTAAGAAATTACGGGATTGGCTCTCAGATATTAGTCGACTTAGGGGTTAAAAAAATGAAACTGCTATCTACCCCAAGAAAAATGCCAAGCATGATTGGTTTTGGCCTTGAAATTACAGGTTACATAGAAAATTAATATGTGCCATTAATAAATTATGCTAGAATGGCGGCATTGAAAAATTATAGAAAAAATAATTTTAAAGCGCACTGTCAAACTGACTTCACGTCAGTTTTTTTTTCGAAAAAAACCCCCTGCATTAGCTTAAATTTAAAATTAAGCCAAAAGAAATTGCCATGTTAATTAACGAAAATCATTATCAATCTGGCAAACAAAAAGAAGGAAATGTCATAGGGTTTGATTTTGGACAAAAGCGCATAGGCGTTGCAGTTGGGAACAATATATCCAAGACGGCCCAGGCTTTAATCACCATCGACTCTTCATCGAATAATCAAAAATTTGAAGCAATACAAAAAATTATAGAAGAATGGCAACCCATCTCTATCGTGGTTGGCGTTCCATTTAATGTAGATGGCTCTGAACATAAAGTCACAAATCTATCTAAAAAATTCGCTAAACAGCTAGAACAAAAATATTCATTACCAACTCATCTTATTGACGAACGCTACACTTCGATTGAAGCTAGTCATGAAATTAAAGATAAAAAAATTGATTTAAAGAAAAAGAAACTTTTAATTGATCAAATAGCTGCAAAAATTATTTTACAATCTTATCTTGATCAAATTTAACTTAAAAAAATGACCCTACCTAACGCAGAAAAACTCGTAGAAACCTTAAAAAATAAAATCAATGAAATAATTGATGACAAGACCGTTCTCATTGGCGTTCAGCGTGGCGGAGAACTTATTCTTCAAAAAATTTTGCCTGGTTTAAAAAATACTGTCGCAACAGGTTCAATTGATACATCGTTCTATAGGGATGATTTTTCAAGTCGCGGCTTAAAAATTAAAAATAAGCCGTCAAAAATTGATACAGAAATTAATGATAAGCATATTATTCTTATTGACGATGTATTTTCTACTGGAAGAACTGTTCGCGCTGCTATGAATGAAATTTTTGACTATGGAAGACCTGCAAAAATTACATTAGCTGTTTTAGTCGATCGTAATGAGCAAGAACTTCCGATTGCTCCTCAGATTTATATTGAAAAAATTAGTCTAAATAAAAATCAACATTTAGAGCTTGGATTAGATGAAAATAAAAAATTTATCTTTCAGCTAAAGGAGTGTCATGTTTAATCCGCAGCTGAATAGCAAAGGCAATTTAAACCATCTTCTATCTATTGAGGGTTTATCTAAAGAAAAAATTATTCAAATATTGGATACGGCAGAGTCATTTTTAAAGATAGGCGAAAGAGATGTTAAAAAAGTGCCTATATTAAGAGGAAAAACAGTATGTAATGTTTTCTTCGAAAATAGTACCAGAACAAGAACTACTTTTGAAATTGCCGCCAAAAGACTTTCTGCTGATGTCATTAATTTAAATGTAGCCACCTCGTCTCAATCCAAAGGCGAAACCATCTTAGACACGATCAATAATTTAATCGCCATGAATGCAGATATTTTTGTTGTAAGACATTCATCATCGGGCGCCGCTCATTTTATTGCGTCACATGTAAAGCCTAATATCCATATTATTAATGCGGGTGATGGAAATCACTCTCATCCCACCCAGGGATTGCTAGATGCTTTTACTATCAGAAAATATAAAACTAACTTTAATAAGTTAAAAGTGGCCATTGTGGGAGACATTTTGCATTCTAGAGTTGCTCGATCCAACATTCACGCATTAAATATACTTGGCGTTCCTGAAATTAGAGTGATTGCTCCCAAAACATTACTTCCTTACGAGATTGAAAAATTAGGTGTACACGTATTTCATGACATCGATAAAGGGCTGAAGGATGTAGATGTCATTATGATGTTAAGGATTCAAAATGAGAGGATGGATGGTGTCATGCTTCCTTCCCAAGAAGAATATTTTAAAACTTACGGATTAAATCAAACGCGACTAGACTTAGCAAAAAAAGATGCGATAGTTATGCACCCAGGTCCAATGAATAGAGGCGTAGAAATAGATTCAGCGGTTGCGGATAGCGAGCAATCCGTTATCCTTCCTCAAGTTACTTTTGGAATTGCAGTGAGAATGGCTGTGATGGCAATTTTAGCGGGACAACACTCATGAGTATTTTAATTAAAAATGGTCGGGTAATTGACCCAAAAAATAATATTGATGCAAATTTAGATGTCTTGATCGCGGATGGAAAAATTTCAGAATTAAATAAAAATGTAGATCCAAAAAAAGCAACACAGATTATTGATGCCTCAAAAAAAATAGTCATGCCAGGCATCATAGACCTTCAATTGAATTTAAGAGAGCCTGGCAATCAATACAAATCGACATTAGAAAGTGAAATGAAAGCGGCAAATGCTGGTGGAATTACTGGCATGGTATGCCCCCCAGATACCACCCCTATTCTAGATGAGCCCGGTCTTGTAAAAATGCTAAAGAACAAATCTGAAGCGCTCAAATTAGGCAATGTGTACCCTCTTGGTGCGCTCACTCAAAAATTAAATGGAAAATTATTAACTGAAATAAATGATTTATATGAATCAGGTTGTATTGGATTTTCTCAAGCAGAAAAACCTATCCAAGATACAGAGGTTCTATATAGATCATTTCAATATCTCTCAACATTTAATCTCAAAGCTTTTTTAAGGGCTGAAGATGCCTATTTATCAGAAAAAGGCATTATAAATGCAGGTGAAATTTCGACTCGACTTGGATTAAAAGGTATTCAAAGCATTAGTGAAACCACTGCTATTAATAAAATATTGGAAATAGCGGACTTAACTAAAACCAAAGTTCATTTAAATAAAATATCAACAGCTGAAGGATTAAATTTAATAAAAATAGCCAAAAAAAATGGTGTCAATGTAACTTGCGACGTTTCTATCCATCAAATTTTTCTTACAGACAATGATATTGGCTTCTTTAACACAAACTGTTACTTAAAGCCTCCTTTAAGGAAAGAATCAGATCGAGTAAAGATTATTGAATCGATTATTGATGGCACAATTGATGCAATATGCTCAGATCATTCCCCAGTAAATGAAGATAATAAATTAAAACCTTTCGCCGAATCAGAATATGGCGCATCAAGCGCAGAGCTTCTCATGCCGCTTATATTCAAGCTTTCAGATGAATATAAAATAAATTTAAGTTTGCTGGTTAACAAAATAACTTATCAGCCTTCAAACATTCTAGAAATTAATAAAGGAAATCTCTCAATAAATTCGGAAGCTGATATTTGTATATTTGATCCTGAATATTCATGGGAAATAAATTCAAAAACTTTAATCAGTGAAGGTAAAAATACACCGTTTTTGAACCAAAATTTAACTGGAAAAG
>CAINIH010000020.1 GCA_903849185.1 uncultured Methylophilaceae bacterium
AGGCGATCTCTTTTTGATTTATTTCCCTCATCTGCAATGTCGTCACCAAGCCTAGCAAAAGCATATAGAGTTGTAATAGCCTCTCTCATATCCTTACCGAGCACTAAAGAACCTACAGTAAAATTTTCATAATGTTTTTTTATCTGTTTGATTTTATGTTGGCTCGCAATATTTTGTGTAAGTCTCATAAGTAGTAGTATGTTATAGAATATAACTCTTTAATAGACAAGGTCAGTTTTTATGTTTGGTATTATTGGTGGCACAGGATTGGCTTCAATACATGAATTAAATGTATTAAAGCGTGAACTCATTAGAACACCTTATGGAGAGCCGTCCCAGCCGCTTATTTTTGGATCTTTGGCAGGTAAAAATGTTGTTTTCCTTGCTCGTCATGGTTCGGGACACACGATACCACCGCACGAAATTAATTATCGAGCAAACATTTGGGCGTTGCAATCTGTCGGTGTTACAAAAATCATATCGGTAGCAACTGTAGGTGTAATCGATGAAGTAGTAAAACCAGGCACTATTTGTATTCCTAATCAAATTATTGATTACACTTACAGTCGTAAAAATACTTACTTTGATGGTGCCGAAATGCCCGTTAAGCATATAGATTTTACTTATCCATATGATGAATCTTTAAGAAAACAAATTATTAGTGTTGCTCAGTCAATCTTGAAGACAGTAGTCACTGAGGGTGTTTATGCGGCAGTGCAGGGGCCTAGACTTGAAACAGCAGCTGAAATAAATCGTCTTGAGAAGGATGGCGCAAATATCGTTGGCATGACTGGAATGCCCGAAGCTGCTTTGGCTAAAGAACTTAATATTGCATATGCAGCCATATGTCCTATGGTAAATCACGCAGCAGGAAGGGGTCAGAGTAAAGATGCCATTTCATTTTCTAGTATTAATGAGCTTTGTGATAATGATGTTTGCAGACTTATGATGACCGATGTAATTGAGTTAATTCAGACAATTATTTCAAAAAATTAAATGACTATAAGACAAGTTTTAAAAATGGGCGACCCGCTACTTTTGAAAGTTGCAGAGCCAGTAAATGATTTTGAAAGTCACATATTAAAAAATCTGATCGAAGATATGCAAGATACTATGCACTCTCTAAATGGTGCAGGCTTAGCAGCACCGCAAATAGGTGTGAGTTTAAGGGTTGTCATTTTTGGAGTTAAAAAGACACCGCGATATCCAGATGCAGAAGAAGTGCGTTACACTGTTTTAATTAATCCAAAACTTACTTTTCTTGATGAAGATATGGAAAATGGATGGGAAGGGTGTCTTTCCGTTCCTGGTATGAGAGGCTTAGTGCCAAGATTTAAAAAGCTTCGTTATCAAGGTTATGACTTGAATCGCAATCTAATTGATCGCACGGTAAGTGATTTTCATGCGCGAGTTGTTCAGCATGAATGCGACCATTTAGATGGCATTCTTTACCCCATGAGAATTAAAGATTTAAGTAATTTTGGATTTTCTGAAGTTTTATTTCCTGATTCAGATCTTCAAGATGATTAAAGGTTATGTTAGAATTCTCGCTCCGGAAGAGTGGCTGAGCGGTTTAAGGCAGCGGTCTTGAAAACCGTCGAGGGTTCATAGCCCTCCGTGAGTTCGAATCTCACCTCTTCCGCCATTATTTACCCAATTGATTCCTTAAGCTTTCGTATTAATTGATCTTGTTTTATTTTCTTGAAAACTTGATTATCTTTATATGCAATTAAAAAAGTGTCTTCCACGCGAGATCCTAACGTATTTATTTTTGCATGATTAATAGATATATCTTGTTTTGAGAGTTGGTCAGATATAAGACTTAATAGCCCATTTCTATCATCAGTTATGACATCTAATTGATAAATGGATGGTTGTTCAGTCTGTGAAATAGAAATTTTTGTATCGAATGAGTGATGAGTTGCTTGTCTGCTTCTTTCTGAAAGCTTTGTTGGCTTAGTTTCTTTATTCTCTTCAAATCTTCTTGTTAATTCATTTTCAATATATTTAAATAAACCTTCGTAACTTACTGATTTTGGATTTGCATCAAGCAAATCAAAAAGATTCAGCGCGAAGTCATGTTTAGTTGTGAATATTTTTGCTGCAGCAATGTTATATCCAATCTCATCAAAAAAATGGCAAGTCTTATTAAAAATATGAGCAGAATTTTTTTGATAAATTAGAACTTCTATTCCTTCTCCATTTGGGCGATGCCTAACTCTAATAATAGGTTTTGCGGGTACCGTATGCGAAAATAATAGCCTTGTTTGCCATGCAATTTCTTCTTCTGTATATCTATAAAAATAGTTTTTACCAAAATTCTCCCAAAGCGTTTTGTAGTGATGATTTTTAATATTGTAATTATCTAAAATTAATGCTGCTTTTTCTTTTCGCTCTGTAATCGAATCCTCATGGGACAATTTATCTTGCTCTAAATAATTCAAAGTATATTTAAATAAATTTTTAAGAAGAATAGCTTTCCATTGGTTCCATACATGCGGACTTGTGGCTCTTATATCTGCAACAGTAAGAAGGTAAAGAGAGATCAAATTTTCTTTATTTGTAACTTTTTTAGCAAAATCTTCGATCACCCTCGGGTCAGATAAGTCTAATTTTTGTGCTGTATGAGACATAATAAGATGTGATTTAACTAGCCATTTAATAAGCGCATGATCTTCAACGGGTAAATGATTGAGTTTTGAGAACTCATCAACATCTTTTGCTCCCAATTCGGAATGATCACCACCTCGACCTTTTGCAATATCATGGAATAGGGCAGCTAGATATAAGATATATTTTTTTTTGTAATTTTTGAATAAATCATAGCAATCAGGAAACTCGTGTTTTAGTTCATCTTTAGCGAATCTTCTTAAATTGCGCAGAACATTTAGAATATGTTCGTCGACGGTATAGATGTGGAATAAATCATGCTGCATCTGACTAACTATTTTTCCAAATGCAGGAATATATGCGCCAATCAGATTGCATTTATTCATAATTCTAAGCGTTCGATTTACCTTATCATTTGATTTGAGAATAGATAAGAATTTCTCTTGTTGATTTTTATTTTTTCGAAAAGATTCATTTATTTCTTTTGAGGAATTTTGAAGTAATATCATTAACTTTGGCCCCAACGATTTCAGTGATGCATGGTTTTGAAAAGTCATAAATACATCAAAAATACAAGGCGTAATAGATTTTTTTTTATAATTTTGGCTAATTTCTAGATATTCATCCTGAATAACTAGAAATTTATTGTTTTTAATTTTTTTGATTTTAGTATTTGTTTTTGGATTAAGTTTTTTAAGCAACACTTCATTGATGTATGTTGTGAAATTGATCGCCTTATAAACATCCCTCATAAATAATTCACTTCTTTTTTTATATGGACTATTTTTATACTTCAGCAATAAACCTAATTGATTTTGGTAATCAAAAAGCAAACGATCTTCATTCTGTTTTGCTGTGATATGAAGGAGGATTCTTAAATTTTTAAAAAAGAGGTCGGTTTTAATAAGTTTCTGATAATTTTGCTTATCAAGATATTTTCTTTGATTTAATTTTTCTAAATTAAATTTTGCAATATGGCTTTTGCCGATCCATTGAATCATTTGCAAATCTCTTAAGCCGCCAGGACTCTCTTTTATATTTGGTTCTAATTGATATGCGGATTGATTGTATTTTTGATGTCTATGGTCTTGTTCTTTTAATTTGCCTTCATAAAAGCTTTTAGGAACAAGTGTGTCATTAACAATCTTTTTCAATTCCTTATAAAGAGCTTTATCTCCATTAAGATATCTACCTTCTAAGAGGTTTGTTTGTACCGTAATATCTTTTTTAATTTCCCTTTTAGTTTCATTAATGTTTCTGACACTATGACCAATTCTTAAGCCCAGATCCCATACCAAGGTAATAAATTGTTCAATTTTTTGATTTAAAGAATTATTAAGATTCTTCGGAGTTAATATTAATAAGTCGATGTCAGAGTAAGGAAATAATTCTTGGCGACCATAGCCTCCGCAAGCTATAAGAGATGCGGTACTTTTGAAGTCAAGCTGTTCCCAGAGTTTTTTTAATGCTTTATCAATAAGTAGAGAGTGGTTATTAAGATAAGATTGACTATCTCTTTTCTTTAAGAATACTTTAATGAGATTTGACTCATTCAAAGCTATCTCTTTTTTTAAATTAAGTATTTCTTTTTGTATCAAGATTTAATTTACAAATGCAGGCGGAGGGGGTGTTTTGTCAGAAACTGTCAGCACTTCATAACCATTTTGAGTAACTAAGATTGTATGTTCCCATTGTGCTGAAAGGCTTCGGTCTTTGGTGACTATGGTCCAGCCATCGGGCATTTGTTTAATGTCTCTTTTTCCTGCATTAATCATAGGCTCAATTGTAAAAATCATGCCTTCTTCCAAAGTAATTCCTGTGCCTGGTTTGCCATAATGAAGTACTTGAGGCTCTTCATGAAATCGCTTGCCAATCCCATGACCACAAAATTCTCGCACTACACTGAATCCATTTTTTTCAGCAAAATCTTGAATGACGAAACCAATGTCGCCCAATTTTGCTCCTGGTTTTACTTGTTCAATACCAAGCCACATAGCTTCATAGGTAAGTTTGCATAAACGTTTAGCTTGAATAGAAGTTTCACCCAAATGAAACATGCGGCTTGTATCGCCATGAAAACCCTCCTTAATAACAGTAATATCAATATTTACAATATCACCCTCTTTGAGTGCTTTTGGTCCTGGAACACCGTGACAGATTTGATGGTTAATGGATGTACAAATTGATTTTGGATATGGAGTGTGCCCGTCCGGAGCGTAATTGAGCGGGGCAGGGATGGTATTTTGAACATTCACCATATAATCATGACAAAGTTTGTCAATTTCTTCAGTGGTAATACCAGGTTTTACAAAAGGTGTAATAAAATCAAGGACTTCTGATGCTAATTTACCAGCAACACGCATTTTTTCTATTTCTTGGGGATTTTTGATGTGTATTGTCATGATTGCTGCCTTTATATTGCGTTTGAGCTTATTTTTTGTGCTATTATAGCGCGCTTCTTCAAGGATCTTGAGGAAATAATTTTGCATTACCTAACGTTAGGGTGTCTATAAAAATAGATGTAATTAGGTAATGTTTTTTTAACCCATAACAACGGAGTCAATTATGTCAGTTACTATGCGTCAAATGTTAGAAGCGGGTGTCCATTTCGGCCATCAAACCCGTTATTGGAATCCAAGAATGGCACCATACATTTTTGGTGATAGAAATAAAATTCATATTGTTAATCTAGAAAAAACATTACCTATGTTTCAAGAGGCTTTGAAGTACATCCGTACTCTTGCTGCAAAC
>CAINIH010000021.1 GCA_903849185.1 uncultured Methylophilaceae bacterium
GTATTTGATCTTGGTTGCGGGGACAGGATTTGAACCTGTGACCTTCGGGTTATGAGCCCGACGAGCTGCCAGACTGCTCCACCCCGCGATCGATCTGCGTACATGACGCAGAGAGGTGAGACTATAGCATCTTTTTTGAAGGGCTGTCAAACATATCTAGCCCTAAAATCAAGGCTATTCGACTAAAAATTGGTTAATTTTCTTTACAAAAGCGACCGGATCCTTTAATTGACCTCCCTCAGAAATCAGCGCTTGATCAAAAATCACTTCAGCAAAGTCATTGAAACGCGCTGAGTCGCCTGTATTTTCAAGCTTTTGAATGAGCTTATGCGTCGGATTGATTTCTAAAATCGGTTTTGTGTCTGGTGTTTTTTGTCCTGCAGCTTTAAGCAGGCGCTCTAGATTGCCTGATAAATCATGCTCTCCAGCCACTAAGCATGCCGGTGAATCGGTTAAGCGATGTGTCACTTTTACTTCTTTCACTTTATCGCCTAACGCTTTTTGAATTTTTTCAACGAGTGATTTTGCATCATTCTCGATTTTCTTTTTTTCTTCTTTTTCTTTTTCGTCTTCTAGCTTTCCTAAATCAAGATCGCCTTTTGCGATCGATTGTAATTTCTTACTTTCGAATTCATTGAAGGTAGAGAGTAACCATTCATCAACACGATCACTGAGCAGTAAAACTTCGATACCCTTCTTCTTAAAAATTTCTAAGTGGGGGCTTTGCTTTGCTGCCTCATAGGAATCAGCAGTGATGTAATAAATGGCTTCTTGCCCATCTTTCATACGAGCGACATAATCTTTTAAAGAAACCACTTGTGCATCAGACGCTTCGTGTGTGGAATTGAAACGGAAAAGTTTTGCAATTTTTTCTCGGTTCGCAAAATCTTCACTGTGGCCTTCTTTCATCACCGCACCAAATTCTTTCCAGAAATTTTTATAATCGTCTGGTTTTTTTTCACTCATCTCGTCCAGAAGATCTAGAATCTTTTTAGTGGAGCCTGCGCGAATCGCTTCCACTTCTTTACTATCTTGTAAAATTTCTCGGGACACATTTAAAGGAAGGTCTGCACTATCAATCACACCTTTAATAAAGCGTAAATAATTAGGCATGAGTTTTTCTGAAGCTTCCATAATAAAGATACGCTTCACGTAAAGCTTTACACCATGATGACGTTCGCGATCAAATAAATCGAATGGGGCTTTCGCTGGTATATAAAGGAGTGAAATATATTCTTGCTTACCTTCGATACGATTATGTGAATAGGTGAGAGGCGGCTCTTGATCATAAGAAAGATTTTTATAGAACTCGTTATATTCCTCTTCTTTAATCTCATTTTTATTTCGCGCCCAGAGTGCTGAAGCCGCATTAACAGTTTCATCTTCATCTGTAGGTACTTCTTCACCGTCTTTCCATTCCGATTTCTTCATAACGATAGGAAGTGTGATGTGATCTGAATATTTCTTGATAATACTTTTCAATGTCCAGTCACTTAAAAATTCATCCTCATCTTTTTTAAGGTGCAAGATGATGTCGGTACCACGCGTATTTTTATCAATTTCGCTAATAGTGTATTCGCCCTCACCTTTAGATTCCCATTGAATACCTTGTGAGGCACCTGCCCGTCTTGTAAGCACAGTGACTTTGTCGGCAATAATAAATGAAGAATAAAAACCCACGCCAAACTGACCGATTAAATTAGCGTCTTTAGCTTGGTCGCCTGTTAAATTACTTAAGAATTCTTTTGTACCTGATCTCGCAATCGTACCAATATTACTAATCACTTCATCTCGGCTCATGCCGATACCGTTATCAGAGATGGTTAAGGTACGGCTCTTTTTATCAAA
>CAINIH010000022.1 GCA_903849185.1 uncultured Methylophilaceae bacterium
AATAGATTTTTGTCTCTTTTGGTAAAGCACTTATTTTTCTTAAGGAGTTATACATTTGCTCGTGGGTTCCATCGAATATTTTGCCGCACCCACATGCAAAGAGGGTATCGCCACAGAAAAGGTTTTTCATATCGTAATAAGCTATATGACCTTGGGTGTGCCCAGGAATTTCAATTATTTTATAGTTTATTTGAAGTTCAGGAATATTAATTTCATCCCCGTTTTTAAGGCTTTTATTGACAAAATCATATTTATCTTTGTGAGGAGCGAAGATTTTAATATTTGGATATTTTTTTTGAAGTTCTCTAACGCCACCAATATGATCTGCATGGTGATGTGTGATTAAAATGGCAATTAAGACGAGACTTTTTCTTTCCAAAGTTTCTATGACTGGATTGGCATCACCCGGGTCAACTACAATACTATTTTTATCGTTATGAATTAACCAAATATAATTATCCTGAAAAGCTTCAATGGGTTCTATATGAATTAATTGATTTTCTTTGTAGCCTGTCATTTGTATTCATAGTAAAGTATTTCGATCATTATAAGATATTTTTATGCCTAAAATTTCACCACAGGAATGGTTTAATAGCCCTTTAGGCCGATATTTAATCGATTTAGAATATAAATATATAAATCCTGTAGTTGTCGATACGTTTGGATTTTATGCGATTCAAATGGGTAATTTTGATATTGATTTCTTGGATCATTCACGCATTCAAAACAAATTCTCTTTAAATTCTAATCGTGCTGATTTAATGACTTCGAACGAAGCCCTGCCTTTTGAAGAGTCTTCGGTTGATTTACTTATTGCACCTCATATATTGGAGCAAATGGCTGAGCCTTATGAGTTGCTCAAAGAGATTCATAGAGTTTTGATGCCTGAAGGACGTTTCATTATTACAGGCTTCAACCCAACAAGCTTGTGGGGATTAAAAAGACTATTAAGTTTTGATATCGACTATCCTTGGAATACTAAATTTATATCTTTAAGTAAAGTTAAAGAGTGGCTTCCAATTGTAGGTCTAGAAATGGTTGAAGGAAAAATGGGGTGCTATGTTCCTCCAATTCAGCAATCATCATGGCTAAGAAAAATACAAGTTATGGAAAAATTAGGTGATCGATGGTGGCCTATGTTGGGAGGGTTTTATTTTCTCGTTATACAAAAAAGGGTGCATGGTATGACACCTATTAAACCTCTCTGGCAAAAGAGACTAATTAAGACGCCAATATACTCAACCCAGAAATCTAAAACTTATAAAGTTGAACCATGAAACCTGAAATCACGATATACACAGATGGTGCTTGCAGAGGCAATCCAGGAGATGGCGGATGGGGTGCATTACTCATTTCTGGAGCAAATGAGAAATCTATTTGCGGCGGTGAAAGAAATACCACAAATAATCGTATGGAGTTATTGGCGGTTATTAAAGCACTCGAAATTATCAAGCAGACATCGGAAATCAAAATATATACCGATTCCACATACGTCCAAAAAGGTATTACAGAATGGATTCATGTTTGGAAACGTAACCATTGGAAAAATAGTAGTAAAAAAATTATCAAGAATATAGACTTATGGCAAAGGCTTGATGAGTTAGCGTCGGCTCATTCAATCGAATGGCTATGGGTTAAAGGTCATGCAGGGCATGACGGCAATGAAAAAGCAGATCAACTCGCAAATCAAGGCGTTGACAGTTTATTTAAGGAATCATAGTGAGGCATATCTTTTTAGACACAGAAACAACCGGGTTGTACGCAAATCAAGGGCATCGAATTATTGAAATTGCTGCAATTGAAATTGTAAATCGCCGACCCACAAATAATTCTTTTCATTTTTATTTAAATCCGGACAGGGAAATAGATCCTGCAGCACAAGAGGTTCATGGAATTACTTTAGATTTTTTACAAGACAAGCCTAGATTTACTGAGATTGCTTCTGACTTTATAAAATTTATAAAAGACGCAACACTTATTATTCATAACGCACCATTTGATGTTGGTTTCATTAATATGGAATTTGGTTTAATCGAAAAGCCACCCATTGAAGAAACGGTTGCTAATATTATTGATACATTAAAAATGGCGAAAGATATGCGGCCAGGGCAGCGCAATAGCTTAGACGCTTTGTGTCGTTTTTATAACATCGACAATTCCCAAAGAAGTCTTCACGGAGCCTTGCTAGACGCACAACTTTTAGCTGAAGTTTATTTGGCCATGACTCGAGGACAAGAAGATCTTATGATAGATTTTCAATACAATGGATCAGATGTTGTCGGAGAAAAAAATGCCAAACGGCCAACTAATCTTTTTATTTTAAAGGCTGATGATGAAGAGCTTAAAAAACATGAAGCTTATTTGAATAAAATGAAAGGCGAAAAAAAACTTATTTGGTAATTAAAATTAAATAGCATCAGCCCAACTGTTGGGCGTTTCATACATACGAATCTGTTTGATTTTAAGTTGATGATTAAAGCGTTTGTTGAATTCAACACTTAAGATTCGATAAGCTTCTGATGCCATATTCTCTGCGGTTGGAACAACTGGAAACATTACAGTTTTATGATTTGGTAGAGTATTTAAAAAATTAACAATTTCCTTATCGTCTTGGTAAACAATAAATGCATGGTCCCAGCGCTCAACCACTAAATCTTTAATAATTTGTTTTACATCAGAGAAATCAATCACCATACCAAAATCAGAACTTTTATTATCCTCATGAATTGGACCAGTCACGGTAACCTCGATAGCATAGCGATGCCCATGTAAATTTTTACAGTTACTTTTATGATTGGGTATGCGATGCCCTGCATCAAATTCTAAACGTGTTGTAATATCCATTTATTAAACTTTAAGTCGTCTAAGTAGATGGCATTTTACCATTGGTTAAAATAAAAAGATCTTACAGTCTTGCGATACGCTGCAAAGCAGGGGGGTGAGAATCATAAAATGCCGAATATAAAGGATCAGGCGTTAAAGTAGATGCATTATCTCGATAAAGTTTAACCAATGAGTCTTTTAAATATTTAGCATTTGAATTTATTTTTGCGTAACGATCTGCTTCGAATTCATTTTGTCTTGAATAAAATGCCATGATTGGCCTTATGAAAAAAATAAAAGTGGGGCCAACCAACATAAAAAGAAGCAAAGCGCTCCCATCTGAAGGCGCTGTGATGCCTAACCCATGATAAAACCATAATTGATCTTTTAGGTACCCTAAAATAGCAAGACCAATAAAACTCACTAAAAACATCATCACAATCCTTTTTTTAACGTGATTATGATGAAAATGTCCAAGTTCATGTGCTAAAACAGCTTCAATTTCATTATGATTAAGACGCTCTAAGAGGGTGTCGAAAAATACGATACGCTTATTTTTACCAAATCCTGTGAAATATGCATTGCCATGATTGCTTCTTGCGGACCCGTCCATAACAAATAATCCTTGAGACTTAAATCCACACTTTTTTAATAGGGCGATGATTTTAGTTTTTAAAGTTTTATCTTTTAAAGGTGAAAATTTATTAAAAAAAGGAGCAATCCAAGTAGGGTAGATTGCAAGTATCAAGAGATTAAATAAACTCCAAACCGCCCACAGATAAAACCACCAATAAACCCCAGCATTTTTTAGCATCCACAATGCAACAAATAAAATAGGAAGTCCAAAACATAACCCTAAATTCATCTGTTTATAAAGGTCCGTAAAAAATAATTTCTTTGTCATTCGGTTAAAACCAAATTTTTCATCAATTTTGAATGTTTTGTAATAATTAAAAGGAAAATCGATAAGACTTGTAATAAGCATCACACTCAATATCATCGCGACATCTTTTAAAAGAGGCGATGTAAATGTATTAAACAGTTCTGATATTACGCTGATTAATCCGCCAACAGTTAGTAGAAGCAATATAAAGGCCTGAGCAATAGCGTCATTAAAGCCCAGTTTACTTTTTTCGATTGCATAATTTGCAGCTTTTTGATGATCCTTAAGGCTGATATTTTTTTTAAAGGCATCAGGAACTTTATTTTTATTAAGTGATACAAAATTAATATGTCTTTTTACAAGCCATAGATGAATGCCGGTGCTTAAAGTAAGAACTGCAATAAAAGTGTTACGTAGTATTTCGTCCATAATCTCTCTGAATTAAGTTAATATTCTAGTATTCTGTATGAAAACAATCTGGCGTTGTAAATTGTTTCAATCAATTAGTACTATTTTAATGGAAATCATGATGAGCTCTTCGGACGATAATTTAATATGGCTTGATATGGAAATGAGTGGGCTAAATACCGAGACGGATAAAGTGCTCGAAGTCGCAACTGTAGTGACCGACCCACACTTAAATATCATTGCTGAAGGCCCTGTTATTGTTATTCATCAATCGGACGAAATATTGAATGGTATGGATGCATGGAATCAGTCTACACATTCAAAATCAGGTTTGATTGAAAGAGTTAAGCAATCATCATTTGATGAAGCTTATGCTTCAGAGGTAACCATTGAATTTTTAAAAAAGCATATTGCACCGAATAAATCACCTATGTGTGGCAATTCAATATGCCAGGATCGACGATTTATGGCAAAGCATATGCCGACATTAGAAAGTTATTTTCATTATAGAAATCTAGATGTGAGTGTTTTTAAAGAACTTTCTCGTCGATGGAAGCCTTCACTCTATCAAGGGTTTAAAAAATCAAGTAAACATGAGGCTTTGTCAGATATATACGAGTCTATTGAAGAATTAAAATATTATCGCGAGCATTTTTTAAAATTATCTTGAAAAACTTTTTATATATAGGGTTAGCAGCCGCTATAGGCGCATGGAGCCGATGGGGCATAGGTATTTTATTAAATACTATGCATCCAATATTTCCATTGGGGACATTGACTGTAAATCTCATAGGTGGATATTTAATGGGAATATCGATGGGTGCTTTTGAATTATTTAGCGAGCTTAGCCCAGATTTAAAGCTTATTATTAATATAGGTTTTTTAGGCGGCCTTACGACTTTTTCCGCTTTTACTGCTGAGGTTTTTCAATTGCTGCAAAAGAATGAGTTCGTTGCCTCACTCACTCTTGTTGCACTTCACGTCATCGGTTCTTTATTAATGGCATACCTTGGCTGGCTTACTATAAGCCTTATTAAGCAGTAACCTATTTAGCAGCTTTTTTCTTTGCGGCCTTTGTTTCAATCATTACGATAGGTTCATCTTTTTCTTTTTCTTTTTCTTTTTTTTGCCAAGCAGCAGTTTTCTTTGGTGCAGCTTTTTTAGGTTTTTCTTCTATTTCTTTTTTGGCTTTAGGTTTTGATTTGGCTTTTGTTTCAACAAGCTCAAGACCGATAGCTTTTAAGTCAACAGGCTTTTCTTCAATTCGCTTTTTAGGCTTTGTAGGTTTTTTAGATGCTTCAGTTGATTTAGTCTCTGTTTTTTTAACCTGAGACGCATTAACTTCCACAATAGGTTTATTTAAAACAGGAGAATCTTGAGCTGCTAAAGCTTTTTTCTCAAAATCATTTGGCCCTTGATTAGATCTAGCATCGCGATCTTTATTAAAACGACCACGTTTATTATTTCGACCTCTTCTGTTGTTATCTTGATTTGGTCGCGCATCTTGAGAAGATGCTTTATCAGAAGCTGGCGTCATATCTGATTGAGAAGGCTGACCCTCTCCCTGAGGTTGTTTCTTATTATGTTGTTTAAATTTTTGATGACGATTATTTCTTCCTCGATTATTGTGATGCGGCCGAGGGCGATTGTTTTCTGTTGCTTCAGAAGCTTCTGGCTTTTCTTCATTATTATGATTTTCAATATTCTCATCATCACCAGCAATGAGATTTTTAAAGAAACCAAATAATGTTTTATTGGATTTCCCAGATCCAGAAGGAGCAGGGCTATCGGGAACAATGCCTTTTACTAAAGGTTCTTGTTTGGGTTCATTAGAAGCTTGTCTATAATTTAAAACCTGATTGCCTTCATTTAATGACTCCATCATCTGATAGCTAGGCTTAGATTGGCTCGCAATATCGTCTTGTTTTGTACTTGATATTGAATAATTAGGAGACTCAAGATGCTTATTAGGAATTAATATAATTTCAACTTTTAAGCGTTGTTCAAGATTGAAAATATCTGAACGTTTTTCATTGAGAAGGAAGGTTGCTACTTCAATAGGCAATTGAGCCGAAATAGTTGCATTATGTTCTTTCATGGACTCTTCTTGAATCATGCGGAGAATATGTAATGCTGTTGACTGAATATCTCTAATTGAACCAGTACCATTACATTTGGTACATATGCTATTGCTAGACTCCCCAATACTTGGTCGAAGTCTTTGACGAGAAAGCTCAAGCAATCCAAAGCGTGAAATTTTTCCTGTTTGGACTCTTGCACGATCATGATGAAGCGCTTCTCTAAATCGACTTTCTACTTCACGTTGATTTTTTTGGCTTTCCATATCAATAAAGTCAATAACTACTAAACCACCCAAATCTCTAAGTCTTAGTTGTTTAGCAACTTCTTCAGCAGCTTCAATATTAGTATTGAATGCAGTATGTTCAATATCACTTCCTTTAGTGGCTCTTGATGAGTTGACGTCAATAGAAACAAGGGCTTCCGTATGGTCAATAACAATCGCGCCACCTGATGGTAATCGCACTTCCCTCGAGAAAGCCGATTCAATTTGATGTTCAATCTGAAAGCGAGAAAATAAAGAAACTTCATCCTCGTAAAGCTTTACGCGATCTACGTAATTTGGCATAACATGATTCATAAATTGGGTGGCTTGATCATAGATGTCTTGGGTATCTATGAGAATTTCACCTATGTCGGGATGAAAGTAGTCTCTAATTGCTCGAATTACGAGATTACCTTCTTGGTAAATTAGAAATGCGCCTGATTGACCTTGCGACGCTTCTTCAATAGCAGTCCATAATTGTTTAAGGTAATTTAAATCCCATTGAAGTTCTTCAAGAGACGATCCTACTCCGGCTGTGCGGCCAATAACACTCATGCCTTCTGGAATGTCTAAATTTGAAATATGATCACGGAACTCATTACGTTCTTCACCTTCTACACGCCTTGAAACACCTCCGCCATCAGGATTGTTTGGCATTAATACGATATATCGTCCAGCAAGAGAAAGGTAGCTTGATAGCGCCGCACCTTTATTACCCCGTTCTTCTTTTGTAACTTGAACGATGATTTCCTGACCTTCTTCAATAACATCTTGAATGCGTGGGCGATTTTGAGTTGATTCTTTAAAGTACTGAGGTGAAATTTCTTTAAAGGGGAGAAAACCATGACGCTCTGTGCCATAGTTAACGAAAGCTGCTTCAAGAGAAGGTTCTATTCTGGTAACAATACCTTTATAGATATTACTTTTCTTTAAAGCACGGCTTCCACGTTCGATATCAAGATCAATTAATTTTTGACCATCTACAATTGCAACTCGCAACTCTTCTGATTGGGTTGCATTAAAAAGCATACGTTTCATTATCTAAAACTCCTACAAGTAGGTTTTAAGATAAAGAATGTATTTCAGCTATTCAGGTGCACATCTAGCTTTAGACAAAGCCAGCATTTCTCGTGTAAAACTTTTTATCAAAAAGTTTTTAAATTATTTACTTAGTCACAGATCTTATTTTTAAGATTGTTGAGCAAAATATTTATGAATCTTTGTTGTGTACATGTGCAATAAAACTAAAATATTCTTTAAATTTTTAAACCTTGTTTCAAGGCCGCTACTTAAAATAAGGCGAGCGGAAAAAGCCATAGTAATTTGTTGTCACGGTATAATTCAGCTTAAATTATCTCTTCAATTCAATTGATTAAGAGAGTCTGAACACACCTAGTATAGGGTATAAACCCAATTAAACAAAATATGGCTCAAAATACTAACGCTAAAAATCTTTTTTCCCATGAAAAAGCCACATTTGTTGTTGTGGATGAAGCAAGTGAAACACAGAAAATTGATAACTTCCTTTTAAAAATTTTAAAAAATGTACCCAAAAGTCACATTTATAAAATTCTTAGAAGCGGTGAAGTTAGGGTAAATAAAAAGCGAATCGATACTTCTTATCGCCTCAAAATAGATGATCAAGTCAGGATTCCTCCTATTGCAATAGAAACGGAGAGGGCGCCTCATGCTATCGAGCCCAAACAACAACAAACAGCATGGTTGGAAACAAATGTTATTTATGAGGATGATGCGTTATTGGCTATCAATAAGCCAAGTGGTTATGCTGTCCACGGGGGTAGTGGACTTAATTTCGGCGTTATAGAGCTGATTCGTCATGCAAGACCTAAAGCTAAGTTTTTAGAACTTGTTCATCGTATTGATCGAGAAACTTCTGGCATTTTATTGATTGCAAAAAAGCGCTCAGCGCTTGTAAATATGCACGATATGATGCGGCATAATCGCATTGAAAAAAAATATATCATGATGGTTGAGGGTGAGTGGATCGAGCCTAAAAAAACAGTTGAATTAATGCTTAAAAAAACATTCACACAAGGCGGTGAGAGACGTGTCAACGTGACCAATGATGAAGATGACAGCCAAAATCAAATGAGTAAAACTATCTTTTATTTAAAAAAATCTTTGGGGCCATACTCTCTTTTAGAAGCTAAGCTTATCACTGGAAGAACTCATCAGTTAAGAGTGCAGCTTGCTCATCTAGGATTTCCTATTTTAGGTGATGATAAGTACGGAGATTTTGCTTTGAATAAAGCGCTCCAAAAAAAAGGGTTAAAACGTATGTTTCTTCACGCATTCTCCATGAAAATGAAACACCCCTTAACGGAAGAGTTATTGGAGTTAAAAGCCTCTTTGCCGCGTGAGCTTGATGCCTTTTTAAGTCAACAAACCATATGAAATCGCCTCGCTTTGATTTGGTTATTTTAGACTGGGATGGCACTGTAGCTGATTCAACAGGTATTATTGTAGATGCCGTTATATCAGCAGCTGAAAGCGCGGGCGTTGCAGCGCCTCCCAGGGAGTTAATTTTAAA
>CAINIH010000023.1 GCA_903849185.1 uncultured Methylophilaceae bacterium
CTCAGCACTTTGCCCATTTCCCTACCCAAAACCTCGCTGGCACCAGATATTTTTTCAAAGTCATCCTCAAAGATGTCATTGTGCAATTCATAGATGGTATCATCATACATATCAAAGTAATGTTTGAGAATATCGCAAATATCAGTTATGTCATCCCTTCGCTGTTCAGGCCTGTCATCCCAGGCAATGAGTTTCAGCAAAACAATGCCTGGTAAGGTACAGAACTTGAAAGTATGCTCTCCTTCCAGTACCATTTCAGGTAAGCCTTCCTCGTATATTTCTTTAAAACCATCTACATTGATGGAAGTAAAGCCAGTGCCTTGTACAGTTACTCTTCCTTCTTTTTCAATTTGCCCGAATGGCATCAGATCCACTTCTATTTTATCATTCCATATCATTGCAAATGTATTATCCCTGTTAGGGTGAAATTTTTCAACTGTAACGAGATACTCTTTTAATGCCTCATAGGTTCCTTCCATATTTATCAGGATAGCAAAATCCAAATCCTTGGTACCTCTGTAGGGTGTCACATCGTGAACTCCCTGCATCCATGCCCCTCTTGCCACAGCGCCCACCAGATAAAAATCGATGTCAAATTTTGAGAATCCTCTTTCCAGGGCTTCCAGCATTTTTCCCATCTCTGGGTGTTGACGTAGCTCTTTATAATTTATTTTGAATGAGGTCATTATAAATTTTTTGAGCTGTTTCGGTACATCTTCTATCATCTTCATTCATCAGGTCGGCATATACAAGCAATGGGGGAACGAGGTCATAATTCACTTCATCATACTTCCAGAATTTCTTATACACTTTCACATTGCCTTCCGCATCCGGCATCAATCTGTAATTTTTTATCAGGTCTTTTTTAGTTTCCTCTGTGTACAGCGTCAGCATACCGGGATTGAGATAGCCAGTCAGCATATCTCCGGCGGGTTCACCTCCCCAATAGGTCTTTTGGTTTTTCAGGTGTATGTTCTTCCAATTGGCAAAATCCTCTTTTTTAATGAAGCTGAAAGTGCCCACTTCCAGTGTTGGTTTTAGCCTTTCCTCATAGGTTGTTACCCATTTATTGAACAGTTCTTTTTTCCGGGTAATCTTATATTCATTTTTCCTGACGGTAAGCAAATACCCATCTTCTTTCAATCCGTTGATTACGTTGGTTATATTCCCGAGTCCGGTGCCGGTTCTTTCTGCAATTTCCCTGTATGGTAAATTGATGATGCCCTCATCCAATAGAAAATGAAAGATCACTTTCAGCCCTGTTTTTGTAAATGCCCGGTTGTTCTTTTCTTTTCCGGGTTCAATGGGTTTGTTATTATCAATCCACAGATAGATCCCATCCTGATGCAAGAAAATATTCCCATTGCCTTCAAGGTAGGCTATCTGTTCTTTTCTCAGTTCATCTTTAATCTTAGGGAAGATCCTTTCAGCAATTACAATAAGCGGTTTAAATTGGGTAGCCCTTTTGACTATTTCCGGCATTTGTCCCATTCTCAGTTCTCTTTTTACCTCAATATTTAGGGTAAATTGTTTATTATCAATGGTTAGCTTTATGTTTCCATCCTGCCCGACATTGACACTATTCTTCCATACGCCTTTAAAAGGAGTGTTCTTTTGGAGGTTTTCTAATGCTAATTCTATGATCTCCTTCATCTGTTTGTTCACATTTAAATATTGTTCACGATACGTGAACAAGCAAAATTAGTGAACATTTTAAATATTTCCAACTTTATTCTACTATTCTCCGCAATAAGCAGAAACCCTTTCAACTCCGCAAATAACTTAATTGCCTCAATGGATAAGCCTGAAAATCTCCACAGTTTCCAAACCTTTGGAAACAGAACCGGCAAACTATTGAATGATGTATCCTTCTTAAACTCTTTCATTCTCCTGTATAGAGGACAATTTTCCCGCAATTTATGAATTGTTTGGGGTTTTGGAGTATTGTTTGATATGGAATGGATAAAAGTAAGGGAAACAACAATTAAAACTATCGTTAAAAAATAAAGGGCAGCCAAGACAGGCTGCCCTAAGTACCGAACGCCCATGTTCGGCTACAATCTTAAAGTCATGGCGAAAGTAACGATTAAATTTATGAGAATAGTGCCAGTCGTATAAAAACTATTGGACGAGCTTTTTTTAGTTAACTTCGGTAGTTCAATTGCACCTTTATGAAGTTTTACTATTACGAAATCGCAGACAAAAGAATTATTTTCTTCAATGGGGAAATATCTAATACTTCATTTGGTTTCAGCCACTATGGAAGGAAAATTGGAGTTGAAGAAATCCACTACAAGCAGAAAAACGGATGCGTGAGTGAGGTAATATGTGAAGCCCTAAACGAGGAAGCAGCAAGGAAAGCTGTAAATTTTTGGCTGACTGACCTTCAATAATTAACATCATTGTGTGTGTGTAAATCGGCATAGTTATCAATTTTTGTCCAAAAATTCTGCTATTAGCACCTTATCCATGCTATTAGCACCGATTAGCAATTCTCCGGCACGTGTGCGGTATCTTTGTATCGTCCTGAAATTACTATATGTATCGTCCTGAATCAAAAATAAATTTTACATGAATTAGAAATCGTTTTTCAGACTCAGATAATTTTCAGGTTCGTTCTTTTTTTGGGATAGCTTTGCCTAGTGGACGGTGGTCAGTTTGACCGAGTTTTCAAGGATAGACGTCTGTTAGACGTTTATCCCAAAACGTTTATCCGTTTAAAACGGATAAATAAGCTATGATAATCAACAGCTTAAAAAATATGTTTAAATAAATACACTTTTATTGTAACTTTTTGTATCTTTGCGGCGTTTAAGCTTTATTATGAAAAAGAATCTGTCAAAGATAACCATCAAGTTCTTCCTTAACCAGAACCTTGCCCCTATGAGGCAACATGACAAATCGTTCTACCCCCTTTATGTACTGACTACCTTTCAACGTAAAAGCACACAATTCAAAAGCAAGTCTGAGGAATACTTTGAAGATATTGACAGCCTCAAAAAAAATCGCCCCGATATTCTCCAATTTGAAGAACGTATCCTTCGTAAAATGGTAGAGTATGAAGTTGAAAAAACTGGGGAGGACAAATTTACATTGAAAGGATTAAGTGAACGTTACCCGTATTATGCTATATCCATATATATTGCTTTGGAAACGTATCTTAAAGACAAGTTGCAAAAGCAAATGCTATCCAGTGCAAATCCTTTGGCACTTGTCCCCCATTATGAAAACCCTGCGGTAACCGTTTCCCTTCTATATACTGCTGCGGTACGATTATTTCCCGGATTCGAGAGTAAAATGCCTGCCCAACTGATTGAAGAGCTACAAGCTTATGAATATTACCAGACATTATTCCCCTTGGAATTCTATATGTATGATTTTGCAGTGATCATAGAATGGTTGAATGGCGACCATGAAAAGGTGTTGGAAGAGGCATTTACTAACGTATATGGGAATAAACCTGCTGAACTTAACCGTATTATAGCCCTGCTGAACAAAGCTACTGCGGAGCAATAGTGCTATTTTTTTGCTTACAATGTTTATATAATAGTATATTTAAACAAACTTTAATTTTTTTTAACTTCATTAAATCTTTCAAAACTATGCGTAATCAAACTTTCTATGTGCCTAAAAAGGCGATCCGTGACTTTTCCCAACTGTTGGATGATTTCAAACTTGACAATACCATCCAGGGAGTTGATGATGAGGGGGACATAATTGTTCAGGTCTTTTATGAAAAGGACGAAGAAGAGGGTATTGAAAAATTACATGAACTCGTTGATCCATTCCATGAAGAGGAGGGCGAAAAGGAAGACAACGAGTAAGTATAAGAAGCTCAATACCTATCTATTCTACTTTTACCTGCACTCGTATTGAGCGAGTGCAGGTCTCTTTAACCGAAACCATAAACAACAATTATTTTATGTCAACCATTAAAATTTGCCAATACTGCCAGGAACCGTTTCCCGCTAAACGTGTAGATACCAAATTCTGCTCTTCCCGCTGCAAGCACCGCCATTTCATTGCAAAGGATGCTGAAGTGGAAACAATGGATATCCTTCCATACACTTCTCCCTTTCAAAAAAACGTTTCCGAAACGGATCATCCGGTTCTTGAAAACGTTTCTCCAAGGGATAAAACGATTGTTCCCTCACAAACTTCCGTAAAGCCGCATAAGCGACGCCATTATCCGTTTATCGAGGACGACTATGAAGAATTCAAACCCCGAAACTCTCAGGAAACTGAAGAAGAAGACCGCTACTTTCTTAATGGGAGAGAAGTAACTAAGGAAGAATATGAAAACGCTTCAAAGCCACTACCCCGTCAATTAACCTACCATGAAATTGTCCACATTCGGGAAGTAAACAAAACTGTCTATTCATGGATCAAGACCTGCTTTCAAATGGAGAATAAACCTTTTATCAAGATAGAAGAGCTTAAAGGTTTTTCTGAACAGATCAGCAATTTTAAAAAAGGGAACGCTTACAAGATCTTACCCAAAGAGTACTCATTCCTCAAATTTATCGACTCTCTATCGGAAAAATTTAAACGTATCGTTTTAGAAATGGATTTAAACGATACTGAAAAGGTGGAGGTTGAAATCACAAATGAATTCAGAAAGGAATGCAATGAAGTAGCCCTTGCCATAAAAGGGTTTGAAAGACCTTATTAAACGTTTTATCCGTTTCCAGAAACGTTTTTTTTACTGTTATATCCATTAAAACCAATATATTATGACTTCTACAAAAATGACTATTGAAAAATTACGATCCTATAAAGGACTATCCCATCTAACCGATGAAGCCGCACAAAAAGTAATTCAATCCTTAAAAATGCTCGCTCAGGTGGCTTTCAGGCTGTATAATACAAGATCGAAGCAAAATAATAGTATTAAATGTTGATTATCAATGATTTGATCATTATATTTGCATATACCTTCTTTGAATTTAAGATTTTAAAAACATCCCTATGAAAACTGAGAACAAGGAGCTTCTTTTAGAGCAATTTGGCAGAAAACATGAATCCTCCCTTGTAACCCGGGGAGTGAATGCTGTCATCTACACGCGCGTTTCCACCAAGGAGCAAGCAGAAACCAACCTATCGCTTGAAACGCAAAAGAAATATTGCGAACAACACGCATTGAAACAAGGGTATAATGTCATTGAATATTTTGGAGGAACCTATGAAAGTGCCAAAACGGATGAACGTAAAGAATTCAAAAGGATGCTTACTTTTCTAAAACGAAGCAAAGTGAAAATATCCTACATCGTGGTTTATTCTGTGGATCGGTTTTCAAGGTCAGGAGCGAATGCCATCTATATCTCTTCGGAATTAAAAAAAGAGGGGATCTCCATTTTTTCAGTTACCCAACCATCTGATACTTCTACCTCCAGTGGAAGTTTGCAGCAAAACATTCAGTTTATCTTTTCTCAATACGATAATGATCTGCGTAGAGAGAAATGTATGGCAGGAATGAAGGAGAAGCTAATGCAGGGATATTGGCTGACTGTTGCTCCTATAGGATATGACCGGATTACCCGTAACAAGGAATATGGAATGGTGGTTAATGAAAAAGGCAAGCTGTTAAAAAAGGCATTTTACTGGAAAGCGAACAATGGCTTATCTAATCAGGAAATATTAGGCAAGTTAGAGGTCTTAGGATTAAAAATGAATAAGCAGAAAATTTCCAAGATATTCCGAAATCCGTTTTACTGTGGAATGATTGCTCATAATTTTTTGGAAG
>CAINIH010000024.1 GCA_903849185.1 uncultured Methylophilaceae bacterium
AATTTCATAAAAAATCATTTTACCATTCTCTTTCCTGGCAATATCTACTAATGTTCCCTTACCAGTTGGATTTTCAATACTGACATCCTTTCCTCCCGCATTAAAAAAATATTTATGTAAGGCATCCCTAAGTTGTTTGTGTAAATAAACAATCTCTACCGGTTTAGCCACTCTTTCATATCCACTCTTTTCCAATTCCTCACCTGAAGTATCTTCAGGCTCCACAGGATTAAATACAAAAGGGTTGTCAAGAGGAATGTTGGTTTGAATCACAGCAGTTTTATGTGCAAATGAATATCTCTGTATATCTTCAATTTTAGGATCATTACTAACATCAATATAGTCAGAGTAAAACTGAATATTTTCCGGCTTGTAGCGGATATTAAATAAATCCACTCCTTGCCAATCTGAAAATCCTTCATTGTTAGCTCCTGCTTCAATAATTTGTTGTTCCATTTCAGCCAGCCAGCCATTTTTAACGTAAATTTTTTTAACTGATTTTGCCTTATCATTGTCTATAACCTCTACGTCCTGCATATTGCCGACAAGACGCCGTGCTCCATTCTCATTATTGATGGCAAACAAATCAATATTAAATTTCTTTCCGGCATAAGTGTCCTGATACTTTCTTATCGTTTCAAGGAAGCCGTAGTGAAATCCATCTATCAGTTTTGATGTGTCACCAAGCCATTCTTCATGACCATACCCATATTTGCCCTCATGGGTAGATTTGTCAGTGCTTTTACCCTTGCGTCCAGAAGGCATCATCCAATCAAATTCGTTCCAGCATACCCTTGAAATTCTATCTCCCTGTGTTTCCAAAGCGTACTTTGTGTAATTTTTTTCCACAAATTCATATACCGGAATAAGTCTTTCAAAAAGACGGATAATTGCACTTAGATCATTAAGGGTAATCTCATCTATAGATTTCTTGAAATATTTTCCTATGGCAATAAAGTTTCCCCATTCGATCCACTCTTTAGGTATTACAGAAAATTTATAGTCCTTACTTCTACCAATTATTCCATCTTCTTTATAATGCCAAATTGATAAGCCTTTAAAAAATGTGGGATCTTCCAGATGATATTCATTAAATGCGAATATTTTGGGACTAAAGAAATTTATTGGATCGGGTTGACTTTGGTTTGCCTCCAAAGAGAATCCAAGTCCATAACGAAACATTTCCTGACCATTGAGTTCCTCAACTCCAATGTTTAATTGCAATTCATTCCTCCCTCCATCATGAAAAGCGTATATGTCTTCGCCATTAAAAACAGTAGATGCACTAAATAGTTTGTATGTTCGAGGGCGATCATAATTCAGCCTTTCAGCCCGACTGGACTGGAAAACGCTTAGTATTTGCGATTGAGCAGCAATTTCATTTAAATGATCTGTAATCTCGATAATATCCATACTTGCCTTATTAAGATTGTCTTCGTTCTAATTTAATTTTTAGTTACTAACATCATTTTGGTTGAAATGCTAAAATATATTTTGCTCTATCTAAAAGCTCATCAAAAGTTATAATTTCTATATTCCTACTATCTCGCCTGAAAAGCTCAAATGTCCTTGTCTTAATTTCTTTAATGTTTGCTACATCTGTCGAAAGTTCATCCCATGTTCCAATTAAAAGTATAACCTTAGAATCAAAGGCACGTTGGGTGATTTCAATTCCCTCATCTGTAAATAATTTCTTGTTATTCTCAATTTTATCCTGACCACTCGCTTTTTGTTCTAAAATTTGCGAAACTGAATCAAATAAATCGTTTGACAAAC
>CAINIH010000025.1 GCA_903849185.1 uncultured Methylophilaceae bacterium
CGCATAGTGGCGATTCGCTGTTTCGTACTCTACGTGTGCTGTATTAATTGTAATACCACGTGCTTTTTCTTCTGGCGCCGCATCAATTTGATCGTAAGCTTTAGCTTCTCCACCAAATTTCTTAGCAAGAATCGTTGTGATTGCCGCTGTAAGTGTTGTCTTACCATGGTCAACGTGACCAATTGTGCCAACGTTCACATGGGGTTTGGTACGTTCAAATTTGCCTTTTGCCATAATGTTATATCCTTAATTAATTACATTCTTCAAAATAATCTACTGGTGCCCATGGCGGGAATCGGACCCGCGACCTCTCCCTTACCAAGGGAGTGCTCTACCACTGAGCCACATGGGCGTGTCCAAATTCTCAATATATCTGGAGCGGGCGACGAGGTTCGAACTCGCGACATTTAGTTTGGAAAACTAATGCTCTACCAGCTGAGCTACACCCGCACACCCATGGATCTTAAATCTCCACGTCACCTCCATAAAGAGGCCATTACTCATGGTGGAGGGGGAAGGATTCGAACCTTCGTACTCAGAGAGAACGGATTTACAGTCCGTCGCCTTTAACCACTCGGCCACCCCTCCAAACCGAACCCTAAATTATGTTGGTTTTTTTGATTTTTGTCAAACTAATGAGGGACTTATAGATAAGGAATAAATACGAACTAAGATGGTGCCGGATGTCGGAATCGAACTGACGACCTTCGCATTACAAGTGCGCTGCTCTACCAACTGAGCTAATCCGGCGTTATCAGGAGGCGCTACTATACCAATTTATTTAAATTTGAACTAGTTTTTTAGCTCTTAACTAGGGTTAATTTAGGTTTATTGGGTGATTTTTTTGTCTCTTTTGAGCCTATTTCTTGATCTTCTTTCACTTCAAAAAATAATCCTTCACCGTTTTCTTTGGCGTAAATGCCCTCAACAGCCGAAATAGGCAAGTATAAATTTTCAGGCGCCCCATTAAATCTTGCTGTAAAGGTAATTGCTTCATCCCCCATTAGCAAATCTTTAATAGATTCAGGACTTAAATTAAGAAGAATTTTTCCATCTTTGATAAAAGCTCTTGGTGCTAAAGTATTTTGATCCGCCTTTACAAGTAAGTAAGGCGTGAATTGTTCAGCAACACACCACTCATAAATCGCTCTTACAAGATAAGGTTTGGTCGAGGCCGATTTTGCCATTGATACTAAATTATTTTCTCATCGCTTTTTCTGAAGGAGTCATTGCATCAGCATAAAGTGGTCTTGAAAATAATTTCTCTGCATACTTAAGTAATGGTGCTGCTTGATTTGGAAGCTCAATTCCATAATGACCCAAACGCCATAGCAAAGGAGCAATCGCAACATCTAACATCGAAAATTCATCGCTTAATAAATGTTGTTGTTTAGAAAAAATAGGGACAATCAAAAGTAAATTATCACGCACATGTTTTCTTGCAATCTCTTTAGCTGCTTCATCTGTTGATTCTAAAGCTGGAATATGGACAAATAATTGTTTTTCAAAATCACTTAAAAATAAACGTGCTCTAGCTCTCATCACTGGATCAGCTGGCATCAGCTGAGGATGAGGGAAACGTTCATCAATATATTCATTGATAATATTAGCGTCTGTTAATACGAGATCTCTTTCCACTAACACCGGAACGGAATTGTGCGGACTTAATATAGCTAAATCTTCTGGCTTATTTGCTAAGTCAACATCAACAACTTCGAAGTCCATGCCTTTTTCAAATAAAACAATTCTGCAGCGGTGACTAAAAGGATCGATCGATCCTGAATATAATTTCATCATAATTATTTAATATCTTTCCAAAATTCTTTCTTGAGTTTGATTGTTAAAACTAATAACAAGCCGAGGAATAACAAAACATAATACCCCATATGGAGTCTTTTTAGTTTTGAGGGCTCAGACATGAAGGTAAGGTAATTTACAAGATCTCCTACAAGCGCATCATATTCTTTTACTGAAAGCGTGCCTGGTTTAACAAGCTCCAAAGTATGATGCTCTTCATTTAACTTTTGATCACCTTGTAACTTCCACAAAATATGAGGCATTGCTGTTTTATCAAAAACAGTATTATTCCATCCAGTCGGTCTAGATGAGTCGCGATAATATCCTCTTAAATAACTATAAATCCAATCCGAACCTCTTGCTCTTACTTCAACAGAAAGGTCTGGCGGATTTGCACCAAACCAAGCTTTAGCATCTTTCTTGGTCATTGCAATTTTCATGGGTTCGCCAACTTTTTCTGCTGTGAAAAGTAAATTCTCTTTAATCAAATTATCAGACAACCCAATATCTTTTAAACGGTTATATCTCATATAGTTTGCGCTATGGCAATTCAAACAATAATTGATAAATGTTTTAGCGCCTCTTTGAAGAGAAGCTTGATCATTTAAATCGATAGGTGCTTTATCTAATGTTAAATGCTCATTCGCAAATCCAGCATTTGAAAAGACAAAAATAAATATTAAAAATAATTTAGTTAAAATTTTCATTTGTAACTGACCCTTGAAGGAACTGGTTTTGTTTTATCTTTTTTACTGTAATAAGGCATTAGCGCAAAAAATAAGAAATAAGTAATTGTAAAAATTCGAGCAACTACCGTAGCTTTATCAACACCGCCAATCACCGGGATTGCATTAGAGAATTGACCCCAAACGTTTGATGGCACCGTACCTAAGTATCCAAGAATAAAGAAGCTCACAACAAATAATGCAATCCATCTTTTAAACAAATTACCTTTGTAGCGAATCGATCTAACTTTACTTTTATCTAACCAAGGTAAAAATGCAAATGCGAGCACAGACAACCCCATTGCAGCAACGCCTGGAAATTGTGAATTTAATACAGGCGGCACAGCACGAAGAATTGAATAATAAGGCGTGAAATACCAAACGGGCGCAATATGTGCAGGTGTTTTTAATGGATCTGCAGGAATAAAATTATTAGCCTCTAAAAAGTAACCACCCATTTCCGGCAAATAAAAAATAATCAGCGCAAATACAATAAGAAATACAGAAACTCCAACCAAATCTTTTACTGTGTAATAAGGATGAAATGGAATGCCATCTAAAGGAATGCTTGTTTTTTTATCAAGATTCTTTTTAATTTCAACGCCATCGGGATTGTTTGAACCGACTTCATGAAGTGCCACAAGATGAACAAACACAAGTCCACAAAGTGCTAAAGGAAGCGCAATTACATGAAATGCAAAGAAACGATTTAATGTTGCGTCCGACACTAGATAATCTCCCCTTAACCATTCAGATAAATCTGGCCCAACAAATGGAATTGCCGAGAAGAGATTCACAATAACTTGCGCGCCCCAATAAGACATTTGCCCCCAAGGTAATAGATACCCAAAAAAGGCCTCACCCATCAAGCATAGAAAAATAGCCACTCCAAAAAGCCATAAGAGTTCTCTTGGATTTTTATAGGAGCCATAAATTAAACCTCGGAACATATGTAAATACACAACCACAAAAAACATAGAGGCTCCTGTGGAATGCATATATCGAATGAGCCATCCAAATGACACGTCTCGCATAATATATTCGACAGATCCAAATGCTAGCTCAGCATCTGGCTTATAGTGCATAGTTAAAAATATGCCTGTCACCAGCTGAAGGACAAGCACCAACATGGCAAGCGAACCGAAGAAATACCAAAAATTGAAATTTTTAGGTGCGTAATATTCTGTAAGGTGATTTGTAATGAGAGATGACAGAGGGAATCTTTCATCCACCCATGCCATTAACCCGCCTTTAGATTTTTTTGTTTTGATTTCTGTTTTCATACTTTTAAGCCAGCCTTATCCTTTATTGTCTTCGCCAATCAAGAGAGTGTTGTCATTAATATACTTATGCGGGGGGACTACAAGATTAATTGGTGCCGGAGATCCTTTGAATACACGACCAGCCAAATCAAATTTAGAGCCATGGCATGGACAAAAAAATCCGCCATTCCAATTTTCACCCATATCGCCCTGGGTTTGTAATTTAGCAGAAGGAGAGCAACCTAAGTGAGTGCAAATACCAACTAAAACAAGTAAATTAGGTTTTAATGATCTTGTCGCATTCTTACAATAACTTGGCTGTTGAGAAATCACGTCAAGATTAGGGTCGGAAAGATTAGGATCGTTTTTTTTCAGGCCGTCTAACATTGCCTTAGAACGATTAATAATCCAAACTGGCTGACCTCTCCACTCTGTCGTAATCATAGACCCTGCTTCAATTTTACTTACATCGACTTCAACAGGGGCTCCAGCTGCTTTTGCACGCTCACTTGGCGTCATGCTTGATAAGAAAGGAACGGCAATCGCTCCAGCACCAATCGCGCCAGTCACAGTGGTAGCTGCAATTAAAAAACTTCTTTTCTTTTTATCTATTTTATCGTCTTGATGATTTGCCATGATCTTGTGTAAGTATGCTTTTATGAAATTAATATGATTGAGAGAAATTAACTCTGCGAAAGTTGCTTCATTATACAAAATTTCATTCGAAATCTAAATAGGAGCAGTGCTAAATTAAGTCTTATCAAGCCTTTAAGTTAATTCGTTTGGATACAAATAGGCCTAATTCATATAAAAACCATAATGGAATGGCTAAGCAAAATTGTGAGATCACGTCAGGCGGAGTCAAAATAGCACCTATAACGAATGCAATAACGACCATATAAGGCCTTGCCTCTTCTAAAGTTTTTACTTTCACCCATCCCAGAGTCACTAAGATAAGAATAATTACAGGCACTTCGAATGCCAATCCAAACGAAATAAGCAAAGATAAAATAAGATCTAGATAATTAGAAATATCGATCATCAAACTTACGTTTGAAGGCGTCATCAGTATGAAAAAATTAAATACGATTGGGAAAATCAGGTAATAAGCGAAAGCCATTCCTACAAAGAACAATATGAAGCCACTTACGAAGGACAATAAAATTAATTTTTTTTCTTTTTTATAAAGTCCAGGAGAAATAAAACGCCAAAATTGATAAAAAATAAAAGGGAGTGAGAGTAAAAAAGAAATAAAAGCTGTAATTTTGATTGGTACTAAAAAAGTTGAAGTGAGCCCAGTGCTCACCAACTTATTACCATTTGTTAATTTAGCAATGAGTGGTGCTGAAAAAAAACTATAAATGTCATTTGCATAGAAACTTAAACATACAAAAATGACAATAAAACTGATCGCGCTTCTAAAAAGAGTGTTTCTTAATTCAATGAGTTGCTGAATAAAAGGCTTAAAGTGAGTCACCGAGATTTAATCGACTTTTTTTTAATTTCACGCTGAATTTTTTGAAGCTCTTTAAACTTTTCTTCTCGCTCAATTTCTTCTTTGAGCTTGCCAATATAATTTTGCGCTCTTCCGGTCAACTTACCTAAGACCTTGGCTACTTTAGGCAATTTTTCTGGGCCAATAACCATAAGCGCTACAAAAAAAATAACAACCAACTCCGAAAAAGAAACATCAAACATAAGACTTATTTTCTAACGCGAGTTTTTGAAACTCCTCGACGGATTGTTTTAGCTTTAGGTGTATTTTCGTCTTTGACTGCATCTTTAAAATTTTTAACAGCAGCGCCTAAATCACTTCCAATATTTCTCAATTTGCTTGTACCAAATATCAAAAAAACAATTAATAAAACTATTAGCCAGTGTGTGATGCTTGAAAATCCCATAATAACTCCCTATTAAATTTTTGCTAATTTTGAACTTCCGCCATATACATGAAAATGCATATGAAAAACTTCTTGGCCGCCTTCGGCACCAGAATTAATCATTGTTCGAAAGCCTTTTAATCCAAATTCTTTTGCTAATTTGGGTGCCAACAAAAGCATATTCGATATAATTTCTTTATCCACTTCGCTACAGGTCATTAAATTTTCAATATGTTTTTTAGGCGTAATTAGAAAATGAACTTTATCGATCGGATGAATATCATGAAAAGCAATTAATTCATCATTCTCAAATATTTTTTTGCTCGGTATTGAGCCCTCAATAATTTTACAGAAGATACAAGTCATATTATTTTACTTTCGGGGGCGACTTTCTTTCTCTTCAATACCTGAAGTACCTTCTCTTCTAGAAAGTTCATTCAAAATATCTTCCGCACTTAAATTTTTATGCGCCATTAATACTAGAGTATGAAACCATAGATCAGCAACTTCATGGACAAGCTCTTTGTTGTCTCCTTGACGCGCAGCAATGATTGTTTCAAAAGCTTCTTCATTTACTTTTTTTAAAATGGCTTCCAATCCGTCACGATACAAAGAAGCTGTATATGATTTACTAGGGTCGTCTTTTTTTCTATCTTCCAGTGTTTCTGTAAGTTTTTTTAAAATCGTATTCATATTAATTATTTCTTATAAATATCTTTAGGTTCCTTTATGACGGGATAATCAGTAACCCACATATTTTTGTCATCTAACTTTTGATAAAAACAAGTTTCACGACCTGTATGACAAGCAATGTTTTCAATTTGCTCAATTTTAAGTAGGATGACATCACCATCACAATCAAGTCTTATTTCATGGACATTCTGCACATGTCCAGATTCTTCGCCCTTTTCCCAAATTTTTTTTCTGGATCTTGACCAATAAAAAGCTTTCTTATTTTTTTGTGTAAGTTCTAAAGCTTCTTGATTCATCCATGCAAACATAAGAATTTTATTTGTTCTATAGTCTTGAGCAATGACTGGGACAAGTCCATCCTTGTCCCATTTGATAGATTGTATCCAGCTCATTGACGAATCTCGATGTGATTAGATTTCATAAACGCTTTCGCTTCATTAATCGTATATTCTCCAAAATGAAATATGCTTGCCGCTAAGACCGCATCAGCCCCACCTATTTTTACACCATCTACAAGGTGCTGAAGATCACCAACACCTCCAGAAGCAATAATAGGCACATCCACTTTATCAGATATTGCCTTAATCAATTCGAGATCAAAACCTTTTTTTGTCCCATCTCGATCCATGCTTGTAACTAATAATTCACCTGCCCCTAATGAAGCCATTTTTGCTGCCCATTCAACCGCATCTAATCCAGTGGCATTTCTACCTCCATGAGTAAATACTTGCCAAAAAGATTTGCTTCCTTCTACCGTTAACTTTGCATCAATTGCAACCACAATACACTGGGAACCAAAACGGGATGAAGTTTGATAAACAATATCTGGATTAACAATTGCTGAGGTATTAATACTGACTTTGTCAGCGCCTGCATTGAGTAAGTTTCTTACATCTTCGGGAGTTCGAACGCCGCCACCTACAGTCAGTGGAATAAAAACTTCTTTGGCAACATTCTCAATAATGTGAAGTATTAAACCTCGATTATCTGAGCTTGCTGTGATATCTAAAAAAGCTAATTCATCAGCACCTTGCTCATTGTATTTTTTTGCAACCTCTACAGGGTCGCCTGCATCTTTTAATTCTAAAAAATTAATCCCTTTAACAACTCTGCCATCAGTCACATCTAGACAAGGAATAATTCTTTTAGCGAGTGACATTTATTTGATAAGCTCATCTGCGAGTGCTTGTGCTGCTTTAAAATCAAGCGTTCCCTCATATATAGCTCTACCTGTAATTGCTCCGCTGACACCTGAATATGCAATTGAACATAAATTTTTAATATCTTCTAGATTAGTCACGCCACCACTAGCAATCACAGGAATGGTAAGTGCTTCGGCTAATTTCTCAGTTGCTTCAATATTCAATCCATTCAACATGCCATCACGTCCAATATCTGTATAAATAATAGCTTCAACACCATAACCTTCAAATTTCTTTGCGAGCTCAATCACATTGTGTCCGGTTAATTTGGCCCATCCATCAATAGCCACTTCCCCTTCCTTAGCATCAAGTCCCACAATAATTTGCCCAGGAAATGCATAACAAGCTTCGTGAAGAAAACCGGGATTTTTAACTGCAGCTGTACCTATAATGATGTAATCCACGCCGTTATTAAGATATTTTTCAACCGTATCGAGATTACGAATGCCGCCACCTAATTGAATTGGAATCGCCCCATCAACTTCTTTTACAATAGCTTTAATAGCGGATTCATTCACTGGCTTGCCTGCAAAAGCGCCGTTTAGATCAACCAGATGCAGTCTTCGAGCCCCTAGATCTGTCCATTGTTTTGCAACTTCTCCAGGGTTTTCTGAAAAGATTGTTGATTCTTCCATTAAGCCTTGTTTAAGCCTAACGCATTTACCGTCTTTCAAATCAATTGCTGGAATGATTAACATAAACTAAAAACCTATACTGACCATTGAACAAAATTTTTGATAAGTTGTAAGCCAGCTGTCGAACTTTTTTCTGGATGAAATTGCACTGCAAAAATATTTTCTTTCGCAATAGCACAACAAAATTTTTGTGCATATGAAGTTTCAGCTGACACAATATTTTTATCTTTAGATTCTAAATAGTAACTATGAACAAAATAAAATCGATCGTTATTATTAATGTTTTTCCATAAAGGATGGTGACTTATCTGCGACACTTCATTCCATCCCATATGAGGAATTTTTAACTTATGGCCACTTTCGTCTGCTGTATTTTGATTATTAAATCGCTTAATAGTGCCACCTAATAATCCTAAGCCTTCTACATTACCTTCTTCGCTTTTATCAAACAGCATCTGCAAACCAATGCATATTCCTAAAAAAGGTTTTGTTTTAGCTGCGTCAATTACGGAGGATCTTAAATTTCTTTCATCAAGTTCTCTTATGCAGTCAGGCATAGCCCCTTGACCAGGAAAAACTACATGATGTGCTTTTTTAATATCGGCAGGATTACTTGTAACTTTAATATCAGCTTCGGGCGATACTTGTTTAAAGGCATTAAATACTGACTTTAAATTTCCCATTCCATAATCAATGATTGCGATCATTATTATTTTGGTGAAAAAAGGTTTATAGACTGCCTTTGGTTGAGGGGGTTATGCCAGAAATTTTTGGATCAATACAAACAGCCATTTTAAGGGCTCTTCCAAATGCTTTATAAATTGTTTCTGCTTGGTGATGTGAATTATCACCTTTAAGATTATCGATGTGCATCGTGATATTTGCATGATTTACGAATCCTTGAAAAAATTCGTGTATTAAATCAACATCAAATTCACCTATAGCAGCTCTTTTAAATTCGACATCAAATTCAAGCCCCGGTCTGCCTGAGATATCAAGCACAACTCTAGATAATGCTTCATCTAAAGGGATAATGGCTGAACCATATCTGGTAATGCCTTTTTTATCTCCGATTGCTTTATTGAAGGCCTGACCAAGAACTATGCCAACATCTTCAACAGTATGATGTGCATCAATATGAAGATCACCTTTTGCTGTCACTTCTAGATCAAACATGCCGTGACGCGCAACTTGGTCTAACATATGATCTAAGAAACCGATGCCAGTATTGAGTTTTGCGCTCCCCTGACCATCAAGATTAATACTTATCTCAATTTTAGTTTCATTTGTATTTCTTGAAACAGATGCTGATCTTGTCATATTTTTTTACTTAAAGTAGATGAGATATTTTAACCCATTAAAAATGTAATTAACATCAATTATTTCATGTGCTTACAATAAGTTTTAAGTTCTCAAGCAATACTTGTATTTCTTCATCCGAACCAATTGTGAATCGGATATAGGAAGAAATTCGTATTGGATTATCAAAACGTCTCACTACAATTCCATGATCTCTTAATTTATTTACTATTATTTTTCCGTCAATAGAGATGTGTTTAGCAAAAACAAAATTGGCGCCCGAAGGTAAGACTGAAAAATTAAGATCTTTCAATTTATCTACAAAATTTAATTTTGTATTAATAACTTTATGGCAGGTATTTTTAAAATAAGAATCATCTTTAAAGGATTCAATACCTGCAATCAATCCTAATCGATCAATTGGATAAGAATTAAAGCTATCTTTTACTCTCACTAAAGCCTCAATAAGATCCGGATGACCTATGGCGTAACCAAGCCTTAATCCTGCCAATGATCTCGATTTAGAAAATGAATGCGTGACCAATAAATTATTGTATTTTTCCGTAAGGGAAATAACGGATTCCGTTCCAAAGTCTACATAAGCTTCGTCTACAATCACTACAGAATCATTATTCTTTTCAAGAAATACTTCAATTTGTTTCAAACTAAGTGGTATACCGGTTGGCGCATTTGGATTGGGGAAAATAACGCCTCCATTAGGCATCAAATAATCATTTAATGCGATTTCAAATGAATCATTAAGGGGTATAGTTTTAAAATCAATCTCGTAGAGTTTGCAATATACCGGGTAAAAGCTATAAGTAATATCAGGAAATAAAATAGGCGCGTCATGTTTTAAGAGCGCTTGAAAAGCAATAGCTAAAACTTCATCCGAACCATTGCCTACAAAAACATGATTAGTTTTAACATTAAAATAATCTGCAATTGATTTCTTAAGCGCTTCTGAATTTGGATCCGGGTAAAGCCTTAAAGTATCATTTGTAAATTCTTTAATTGCTGCAATGACTTTTGGACTTGGTCCATAAGGATTCTCATTAGTATTTAATTTAATTAGATTATTGAGTTTAGGTTGTTCGCCAGGAATATATGGCGTCAAGCCATGAACAACCTTGCTCCAGAATTTACTCATTATCTATACGATATTCCGCAGATTTGGCATGGGCTTGAAGTCCTTCGCCATGAGCTAAAATCGAGGCAATTTTTCCAAGCTTGCGAGCGCCTTGATTAGATAATTTAATTAGACTTGAGCGCTTTTGAAAATCATAAACACCAAGTGGCGAAGAAAATCTTGCTGTTCTTGATGTAGGCAGAACATGATTCGGGCCAGCGCAATAATCGCCAACGGCTTCGCATGTATTTCTTCCCATAAAGATAGCGCCCGCATGTTTAATGCTATTAACGAGCATATCTGGATCATCTACCGAAAGCTCTAAATGTTCAGGTGAAATAAAATTTGAAATCTCGACTGCCTCTTCTAAGGTTTTTACTTTGATCATTGCGCCTCTATTTACTAAAGAAGTCTCAATAATTTTTTTTCTTGGCATGGTATCAATTAGTTTATTAATGCTCTCTTGAACTTGATTTAAAAACGCATCGCTTGGGCTAATTAAAATCGACTGTGCTAGCTCATCATGCTCAGCCTGAGAAAATAAATCCATCGCAATCCAATCTGGATTCGATTTTTCATCTGCGATGATAAGTATTTCTGAAGGTCCTGCGACCATATCAATTCCAACCACACCGAATACTCTTCTTTTGGCTTCTGCAACATAAGCATTGCCTGGGCCTACAATTTTGTCGACCTGAGGAATCGTTTGCGTACCATAAGCAAGTGCACCGATTGCTTGAGCACCACCAATTGAAAATACACGATCAACTTTAACGAGCGCTGCGGCAGCTAAAACTAACTGATTTCTTTCTCCATGAGGAGATGGGACCACCATAATAATTTCTTTAACGCCTGCCACTTTTGCTGGAATTGCGTTCATTAACACTGAAGAGGGGTAAGCTGCTTTTCCTCCAGGAACATATAAACCCACTCGATCCAGCGAAGTTACTTTTTGACCAAGTAAAGTTTGATCATCTTCGGTATAACTCCATGAGCTCATTAATTGTTTATTGTGATAATCAAAAACTCTTTTAGCAGCTTCTTCGAGCGCATCTTTTGATGCCTTAGGAAGGCTTTCCAAAGCCAAATTTAATTCTTCTTTAGAGATTTCAAATTCTTCCATGCGAGAAAAATCTACGTGATCAAATTTTTTTGTATATTCAATTACGGCTTGATCGCCTCTTTTTTTTACATCACTTAAAATTTCTGCGACCGTTTTTTCAATCTGAGTATTTTCTTCAGCCTCAAAGAAAATAAGCTGACTTAACTGATCTTTAAAGTTTGAGTCTTGGGTATTTAATTTTTTAATTTGAATCATAAGTATGATTATGCTTTGAGTGCTTTTTCAAATTGACTAAGAATAGGCTGTAAGAGTTCTCTTTTTAATTTTAATGATGCTTGATTAATGATTAATCGTGAACTGATGTCAGAAATATCTTCAACTGCAACGAGATTATTAGCTTTCAAAGTTTTACCTGTGCTCACTAAATCTACGATCACATCTGCTAGACCTACAAGCGGAGCTAATTCCATTGAGCCATAAAGCTTAATTAAATCAATGTGCATGCCTTTTTTTGCGAAATGTTCTTTAGCCACCTTTACATATTTTGTCGCGACTTTTAAGCGGACGCCTTTTTGAATAGCGCCTGCATAATCAAAATCTTGTTTTGCCGCTACCATCATTTTGCAGCGACCAATATTAAGATCAATGGGCTGATAAAGTCCTTCCCCCATATATTCATCAAGAATATCTTTACCTGTAATACCAATATCGGCTGCGCCATATTCAACGTAAGTTGGCACATCTGTAGCTCTTACAATAATAAGTTTTATATCTTTTTGGTTAGTATCTAAAATAAGTTTTCTTGATGTTTCAGGATCTTCGTTACAAGTAATACCTATCCTCTCTAAAAGAGGGATGGTTTGTTTAAATATTCTTCCTTTAGATAAAGCGATTGTAATTTTCATCTTAATGAATCCGTTTAATATTGGCGCCTAGTTGATTTAATTTATCTTCTAATTTTTCGTATCCGCGATCAAGATGATAAATACGCTCGATTGTAGTTTGTCCTCTTGCTGCCAAACTTGCAATAACAAGGCTTGCAGAAGCCCTTAGATCTGTTGCCATTACAGAGGCGCCTTCCAAGTATGCTTTGCCTCTAATAATTGCCGTATTCCCCCTGATATCAATCTGCGCTCCCATACGAATGAGCTCCTGCACATGCATAAAACGATTTTCAAAGATCGTTTCAGTGACTTCTGACACACCTTCTGCAATAGTATTTAAAGCCATCATTTGTGCTTGCATATCTGTTGGGAAAGCAGGATAAGGTGCGGTTCTTACACTTACCGCTTTCAATTTCCCATCACTTTTAATGCGAATTGAATTCTCATGCGATTCAATTTTAACGCCAGTTTCAATTAATTTTTGTGTAATTGCATCTAAAAATTTGGACTGAACATTTTTTAAAAGCACATCGCCGCCTGTCATGGCAACAGCAGCCAAATATGTCCCTGCTTCAATTCTATCAAAGATCACATCGTGACTTGCTTTATGAAGGGAATCTACACCTTCAATTGTAATCACATCAGTGCCCAAACCTTTAATTTTGGCGCCCATTTTATTTAAGCATTCGCCAAGATCTACAACTTCAGGTTCTTTGGCAGCATTTTCCAAAATGGTAATTCCATTAGCTAATGAAGCCGCCATCATCAAATTCTCAGTTCCTGTGACAGTAACAATATCCATATAAAATTTACAACCTTGTAACTTCGATTTCGGCAAGTGTTGCGTCGAAGCTTCAATATAACCATTATGGATATCTATTTTTGCACCCATCGCTTGCAGGCCTTTGATATGGATATCGACAGGCCTTGATCCAATAGCACAACCTCCTGGTAATGAAACTCGAGCTTCACCAAATCTTGCAAGCAAAGGACCCAAGACAAGAATAGAAGCGCGCATTGTTTTTACGCGTTCATAAGGTGCATTTTTGTTAGTAATTTCTTTTGCAGTTAGTTCAGTTGAATCATTTTTGAACTGAATATCTACGCCCATGTACTTTAATAAAGATTTGGTCGTATTTACATCTTGAAGATGAGGCACATGTGTTAATGACAATGTGTCTTCAGTCAGAAGGGAAGCGATAAGTATAGGTAAAGCTGCATTTTTAGCGCCTGATATTTCAAGTTCGCCATGAAGGGGGGACTGTCCTTGAATAACTAATTTATCCAAGTTATGAATTAGCCTTTAATAACTTTACTAACTCCCCAGTCTCATACATCTCTTTCATAATGTCGGCACCGCCAATAAATTCTCCTCGAATATAAAGCTGAGGAATGGTTGGCCAATTGGCAAACGCTTTGACGCCTTCTCTTATTTCGGGATCTTGTAACACATCAATTGCATGAAAATCAGTATCACATGCATCTAAAATTTTAGTTGCTAAACTCGAAAAACCACACTGAGGAAATTTAGGACTTCCCTTCATATACAAAACTACATTATGTTCATTAATTGTTTTTTGAATCTTCTCTTGCGCACTCATGCCTCGCTCCTCAATATTACGTTTTTAATTGATTCCATTCATTTGGTGTATAAGTCTTCATAGATAAAGCATGAATTTCACTTTTCATCTTGTCGCCTAAAACATTAAATACCATTTGATGTTGTTTAACACGGTTTAATCCTTCAAATAATCCACTTACAATCGTGCCTTCAAAATGAGTACCATCCTCACCTAAAATCTCGATAAACTCACATTCAAGTTTTTCAAGAATCGATCGTCTAATATCATCAGCTGTCATCTTTTAGCTTCTTAATTTATAGCCGGATTTTAGCATTCCTAAGGTAATGGAAGCCAACACAATGAAAAAGAAGGTTACGATTGAAAGGCTTAATAATGGAGCGACATCAGACTGTCCAAAAAAACCGTATCGAAAACCATCAATCATGTAAAAGAAAGGATTGAGTTGCGATACCTTTTGCCAAAAAGGCGGTAAGGAATGAATGGAATAAAATACCCCTGACAAGAAAGACAAAGGCATAATCACAAAATTTTGGAAGGCTGCCATTTGATCAAATCGGTGCGCCCATATGCCCGCAATAATTCCAAATGTACCAAGTAATGCACCACCTATAATCGCGAATCCAAAAATAACCCATGGGTGCAACATAGGCAAATCTACATATAGAAGGGCAAATGAGTAAATGCAAGCACCTACAAAAATACCTCTTACAATTGAAGCTATTAAGAAAGCTAAGAAAAATTGAAGGTATGTAATAGGTGTTAATAAAATAAATACAATATTTCCCATGACTTTAGATTGAATCAAGCTTGACGAGCTGTTTGCAAAAGCATTTTGCAATAAAGACATCATGATTAAACCTGGGATAAGAAATGCTGTGTATTCAACATTGTCATAAACTTTTACATGATTTGCTAAGACATGAGAAAAAATGAGTAAATAAAGGACTGCGGTGATTACAGGTGCAGCTACTGTCTGAAAAACGACACGCCAAAATCTCAATAATTCTTTCTTAAGAAGAGTCCATGTACCTATAAATTCGGTTTTAAAATTTGTCATTTTTTACTTCCGGTAAGCTTTAGAAAAACATTTTCCAAATCAGAATTGGTAAGCTCCATGTCCAGTATTTTAATTTTTGATTTTTTTAATTCACTTATAATAAATTCCACTTCTGCTATTTCTTCAATTAAAAAACTGATCGAATGATGATCTAAATTTTTCATAAGCTTCTGAATGCTTGTAGGAATTTTTTTATCTTTTAAATCTAAGCGTAAATTTAAATTTTTCGCTGAAAAACGCTTTAATAAATTTTTTGTTTTATCTAACGCAACAATCTTCCCTTGATCCATCATGGCAACTCGACTGCAAAGCGTCTCAGCTTCCTCTAGGTAATGCGTTGTTAAAACAATCGTGTGTCCTTTTTGATTCAGTTTTTTGATGAATTGCCATAGCTTTTTTCTAAGCTCTACATCCACGCCTGCTGTCGGCTCATCTAAAACAATTACTGGGGGTTTATGCACAAGCGCCTGCGCTATTAATGCTCTTCTTTTCATACCGCCAGAAAGCATTCTCATATTTGTATTAGCCTTATCTTGAAGATCAAGACCTTCAATGACTTCATCAATCCAATCATCATTTTCTCGACCTTTACCAAAGTAGCCTGCTTGGAATCGAAGCATTTCACGCACATTAAAAAAAGGATCGAATACTAATTCCTGGGGGACAATACCAAGTGATCTTCTTGCATTTTGATAATCTTGAATAACGTCATAACCCATAACTTTGATTGAACCTGAGGAAGGCTTTGCTAGTCCCGCTAGAATATTAATAAGGGTTGATTTACCCGCACCATTAGGTCCTAAAAGTGCAAAAAATTCGCCTTCTTCTATTGTGAGATCAATGCCTTTGAGAGCTTCTAATTTACCGAAGTTCTTTTTAACCTTGTTAAATACGATGGCTTTTTTCATTGGAATGAATGTGGCAAGTTTCTTAAATGAAATTTAAGAGTGCAATCTTAATGAAGGGAAGATACGAGATCTTCCACTCCATATAGTTTTGCGAGACTATTTAAATTTTTTGGTAAGTTTTTAAAAACAAATTGTGATTGTGTTTTTTTGGCTTGTCTTTGTAATTCAAAAATCAAACTTAATGTTGAAGTGTCTATAGAAGTCACTTTAGAAAAATCAATCGTCGTTTTTTTGTCTGCTTTTTGTTTGTTAATCAAATCAATAATGGCTGGTATCTTTTCAATTGTAAGATCACCACTTAACTGCCATTGATTTTTTTCAAAAACGATCATTTATTAGCTGTCGTTTTATCAAAGTTAGCATTCTTTTCGGCAAGCTTTGTAATAAGTGAAGCCATACCATTTTGTCTAATTTCATTACCAAATTGGCCACGATAATTTGTAACTAAACTCACACCTTCAATAATGATATCGAAAACTTTCCATGAGTTACCGTCTTTTTCAAGCATGTAATCAATTGGTAAAGGTGGTGCACCTGGTTGTAAAATTTCTGTTTTTACTAAAACTTCTTCATCTGCAGGTTCATATCGAGCCGGCTTATAACTTAGTGTTTGATCTTTAAATTTTAATAATGCACTTCCATATGTCTTAACAAGCATCGTTCTAAATTCTTTTTTAAATGCTTCTTGCTCTTCTTTTGTTGCTGCATTAAAAGCTTTACCAAGAACAAGTTTAGCAATACGGTCAAAATCAAAATAAGGAAGTATTTTTTCTTCGGTAACTTTATAAGCCTTTTCTTTATTGCCCGCTTTTAAATCTTTGTCTGTTTTTAAAATTTCAAAAATTTCATCTGCTGTTTTCTTAACAAAAAGATCGGGCGCCTCTGCGGCAAAAAGACTCATTGACATCAATAAACTTAAAATCACTAATAAAAACTTTTTCATGGCTCTTAAATCCCTTTTAAATTTAAATTATTTCTTAGGTTCTTCAGTGGCTTTATTATACAAGAACTGACTGATTAACTTTTCTAATACAACTGCATCTTGAGTTTTAGAAATACGATCCCCTTCTTTTAAGAAGTGATCGTCACCACCAGCTTCTAAACTAATATATTGCTCACCCAATAAACCAGAGGTATAAATATTTGCAAAAGTATCTTTAGGGAAAGGATATCTTTTATCTATTTTTAGAGTAACAACTGCTTGATAAGCTTTAGTATCAAATTTGATATTATCAATGCGACCAACAACTACGCCTGAACTTTTTACGGGTGCTCTCGGTTTAAGGCCTCCAATATTTTCATAATTTGCTGTTACTGAATAAGTCTCACCTAAGGTATTACTTGTAAGGTTGCCTACTTTCATAGCCAAGCCCATCAATGCAGCAATCCCAATCGCCACAAACAAACCTACCCATATATCTAATGTTGTTTTATCCATAATTAATCCAATCCTATATTAATGCGCAATCATAAACGAAGTTAAAATAAAATCTAATCCTAAAACAGTCAGTGAGGAAGTGACTACAGTTCTCGTTGTAGCCCTGCTCACACCTTCAGCCGTTGGAGGTGCATCGTATCCTTCATAAAGGGCGATGATAGTGCAAGCTACTCCGAACACAAAACTCTTGATAAGTCCGTTAATCACATCAAATCTAAAATCCACATTTACATTCATTTGCGACCAAAATGCGCCATGATCTACGCCAATAATTGGTACTGCAACTAAATAACCTCCCATGACACCTACCATTGAAAAAATGGAAGCGAGTATAGGCATTGAAATAACGCCAGCCCAAAATCTTGGGCCAATAATTCTTGCGATTGGACTTACTGCCATCATTTCCATGGCAGACAATTGTTCAGTAGCTTTCATTAAACCGATTTCAGCAGTGATTGCAGTTCCTGCTCTACCTGCAAATAAAAGTGCAGTAACTACTGGGCCGAGTTCTCTTAACAAAGCTAGCGCTACCAAAACACCGATAGATTCTGACGAGCCATATTTTTGTAATGTGTAATAGCCCTGCAACCCTAGGACCATACCGACGAAGAAAGCAGACACTACGATAATAATTAAAGACATTACACCTGTGAAGTAGATTTCACGAATCGTTAAATGAATACGTTTAAAACTTTCACCTGAGTAAATTAAAGTTAATAAAAATAATCGCGTGGCGGAGCCTAAGCGCCAAATTCTTGAAGTAACTTGATTACCTAGATTACTTAAAATTTTAAAAATTGGATTCATAAATTAAGCTGACTCATAAATATCTTTTTTATAACTAGGCGCGTTGTAATGAAATGGAACCGGTCCATCTTTTTCGCCATGTACAAATTGATGTACAAAAGGAAGTTTGGATTTCGATAGCTCTTTTGGTGTGCCTTCTGCAGCTACTGTGCCATCTGCAACAAAGTAAATATAATCAGCAAAAGAAAAGGCCTCTTCGACATCATGAGTCACAATAATCGAAGTGGCTCCTAATGCATCATTAAGCGTTCTAATGAGATCACAAATCACTGCCATAGAAATAGGATCTAATCCTGCAAAAGGTTCGTCATACATAATAATATCGGGATCTAGTGCAATTGCTCTTGCAAGCGCTACTCGTCTTGCCATCCCACCTGAGAGTTCTGTAGACATAAGTTTATGAGCACCTCTTAGGCCAACAGCATTAAGCTTCATGAGCACCAAATCGCGAATCATGCTTTCTGGTAATTTTGTGTGTTCTCGCATTGGAAACGCCACATTATCAAATACAGATAAATCGGTAAAAAGAGCGCCGTGCTGGAAAAGCATCCCCATTTTTCTTCGTAACTCATAAATGCCTTGTCTATCTTGTTTGTGAACAATCTTTCCATCCACAGTCACTTGACCGGCTTTAGGTTTAATTTGGCCGCCTATTAGACGAAGAATAGTCGTTTTACCACAGCCGCTTCCACCCATGATGGCTGTGACTTTACCGCGAGGAAAAACCATATTGATATCTTTGTGAAGCATACGATTGCCGTAGCCAAAAGATAGGTTTTTAATTTCAACTATATTTTTTTGGGTCATATTTGATTGTAAATTTTAATGTTCATTCTACATGGAATTACAGTTGCCCGTAAGAATGCAGCCCCGATAAAAACATATTGACACCTAAAAAAGCGAAGGTAGTAACAACGAGCCCAATCAATGCCCACCAAGCCAAAATAGATCCTCTTAGGCCTTTAACGATTCGATAATGAAGCCAAGCTGCGTAATTTAACCAAACAATTAGCGCCCATGTTTCCTTCGGGTCCCATGACCAATAACCTCCCCAAGCTTCTGCTGCCCAAATGGCACCTAATATCGTAGCGATTGTAAAAAAGATAAATCCGATTGCGATCGATTTATAAATAAGATCATCGAGGACTGTTGATTTTGGTAAGTAGGAAGTTAGTATTTTTTTACTTGAAAGTAAGTAAGCAACCGATACCATGGCTGCCAATGAAAACGATCCGTACCCTATGAAATTTGCAGGCACATGTATTTTCATCCAGTAAGATTGAAGAGCTGGCACTAAAGGCTGAACGCCATCGGCATGACGATCAAATGTGTACCATAAAATAAATCCTACAGCTGCATTAATTACAATCAATACAAAAGCGCCTAATTTTTTTGTATTAAATTTTTCTTCATAAAATAAATAAAGAAGCGACGTAATCAAACAAAATAAAATAAATACTTCGTACAAGTTACTGATTGGAATATGGCCAATATCAAGGCCTATTAAATAAGATTCATACCATCTAACAAGCAGTCCAATAAAACCAAATAAAACTGCTACAGATGTGAAAGAAGATGCAATATCGTCTATGAGATTATTTTTTGTAAGCAGTCCTAACCAATAAAATAAAAGAGAAAGCACAAAAAAAACGTTCATCCACATAATAGCTGATTGACTTGCTATTAAGTATTTCAATAAGAAGACGTGTTCATTATTACTTAACGCGCCTTGATATAGTTGAATCGCAAAAAGACTAGTCGCAAAAACTAATATCATGATTTTTTTAAAATGATTCCAGTTCCAACCAAGCCAACTAAAAAATCCAACACTTCCGAATAAAATTACTTCTTCGTAAATATCCATATAATTGTGAAATGTTTTTAGTGCATATAATGCACCGCCTAATAACAAAACAAGGTACAAAACATTAAATGTTTGAAATGTGGCCTTAGAAGATTTAAATAATTTATTGAACATATTTCACCTATTAATGAATAATTTTCTTAATTTCTTGAATTAACTTCCTGTAGTCATTTTCAAAATCTATATTCTTACGGTTGGAGCTTAATGCAAGTATAACGCCGCCTTTTGCTTTAATAAGCAACCATAATTTTCTCTCATGCAAATAAATCATTGAAAAAATACCAAGTACTAAACTTAAGGATCCAAGATAAACCCAAAATTGCCCCGGCGACTTAGTCAATTGGAGTCCGCTTGCTTCCTTTTGTTCATAACTTATTAATTCAAAATAATACGGCACCCCATAAAAAAACATATCGCTATATGCATTTAGCGCATCTTGAATAAATAAAATTCGTGATTGATTGAGCTCTTTATCTTTTAGATTGAATCGATCTTTATAAATCTCACTTGATGCAATATCAATTATTTTTAAGTAAGTTTGCACTGCTTTTTGTTTTTCACTATCTGGGATATTTTTATCTATATTTTCAGCAATATTTGAAAATCCACCTTGTGCAAATAAAGTCATTAATTTATTAACACTCTTTTCAAATGATTCTTTAACATCATTATTTTTATCTGCATTAGCTGATTGATTTGCCATTTTTTTTGCAACACTCTCAACCAACGTTTTATTTTGAAGCGCATCTTTAAATAATATAAACTCCTCAATTGAGCCTTTTGCGTCTGCAGGAATTTTTAAATATTTGAATTCTTCTTGCGGGGTTTCTCTCATGCCGCTAATAAAGAATGAACGTCCATCAATTGGCATAGCATATTGATATGAAAGATATTCGCGAGCTTGTCCTGAGCTATTTCTAACTTTATAAGTGACACTTGGACCCACATTTCGAGGCTTTTCTTTTTCGCCTTCTTTTAAATGCAATACATTAAATTTTTTAAAATCATTAAATTCATAAGTGAGTTGATCTTTATCTAATTTAACTTTATTAAAAATTTTTCCATCTATTTTTTGTGAGGTGCTGGAGTTGAATAAGCTTCGCAATTTAATGTCTAGCTTTGTGCCCCCATCTTGAAAATCTGATTGATATATTGCGATACCTTTATAGGTAAAAGGATGATTAACGCTAATTGTCTTTGTTATATCTTGAGAAAGTTCGGGATCGGAAATTACCAAATCGCTTTCAAAGGATTTTGGCATACCTGTTGAATAGTGATTAATCCTAAAATCTTTTAAGGTTATTTTAAAAGGTAAATCTTGCACAAGATATCCATCTTTCATTCTGACAAATGCAACATTATCTGAAGAGCCCTCGGCAAGTGTCATATTTGCTCTGAATGAGCTGTTGCTTATACCCAATCGACTGACTTCCGGAACCTTTGAGGCTGGTATATCTAATGTTTCTATTCTTTTGTAGCCGAATATTTCTTGAGCTTTAAAAATCAAATTGCCATCCAATAATCCACCTAAACAAATCACTACCACTCCAATATGCGTCAAGATATAACCTAAGCGCTGATAATTGCCTTTCTTAGCAATAATTAAAACATCGCCGTTCTCTTTGGATTTCTCTTTGATCTTAAATTTAGCTTTTTTTAAGTAATGAAGAATTTTTGAAGTATTCACACTCTTTTTATTTTTTATAACAAAATGATGTGTGAATGATAAAAGCGATCTTTCCTCTAAAGAATCTTTAAATGCTAAAAAGTCTTTAAGAATAGCGGGTGTACTTTTAATAATACAAAGCGTTGTAGATAAGACTAGAAAAAGAAGAATCGTTAAAAACCAAACGCTGTGATAGACGTCATAAAGGCCAATTTTTTCAAAAAATCCAAACCAAAATTGGCCAAATTTAATGATGTAATTCTCATAGGGCTCATTCTGTTTAAGTATTGTTCCTATGATTGATGCGATGCCCAGAAACACAAGCATCGATACTGCGAAGCTCATTGAGCTTAACAATTGATTTATTTTTCTGGAATTAATGATTGTAGATTTCAAAATGACTCATTTTAAAAATGAAAAGTTTTGACTACGAAAACTGCAAGGAAGTTGCAGCAATTCAATTGATAACAAAAGATAGAATGACTTATCTTAAGCCTTGGATATAATCAGCCACTGCTTCCATTTCTTGATCAGTTAATTTGGCAGCAATCGTTCGCATCACTTTTGCTTCATCATTTGCACGAGCGCCGAGCCTAAACTGTTTTAATTGATTTAAAACATACTCTGTGTGTTGTCCGCCTAAACGTGGGTATTTAACAGGAAGGCCGTCACCTGCAGGTCCATGGCAAGCAGCGCAAGCTGGCACACCATTAGCTTGAATACCTGCACGATAAATTTTTTCTCCTAAAGATCCGGCACCATTTATTTTGGCTTGTCCTAGATTTAATGTTTGCTTTGAAAAGTATTCTGCCACAGCGTGCATATCTGCATCTGATAGCATCGCTGCCATTCCAGACATTACTGCGTTTGCTCGCTCACCAGATTTAAAATTAGTTAATTGTTTGTAAAGATATTCTGCGTGTTGTCCTGCTAATTTTGGATTGGCAGTAATAACACTATTACCATCAATTGCGTGGCATGCTGCGCATACGTTGGCAACTGCTTGAGGAGGATTTTTATGCTCAATCGTTGCAGAAATTGCAGCACTTGAAGCAAAAAAAGACAAGATGAGAATAAAAAAAGCATTTCGACCACTCATTGCGCAAAGCTCCATATATAAAGTATGTACAAGGTCTTCATTTTATCTAAAATCCGATTCTCGTGATAGCATTTTGATTGGATTGAACAGGTTTAGGTAAAGCGCATGGCTATTTTTAAAAACGCATCATATTTTATATCTGCTCACCATTTAAGTGATTTGCCTCCCCCTGCTGGGATTGAGATTGCATTTGCTGGAAGATCAAACGCAGGGAAATCGAGCGCTATTAATACGCTTGCGAATCATAATCGCCTTGCTTTTGTGAGTAAGCAGCCCGGTCGAACACAGCTTATTAACTTCTTTTCACTTGGTGATAATCGTTTCTTAGTAGATTTACCCGGGTATGGTTATGCCAAAGTACCTCAAGCTATCAAAGATCATTGGCAAAAAACTTTAGCTACTTATTTATCTGAACGCTCTTGTCTCTTTGGCCTTGTTTTAGTTATGGATATTAGGCATCCGCTCACGCCTCTTGATCAACAAATGTTAGAGTGGTTTTCGTTAAATAAAAAACCGATTCATATTTTATTAACCAAAGCAGATAAACTTTCTCGTGAAGCTTCTCATAAAACACTTCATGCCGTTCAAAAAGAAATTAATGAAAAATGGGGATCAACTCTTGGTATTGAATGCACAGTTCAACTTTTTTCTAGCTTAAAAAAACAGGGTGCTGATGAAGCTGAAACGATCATTGGAAAGTGGTTAAATACGCCTATAGACCATGTCCCAAACCTTATAGCCTAGCTTAATTCCTCGATTTTCATATTTTGTTAAAGGGCGATAATCAGGTTTTTTGAAAAAATCATCAGACGTCTTTTGCAATAACTCTTCTTTATCTAAAAGATCAATAATCCATAGAGCGTACTCTTCCCAGTCTGTTGCAATATGAAGATAGCCTGATTTTTTAATTTTCTGCGCTATAAGCTTTAATAAATTTGATTGTATGAGTCTTCTTTTGTGATGTCTTTTTTTAGGCCAAGGATCGGGAAAGAAAATATGAATACCATCCAAAGAATCATTCTTTATCATCACATTAAGAACCTCGACCGCATCGTGTTGAATAATTTTTAAATTGCGAATGTCGCTCTCCTGAATTAATTTGAGTAAATTGCCTACCCCAGGAGAATGAACTTCAATTGCAATATAATTTTTATTTAAATTAGACTTTGCAATTTCTGCAGTCGAAGTCCCCATACCAAAACCAATTTCCAGTATGAGTTCACTATTTTTATTTTTAAATAAATCGCTAAAATTTGTTAATTTATTCTCAAAAATAACAGCATGTTTTTGAAAGTTCTCTTGAATGGCTTTTGTTTGAGCTGCAGTAATTCGCCCTTGCCTTAAAATATAGCTTCTAATGGGTCGCTTCTTAATATCTTCTTTATTTTTTTCAGTCATAATTTTGTGACTCTA
>CAINIH010000026.1 GCA_903849185.1 uncultured Methylophilaceae bacterium
CGTCTAGACGTCTGAAACAATCTAATCAATAAGCGACCAAATGAAATTTCCTTTAAAGGTTTATTAAAAATAGGTTCACATACAGAGCGAATGGCATTTTCAAATTCATCAATGGAAGTATCTTTAGGCACCCACCCAGATTCGATGTGGGCCAGAGCCACATCGTGATAGTCACGTTTAAAAAAAGCTAAAAAATTACGTGCTAAGTAGTTTTTATCATTTTCACTTAAAGAACCCATGATACCAAAATCCATAGCGATATAACGCCCATCATCAGCGACTTGAATATTCCCGGGATGCATATCTGCATGAAAAAAACTATCCCTAAAAACTTGGGTAAAAAATATCTCTACACCATTGCGAGCAAGCTCTTTGATATCAATTTTTTTCTTTCGGAGCATTTCCACATGGCTAATAGGTGTTCCATACATTCTTTCCATGACCATTACATCTTCATTGCAAAAATCCCAATAAACTTCCGGGACGATTAGTAATTTTTTATCTTTGAAATTTTCACCTAGGCGACTGCAATTTGCGGCATCTAACATAAGATTTAATTCGCATTGAACATGCTTAGAAAATTCAGCAACCACTTCTCGCGGCCTTAAGCGCTTTCCATCAGACCAGATTAATTCAAGTAAGCGAGCAATAAGGAATAAAAGCTTAATATCTTTATCGATAACGCGCTTAATATTAGGCCTTAATATTTTGACTGCAACATGTTTACCGTCATGGAGTGTTGCAAAATGGACTTGAGCTACTGATGCGCTTGCTATAGGAGTAATATCAAACGACTTGAAGATATTATCCAGCGGCATGCCATACGAGGTAATAATGATTTTTTCGACATCTTTATATGGAAACGGTGGTACTTGATCCTGGAGCTTAGCTAATTCATCTGCAATATCTAGGGGAATGAGATCTCTTCGAGTAGATAACATTTGACCAAACTTAACGAAGATGGGGCCCAACTTCTCAAGTGCAAGCCTAAGTCTTGTGCCTCTATTTTTATTATGTGGCCGAAAGAAAAATATTACCGAGATAAAAAGGACAAGAAAATTGAGCTTTCGGTTAAATGTAATAAACTCCTCAAGCCGATATTTAAGCAGTATGAAGATAATATAAATAAGCCTAATGTATTTCATAGTTTTTTAAGTCTTTGCTCTAAGCGATCAACATCAAATCTCAAGCGATCAACCTCTTTATTGAATTGCTCAACTAATCTTTTTTTAGTAATGAGTGGTTTCTCTTCAAGCCAATACTCTTTAAAGGTATCTGCAATATTGAACGATGTTTCTTTTGTGCTTTGAACGATTTTTTTTCCAAGCTTCACGAGTTGATATGCTGGAATATCACCAATTATTTCACTCAAATCGTCTTCATAGTCCCATTCAATATCCTTTAATGCATTGCTTATTATTGTTGCAAAGTCGATATCACCTTTAATTTCAATATGTGCTTTCTTATTGCCTCGCATAAGTTCCATAGCTGACGATATTGTTAATTTAATTTCCGCATCATAAGTTTCTAAATATTCCATATATTCTGGGATGCCGGCCTCATTAATCTTTAATGCGTAATGAATGGGACCCACGTTAAATAAAATAGATTTTGATTTGTGTTTAGAAAAATCTTTTTTTAGCCACTCATTTTGTTGAAATAAATGATTGGTAAGTTTTCTCTTAATTGTATCGGCTATCAAAATTTGTACCCCATATGAATAGCGACCACACCTGATGATAGGTTGAGATATTCAACTTTAGAAAAAGATTCTTCCTCCATCATCTTTTTTAAAGACTCCTGATCAGGATGCATTCTGATAGATTCAACAAGATATTGATAGCTAGATTCATCTTTTGCAAATAATTTGCCTAATTTTGGCAATAATTTAAAAGAAAATTGATCATAAAAAAATTGTAATGGTTTCCAGATCTTTGAAAATTCTAGGATTAAAATCTTTCCACCTGGAGATAAAACACGATAAATTTCTTTCAATGCTTTCTTTTTGTCTGTCATATTGCGAATACCGAAACCAATGGTGACGTAATCAAAATAATTATCAGGAAAGGGCAGGGATTCAGCGTCGCATAATACAGAGGGTATAAAAATACCTTGATTAATTAATTTGTCACGACCAATATTCAGCATAGATAAATTGATATCCGAATGAATCATTTGGCCTTTAAAGTCCGATGATTGCGCCCCAATCTTTTTAGCAAGAAGAATGGATAAGTCGGCAGTTCCTCCAGCAATATCAAGAATGCGAGCATCTTTCTTTGCATTGGAGGTATCCACAAGAAACTTTTTCCAAATATGATGCATGCCAAATGACATCAAGTCATTCATTAGGTCGTAATTTGACGCTACAGAATGAAATACAGAGGCTACCTTACCTGCTTTTTGGGACGCATCTATTTCACTATAACCAAAATGTGTTTTTTTATTAGCCATTCGTTTTTATTCTTTGAATACCTGCGTTCGATAATTTGTTTATATATTCTTCCCATAACACATCATAAGTTGCAGCAAGCTCATAAAGATAATCCCATGTGTAGATGCCTGTATCATGACCATCTGAAAATGTTAATTTAATTGCATACTGGCCGATTGGCTCAATATTTTCTATGGTGACATTTTCTTTATGTGTTTGAAGTATTTCTTGACCTGGCCCATGACCTTTTACTTCAGCTGAAGGCGAGTACACTCGAAGAAATTCGCAGGAAAGCATACATTCAGTTAGATTGCTAAATTTTATTTCTAACAGCTTGGAAGCCTGATGAAGCTTAATTTCTAATGGATATATTTTAGCGTTACTTATTGTCACTTTGTGGAAAAGCCTTAAAAAACTATATTATCGGAGTTCTTTTGGCTTTTTTGGTAAATTTAAAAAATTAATGACTAGCAGATAGCATTAATAATTTAATTTTTTTCATTGCTGCTTGCTCAATTTGTCTAATTCTTTCGGCTGACACACCAAGTTTATCCGCAAGCTCATGGAGCGTTGAAGCGTCTTTATCTTTTAACCATCTTTCTTCCAAAATAAGTCGGCTTCTTTCGTCAAGAGATGAAAGCGCTTTATTAAGAGAGGATAAACTATTCCCTTCGGATTGATCTATCTCCATTTGTTCTGAAGGCTCTGGTGTTTCATCTTTAAGGTAAGCAATGGGTCTGTATACATCATCTTCTGATTCGTCTGAACCATAATCTAATGAAATTTCATTTCCATTAAAGCGATATTCCATTTCACGTACGTCTTCAGGTTTGACATTAAGTTCTTTAGCAATTGAATTGATCTCATCAGACTTAAGAGGCTGAATGGTCTTTTTCATGCTTCGTAAATTAAAAAATAATTTACGTTGGGCTTTTGTTGTCGCTGTTTTAACTAAGCGCCAATTTTTAACGATGTACTCTTGAATTTCTGCCTTAATCCAATAGATTGCGAAAGATACTAGTCTTACACCTCTTTCGGGATCAAATCTCTTTACAGCTTTCATAAGGCCGATATTGCCTTCTTGAACTAA
>CAINIH010000027.1 GCA_903849185.1 uncultured Methylophilaceae bacterium
AGCTAAACATGTAGAACTTTCTGTAGAGTGCTTACGGACGGGGGTTCGATTCCCCCCAGCTCCACCAATTAAGTAAATCATGATGTATCAAAAAGTGGCATAGACCTCGATACATCAATGGTTTCATAGTTATAATCACCTCAATTCGCATCATCAATCATCTTGACATATCGCTTTTTTGTGGGTAATTTTGTGGGTAAATTACATTACCTATATTTTTTACCCATAAAATTATGCCCAAGCTTGCACAGCGCTTTACAGATATCCAAATCAAAAATTTAAAGCTTCCTTACCCAAAGAAAAAAGCTGTTGGTGATGGTTTATATATAGCCGCAAAAAAGATAGGCGGTAAATATTGGATTTATAGATACAAGCAACTTAATGGACAGGAAAATACACTTTCATTTGGCGATTATCCAGAGGTTAGTTTGCAACTTGCTCAATCAAGAACCTTGGAAGCAAATCAATTTATAGAAAAAGGCATTGATCCAAGCAGTGCAAAAAAAGTTGCTGTGCAATTACAAAAAGGTATTAATGAAAATAGCTTTGAATTAATTGCAAGAGAGATGTGTGAAATACATTTTAAAAATCTATCCCCCTCATACAAACAAAGATCAATCAGAAGATTGGAGCTTTACATCTTCCCATTTCTGGGAAAAAGACCAATTAGTGAAATCACACCTCGAGAACTTCTTGATACATTAAAGAAAATACTAGATGCCAGCAAACCACAAACATTAAAAAAAACTAGAGAGGTAGTTAATTTAGTTTTTAGGTACGCCGTAGGAACTGGTAGAGCGAAAACTAATCCTTCAAACGCTATTAGTGGGATTATTAAAGTTCCTAAATCTAAACACTACGCATCTTTTACAAACCCAAAAGATGTTTGTGGTTTATTAAAAGCTATAGATGTTTATACAGGAACAATCGTTGTAAAAAATGCATTAAAACTTGCACCCATGTTGATTGTTAGACCGGGCGAGTTAAGAACAGCAAAATGGGAAGATATTGATTTGGAAAGCGCGGAGTGGTATTTCTATTCAACTAAAAATAAAGGAATGCATCGCGTATATTTGCCAAGACAAGCAGTCAAGATACTAAAAGAAATGAAAAATTATTCTGGTTCTGGTGTTTATGTTTTTCCTGGATATCATGATCCAAAAAGACCAATGAGCCCAGCCGCCATAAATACAGCTCTTCAAAATATGGGCTATGACACGCAAACAGACATTACAGGACATGGATTTAGAGCGATGATCAGGACGATAGGGGATGAGCATCTAGAATTAGATAGAGAGGTTATAGAAAGACAGTTATCTCACAAGACTTCAGAGGAGCTAGGTGAGGCGTATGACAGAACCACTTATCCAAAGCAAAGAAAAAAAATAATGCAACAATGGGCTGATTATTTGGAGAAATTAAAAGATGGCAAAGAATAAAATATTTGATCCATGGACATCGTCATTTGAAGAAGCTTTAAAAATTCAACAAGATTTAGGTCATCCATCAGACCCTCAAACACCAATATATCAAAAAGCGGCGGCGGAATATGTTCTAGCTAACAAAGAAATTATAGAGAGTGGGGATGGATTTGAAGTTTTAGCTTCCATTAAAAGATGCGTTAATCATGGCTTAATTGCGCCTTTGTGGTTAATTAAAGAATTTAATAAAAGATATGACGCTGTATTAAATGCAAAAGCTAAATCTTGGGATGATGATCTATCATTTGGAAGCCCATATAAAAAAGGAACTCATCTTAATGCCATTCATAAAAAAAGAATGTATCAATATGCTGTTTATAACGAGATAAAGATTAGGCTGAAAGAAGACCCTAAACCATCAATCGGAGATGCTTTATTTGAAGAGGTTGGAAAAAAATTTAATTTAGGTAAAACTTTGGTTCAAGAATATTACTATGGCGTAGAAAAGTTATTAGAACTTCCCCGCTAATTTTCTAAATTTTGCGGGATTACACCAACCTTCTCATTCAATAAAGTTAAAGCTTCTTAAATCAAATAGGAGCTTTAAATGTCAAATAGATACACAGCTAGCATCAATTCAGCATTATGTAATTTTGATCAACTTCCAGATTCTGCAAATGTAAGACTTCCAACCGTCATGGGCTTGTATGGTATTTCAGCCGCAACAGTTTGGCGTCAAGTTAAAGCCGGAATTATTCCTTCACCCAGAAAACTCACACCCAGAACAACTGCTTGGTCTGTAAAAGATTTAAGACAAGTTTTAGATAAATCTTAAAGTTGAATAGGAGAAGATAAATGATTTATTACAACTGGCTTAAGCACTTTGAAACGCTTTTACATAAACACGCATATCCTGATGTTATGAGTGACATTTATTCACTTAATCTTGAAGAAACATGGTCTTTATATATTTATCTTTTAAAAATGGAGGATAAATAGAATGCAATAAAGAGAGCCGCCTGCATTTCAAGAATATCCAGCATCAATTCTCGCAGAAAGAAACTTTAGATTAATGTCATTGCCCGAAAGGGGATTACTTTTCACCATCAGGCTTGAATGTTGGGTTAATGGATCTGTTCCTTCATTACCTGATGAGTTAGCTAGGTATCTTGGTTTGAATCCAGCTGATGTTAAATCTTCATTTACTGACTGCTTGAAGCATTATCTTAAAGAAGATCAAGGTAGTTTCAGAAGCGAGGAACTTGATAACTACAAAGAGCATTTAGAAGAGATAAGAAAAAGGAAGAGTGAAGGTGGTAAGAAGAGTGCAAAGAATAAGAAGGAAAAATTAGTTTATCAATCAAGTGACAATCAACTTACTTCTCAAGATACTTGCAACTCTTTAGTTAAGGATAGTTTAGTCAAGACAAGTCAAGAACAGTTTTTAGAGAAGGGTGTTATAGATAAAGCATGGGTTGATGATTATGAAAGCACCAATCCAACTTATTGGCAACGAATAACTTAAATATTTCTATACTTTCTTCCAAGCAAGCGAGGTCACAAACTTTCGCAAATGAAATTTTGGTGAGGGGGTATCAATTAACTTATGGAGAAAATTATGTACGACAATTTAATAAATGAAATTAAACAAAGGCAATTAGACAGGCAAGAGCAATTTACAGAAAATGAATCTGAAGCTGTTAAAAAAATACCAATAGCTAGCTGGTTGCATGATCCTGATAGTTTTAACAAAGAACAATTCTACAAAGAAACTATTGAGTTTTTATTTGCAATATATAGCAATGCGGCTGATATAGATAAACACCTTGTTGCAATGCTTGCAGATACCCTAGAAACCTATATCGAGTGTAAAAAGGTGCTTGATAAGCAGGGGTATGTCATTGAGTTTAATGATGGCAAAACGCTTGGCACAAATCC
>CAINIH010000028.1 GCA_903849185.1 uncultured Methylophilaceae bacterium
TCAATGTATTTAATGTGCTCATATATTTCTCCTTTTAGTTAATAAGCACTCATTAAGTTAATGTCGAATATTTGGTTTGAGCAACCTCTTTATAAACTCTGCCATTTTTGAAGTAAAAAATACCAGTTTTAAGCTGGTTTTCTTTATAAGAGATAAATATTTTTGCGAGTTGCTTGGTTACCAAGTTGCAAGATGTAAAAGAAGTTGCCTTTGGATTAGTAATGAATAGCTCTGATTTAAAGCAACACTACTCCTGCAACATCTCTTTTGAGACCGACTCCTTTAGCAACCACTCGCAACTTTAAAATGGAGAACATAAACATGAGAGCAATAGCAGTAAGAGGTTTTATTAATGACAAACTTGATACAACATCAAGTAGAACTTTATTTAGAAAAGCACTAATTAATGGAAGTGTTGAATTACGTGACCCTAATCAAAAATACTTAGTGGATTACTTTAACTATCTTCAATGGGAACTACAAGCTAAATCAGATAAGCAATTAGAAATTGTTAATGAGCTTATAGCTAAAGGTTTTGATAAAGAGCCAGATTATTTATTTTCTTGGATGTTGCATTACGAACCATTAAGTAAGACTAAAACAAGAGTGGATGGATATTCAATCTATTCAAGTAAAACTAAAGAGCTTTATATAAAGATCAATGATGCAATTAATCAAACCAAAGACGAATGGGAATTAAATGTATGTCACTGTAAAGCTATCGGGAAAAACAAACCCGTGTTTGTCGCAAGCAATTGTGAATTGATAACGCAAGAGTAGTTGGGGGCCAAAGATCGTGCGTTTTTGACACCATATTTCACGTTTTAGACGCCGATCTTTGTTTAGGCTAAATATTATGACCCGAAACTTAAATGTCTTTTAAAAGGACATTCACAAATTAGGATAAGAAAACTCACATATTCTTATCCAAAAAGCTAAGTCATTGATTAATGGAAAGTCTTTGATTAGTCTTTTTCGGTAGACCATTTTTACAAAAGAAAACACAATTTATTTGTATTTTTATTTATCTTTTAGGAGAAAAAAATGGCACATGCTAAAGTTGTTACTCAAGCGGAGTTAGATCAAGTTCTTCGTTATGTTTCTATAAAGCGTTACGCAAAGCGTGATAGATGTTTGATCTTGACAAGTTTCTGGTCGGGAATGCGTGTAGGTGAAATTGCTCAACTTAAAATGGGCGATGTCGTAAATGAAGATGGCACAATTAAAAATGAAATTAGATTGAGTGCGCAACAAACTAAAGGAAATACAGCTCGTGTTGTGTTCATTCCTCAAAAGCTCAAAGAAGAAATTCTTGATTACTTAACTACACGTCATGCAACCTTAAGTCACATTCCGTTATTTCATACTGATGATCGTTTAGGTTTTACTCCTAATAGTTTATGTCAGTGGTTCTTTTGGACATATAAGCGTGCAGGTATTAATGGAGCTAGCTCACATAGCGGCAGAAAAACTTTTTTAACTTCGTTGGCTAATAAAGGTATTAGTATTCATATCCTAGCCAGTTTAGCCGGACATAAATCTATCGCAGTTACACATAAATATTTGATAGCTAATGATGAGATGAAAAGAAATGCAGTGGAGTTGATATAAGCGTCAAAAATTTTGACGCTTATATCCTTGCTGCTAACACATTTTAATTAAAGCATCATTTATATGATTTGCAATTACTCTAGCATCATCATATTTTTTAGAATAAATGTTATAAAAAGTTTTACCATAAATTATACGTTTACCAGGGTTAACCTTTTTAGCTTGGCTAATCCACTCCCACGCAACAGTATGAGCAAATTTTTCTTTATCAATAAGTCCATTACTTAGAAGCATTCGAGGTTTCTTCATAATAAATTTAAACTTATCAATCGACATTTTTTCATCCAGAAATTTCTCAACCTCACTGATATATTTTTCAATATCTTTATCAGCCAAGCTAAGAAAATGACCATTTCTATTTACTTTCATTTGCAGACTTCTTTTGTTCTACTTTTTCTTCTTCTTGTTCGCGTGCAATTTGATTCTTAATAGCACTAATCCAACTATCAGAGAGGAGTTTTCCATTGATGATTGTTTCTCTCCATTGGTTTAGCCGTTCTTTAATAGAATTAAGGTTATTAGCACTGCCTTTTGTTAAAATTTTAAGAACAGCATCTTCATAAGTTTTTCCAAGATCGTGAGCACCAATAACTTTATACTCTTTAACTGCCTCATCCCAGATAGTCATGAAAAAACAGAATGTTCCTGTTTCAGCTGATGTATTCTTTTCAGGATTATGGGTCATTAAATGGCCATCAAATTTGAAACTTTTTTTTGAAACTAACCCAGAGAGTCTAAAAAGTTCTCGAAGCAGTTCAATTCTATCTTTGCTATGCTCAGCCCCTAACTTTTTAGCCATCGCTTTAGCTTCAATTTCATGGATTAGACTAATTCCACCTCGACGAGAAATATACTCTGCTAATTCATTAGGAGGGACACCATCATCCATTGCGACAATTAATACACGACTGTAGTTTGCTGCAGTCTGACGATCAGAACGCACAACATATTTAATAAGAGTTGTCATAGTAGGCGTATTAGATTGCGTCTTAATATCATTAGCTTTTAGTATTTTGCGCATGATAGATAAAACATTTTCTTTAAAGTCAGACTTTTCAATATGCAATGCCAGCTCATAAATTCCTCTTAACATTTCATATAGGGCTTGATTACCTCTAACTAAATATTCCTCTTTATATTTCTTATTCATAGAAACTAATTCATCACTAACTTCCATGATTTCATTTACTTCAGAAATATTACTTACTTGAGATGCTGATTCTGATTTTTTCTCATCAGGCAATCGAGCTCCTACGTCTAGCAATTCACTAACATCGAGGGAATTAGCATTCTCATCATTTGCAGCGTCAAAAGTTTTGACAGTTGCATTTTTAGGTAAAGTGATTGCTGCTTTCTTCACTACTTCTTTTTGCTCAGGGTATTTAATTTCCTGAAGTTCTTTTGTGCTCATTTTTATTACTCCTTCTTTAGTTATACCAAGAGTTATTTCTTGGAATTGTGACTTTAGAACAGTCACTAAAATAAAATATTATCTAGATTGTTTTTATCAATTCAGATAACATTTTTATATGAGTAAAATAGACAAAAAGCCTCCATGGAAGCTTAGAGCAGGGGATTTCAGCAAATCAAAGGTTCATGCGCCTCAGGACTGGCGTTTTCAAATGTTCTTTGAATATCTTCGGATCAGCCCTAGTTATAACCTGGCATCAGAGTGCAAAAATGAAGCAGAATTTATAAAGGCTCTAGGCGACAAAGAGAAAGCTAGAAAGGTATGGAAGACTTATCAAGATATAGGGAATGTTTATGGCATTTTTTATCGTGATTGGTGGCTTAAGAACGGATTAAGGTTGTTCGGAACACAAACTGCCAAACCTATTACTAAAACTGTATTGAGATTAAGTCATGCTAAGGATAGTAAAAGTAATATCCAAAATCTTATTCAATATCTTGAAACTGATTATGCTAAACAAGGCGAGCCCGATTCGTTATTAGTTTCTATCCCGCTTGGCCAAAAAAGAGTAAAGATCATGAAGCAATTAAAACTATTGCTAGATGATGCATACAAGGAACCCATATATGAGCCTAAAACAATTTATCAGCTCACAAAAAATAAAATGCAGTATAGGAGATTACTAGGCGGACTTAGGCTTGCTTATTTTCAATGCTATAAACCAAATGATGCTTTATGGAGAGTAGCTTTAAGAGCAAAGATAAGTCACTCTCATGGCAAGCTGGATCCAGACTCTAAAACAAAAGATCGCACATTAAATAGTAGTAAAAAAGTTTTAACATTTATGGCTAGTAGATTAATGACTGATACATTATTCATCGCAGAAAATGCAGCTCAAGGAAATTTTCCTAGTGTTGATGAAACAAGTGTCAAAAGTTTTGACACAGCCTACTTGGGACAAAAGATTAAAAAGAATAATGCATGGGAAAAGACTCAAAAAGCCAACTTCTCCGCACTTAACATTGGTGTAAGTTTTGAATAATGTTTTTCTAGCATAGTAATAGAAGTTCCCATTTGTCTTGCGAGGGTGTGTATATCAACACCTTCGCTTAAGGCAATGGTCGCATAGGTATGTCGTAAGCTATAAAGTGTTCTAGTAAGATCAGCTTCATTCTTAAGCAAGTTTGAACACTTCATTAAACTCATAAACAATGTTCTAAAATCTCTGGGTTGATAACCATCAGGTGTAACAAATACCTTTCTATCTAATCTAGCATTCATCAAATCATCTAATGTTTCGTATTTCAAACCTTGCCATTTATATAATCGATTAAGACTTTCAATAAAAGCGTGTTTAGCTATTAAGAAACGCGGACCCGTTTTACCTGATACCCATACCTTCAAATATTTCTTATCCTTAATGTAATGCCATTGAAGATGCTTCCATCTCACAGGCAAAGCTTCTGTTCCATGTCTAATACCAGTATTAATAAGAAACTCTACATAGCAACGACATAA
>CAINIH010000029.1 GCA_903849185.1 uncultured Methylophilaceae bacterium
CATGAATATACTAAAAAGAATATTGCATTTGCCCTGTCACTAAAGCCTGATGATATGAATCTAAAATTAAGAAGAGAATTTACATCGCAATTAAAAATCACTGTCCCATCGATACTCAATGAGGAATTAAAAACAAACCCATTTCTAAACTGTCACTCTCTAGAAGCATTCAAAAAGCTTAGAGATCTTAAAGATCAGTTTTAACATGTCGTTACAATTTAAACGCTTTTTAGCCCTTATTTTTATTTCGTTATTACTCATAACAAGCGCATTCGCTGAAAGAAATACTTTAGGGGAGGAAATTAGCGTTTTAGATAATGATGTGCTTGATCAGGAAATCAACAAATTAAATGCATTAAATTTTAACCCGGCAAGCCCACCTAGTAAAACCCAAAATCTCCAATCTAATAAAGCTGAAATCAATTTATGGCAGCGCATTTTTTCTAGATTTGAAATCAAAGATGAAAATAATTTAAGATCCAAAAAATATGAGGACTGGTATTCGGCTCGACCTGAATATGTAGAAAGAATGATGGATCGAAGTCAAAAATATCTTTTTTACGTTGTTGGTGAAGTTGAAAAAAGAGATATGCCATCGGAAATAGCGCTTCTTCCTATGATAGAGAGCGCCTATAACCCAATTGCAAATTCAAGAAGCAAAGCTGGAGGTATTTGGCAATTTATTCCTTCCACAGGAAGGCTCTATGGCTTAAAACAAGACTGGTGGCAAGATAAAAGACGTAATGTGGTAGATGCAACAAATGCAGCTCTCGATTACCTGCAAAAGCTTCATGCATTATTTGGCACCTGGGATCTTGCATTAGCTGCTTATAATGCGGGTGAAGGAACTGTAAGTCGAGCCATAGCCAAAAATAAAGCTAAGGGGTTGCCGACTGATTATGCACATCTTAAACTACCGGCTGAGACAAAAGACTATGTTCCAAAACTACAAGCCATAAAAAATATTGTTTCAAATCCAAATCAATATGGGCTCTATATAAATCCAATACCTAATAAGCCCTATTTTACTTATGTTGAAGCACCCGCTGTTATAGATGCAGATTTAGCAGCAAATCTCGCAGAAATTTCTTATGATGAATTTTTACTTCTAAATTCAGAACATAGAAGACCACTCATTAGAACAAACGAAAAAACTCAACAGCTTATATTGCCCATAAATGCAGCAGATACCTTTGTTAAAAATCTTAGCCAAAATGAAAAGCCCTTAGTGTCGTGGAATATATATCAACCCAAACGTAACGAAAAAATTAAAACCATTGCAAATAAATTTGATATGGAGGAAAGCGATCTTATTAAAGCAAACGATTTAAATCCACAAAAATCAATCAAGCCTTCAACAATTATATTGGTAGCTAAAAAAGAAGGTACAGAAACAAATGCGAATCAAGATATTAAGGAATCAAAAATTAATAAAGAAACCAAATCTGAAAATTCAACAAAGCCTAATAAATACAAAGTAAAACGGGGTGATACGCTTACGAAAATAGCAAAGAAATATGGGCTATCTGTAGATGAATTAAAAGATATCAATCAAATTACTGTACCAGATATTCAAATTGGCTCCACCCTTAGACTTCAATGAAATAATTAACTAACCAAACTTATGTATTCCAGATATTTATTATTAGTATTTTTGTTGTTTAACGTAACTTCTTGTAGCGACAAGAAAGAATCTTTTTACAACTACGAAGGTACTTTTAATAGTGAAAAAGGTGGGACACTAATTGATGCAATGTCAGGTGAGCCAAGTAATCTTATTTCAATGATCGCTGGAGATTCAGCTTCATCAGCTATATCAGGAAACATATTTAATAAACTTATTAAATATGACAAAAATTTAGAATTAGCGCCTGAGTTAGCAGATAAATGGACAATTTCTGGCGACCAGAAAACAATTACTTTTTATCTAAAAAGAAATCTTCAATGGGCTGATGGCCATAGCTTAACAAGTGATGACGTTCTTTTTACATGGAAACTTGTTACAGATGACAAAACAAGAACCCCTTACGGATCAGACTATAAGCTAGTTGATAAAGCTGAAGCTCTTGATCCTTACACATTTCGAGTGAATTATAAAAAAGCTTATGCTCCTGCATTAGATAGCTGGGCATCACTTCAAATACTACCAAAACATATCCTTAAAGATGAAGATATCAATCACACTTTTTTTTCAAGAAAACCTACTGGTTCAAGTTACTATAAATTGACACAATGGATTAATGGAGAAAAATTATCTTTGGAAGCCAGCCCCTCATCAGTGATGGGTGAGCCTAATATAAATCAACTAACCTCAAGATTTATTCCTGATACGTCTTCTCAATTTTTGGAATTGATTGCTGACAACATTGATCTTATGAATATTAATCCTATTCAATTTGCGCGCGTCATACCTTCGAGGCCTGATCTAAAAAATAAACTAGCGCTCTATAAAGAACTTGGAAATAGCTATACCTATCTTGGCTTTAATTTGAAACATAGCCCATTCAATGATATTAAAGTAAGACAAGCAATTAATTACGCCCTTGATAAACAAGAAATCATTGATGGCGTGCTTTTAGGTTTAGGGGAGCCAGTTGCTTCTCCTTACAAACCAGGGACCCGATGGAGCGATCAAAATCTTCACCCCTATCCTTATAATAAAAATCTAGCTCTTAAATTACTTCATGAAGCTGGTTTTAATGATTCGAATCATGATGGCATCTTAGAGAAAGATGGAAAACCTTTTACATTTGAGATTCTTACTAATCAAAATAAACAAAGAGAGATGACTGCGGTTCTTATTCAAAGAAGGCTTAAAGATGTTGGTATCGATGTAAAAATAAGAGTGATCGAATGGGCAAGTTTTGTAAATCAATTTATTAAAACAGGTGATTTTGATGCGGTGATTCTTGGCTGGAGCCTATCACTTGATCCTGATCAATATAATATATGGCATTCTTCACAACAAAAACCTGGGCAATTTAATTTTATTGGATACATCAATAAAGAAGTTGATCAACTGCTTGAAGAAGGTCGTACTGAATTAAATCCTGATAAGCGGGAAAAAATTTATCATGCTTTTTCAAAAATTTTACTTAAAGAAAGTCCTGTGATTTATCTTTATGCTGGATATGGTTTAACTGCAATGAATAAACGTATTAAAGGTATTGAGTCACCTGCGCCTCCAGCTGGGATTGCGTATAATTCATATGAATGGTTTATTCCTTCCACTTTGAGAAGAAATGAAATGGCTCCATAAAATGCTTAACTATCTCATTAAACGTTTACTATGGATGATTCCAATGTTAATTGGAATTAGTCTTATTTCATTTTTTATTATGCATTTAGCGCCTGGTGATATTACTGCATCAGAATCAGCTTTCAATCCCAAAGCTTCGGAAGAATCCCGTCAAAAATTAAGAGCTCTTTACAACTTGGATAAACCATTGATGACGCAATATAGCTTATGGTTAAAACGTATAGTTAAATTAGACTTTGGAAATTCTTTTGCCTCACACCAACGCCCTGTCTTATGGGAAACTAAAGATGCTAAAGGAAACGTTAGTAAAGGCATGATTCAAGATGCATTGCCTATAACACTGATGATAAATTTAATAGGACTTCTAATCATCTTTGCGCTATCAATTTTTTTAGGTGTAGTTTCAGCTGTAAACCAAAACCGATGGCCAGACCGACTTATTACTATCATTGTATTTGTCGGATTTGCTGTACCTGGTTTTTGGTTGGCACTTTTATTAATGTATTGGACTGGTGTAACTCACTCTTGGCTTCCTATCTCAGGCCTTCATAGCGCGGGTTTTGAAAAGATGAGTCATATTGCACAATATGCAGATTTATTTAAACATCTTATATTGCCTGTTTCTATTTCAAGCCTAGGTGGGCTCGCAAGTATTTCTCTTTACGTCAGAAATGGAATGCTGGATGTACTTCAACAAGATTTTATTACGACTGCTCGCGCAAAAGGCTTACCAGAAAATAAAGTCATCTATGGGCACGCCCTAAGAAATACGCTCCTCCCTCTTATCACTATCATAGGATTATCAATTCCAGGATTAATTGGTGGTTCTGTCATTGGAGAGTCTATTTTTGCAATTTCTGGTATGGGCAAATTATTCTTTGATGCTGTGTTAATGAGGGACTTTCCAGTGGTAATGGGAATTCTTACCATCGGATCCGTTTTAACATTATTTGGAAATTTAATCGCGGACATTGGTTATGCTTGGGCAGATCCAAGGATTAGACGAGGCATTTCAAATTGAAAAACCTCACACAAAATCCACTAGCCTTAAGTGGTCTTGTTATTATTATTACCGTACTTTTTGTTGCAATTTTCGCTCCATGGCTTTCACCTTACGACCCTAATTACATTGACATTCATTCGATACTTTTACCCCCTTCCTACTCACATTTCATGGGGACTGATGGGTTAGGTAGAGATGTCTTTTCGCGCATGCTTTACGGATCAAGAATTTCACTTCTTGTAGGTTTTGTTGCAGTTGGCATTGCTACCTTGATTGGTACATTTTTAGGGGCTATTGCTGGTTTTTATCGAGGTTATCTCGATTCAATTATCATGCGCTTTGTAGATATTATGTTATCTATTCCTACTTTTTTTCTTATTCTTGCTGTCATTGCTTTTTTGACACCCTCTATTTGGAATATCATGATTGTGATTGGATTAACATCTTGGATGGGTGTAACCCGCCTTGTGCGTGCAGAATTTTTGAGTCTTAGAAATAGAGAGTTCATATTGGCGGCCGAAGCAATGGGCGCATCAGATTACAGACTCATCTATAAACATCTTCTCCCAAATAGCTTAACACCCATCATCGTAAGCTCTGTTTTAGGTATTGCAAGTGCAGTTTTAACTGAGTCCGGATTAAGTTTTCTTGGGCTTGGAGTCCAAGCGCCCCAGTCTTCATGGGGGAATATTCTAACTGACGGCAAAGAATATATTCAATTTGCATGGTGGTTATCATTATTTCCAGGGCTCGCTATTTTGATTACAGTCCTAGGTTATAATTTACTCGGTGAAGGATTGAGAGATTTACTTGATCCTAAAAATAAGAATCAAAAAAAATAAAGGAATACAACATGAGTTTTTTGACAGGTAAACGCGTTTTAATTCTTGGCTTATTAAGTGACCGATCTATTGCTTATGGTATTGCTTCAGCCATGAAACGAGAAGGAGCTGAATTAGCTTTCACTTATCAAATGGAAAAACACGATGAACGCGTTAAAAAACTTGCTCAAGATTTTAATTCAAGCATTGTATTACCCTGCGATGTTTCGAGCGATGAGCAAATCGACAATTTATTTCCTCTTTTAAAAAAACATTGGGATAAATTAGATGTGATTGTGCATTCAGTCGCCTTTGTGACAAAAGAAGCTTTAAAAGGTGATTTCGTTGAAGCTACAACTCGTGAAAATTTCAGAATAGCTCATGATATAAGCTCTTATAGTTTTACAGCATTAGCAAAGGCTGCTTTGCCTATGCTAAGTGAACATGCGAGCTTACTCACATTAAGTTACTTAGGTGCTGAAAGAACAATGCCAAACTATAATGTCATGGGACTCGCAAAAGCAAGTTTAGAAGCTAATGTAAGATATATGGCTCAGAGCTTGGGGCCAAAAGGTATTAGAGTTAATGCGGTTTCGGCAGGCCCTATTAAAACACTCGCTGCATCTGGTATTGCAGACTTTGATCGTATGATAGGCTTTAATGAGAAGCATGCCGCTTTAAGACGAAATGTTACGATTGAAGAAGTTGGAAATGCAGCAGCATTCTTATGTAGCGACCTTGCATCAGGCATTACAGGTGAAATTACTTACGTAGATGGCGGTATGAATATTACTGCCGCAGGTTCAATCGATTAATTCTTTTGTGTTGTTTCAAAGAATTTTTGATTAACTGAGACACTCGCTTTCGCTTTTAATCCCTTAAGATAAGCACTTAAATATTCAGCAGTTAATGCCTCTGAGTAATCTGAAGCAAATGCTTTTTTATTTTCTTCATTATTATCATTTGGGAACGCCACTTTATTCACTTTAACAATAACGTATCCATTGTTGCCATCAACAAAACCGCTATAACTAGGAAGCTTATCTGTAGGCATTTTATATGCATGATTAATAACAGCCTCACTTAAACCTTTAGTATTTTTTCGATCCACTAAAACTGCTGGCTGCCAATCAATTTTGCGTGAAGTGTCGCTAATAGTTTTTAAAGCTGCCTCACCTTCGCTAGCAACAGTTTTCTTTGCTGCTTCGAATTTTAAATAATCTTCGATATTCTTTTTGACATCAGCAAAAGGTTTGGTGGATTGTGCTTTGTAATCTACAACGCGCGCAGAAATTAAATTATTAGGTGTTACTTCAATGGCTTCAGTATTTCGATGATCTTTGATAGATTCTTTTGAGTATAAAGCATTCATCAATGTTTCATTTTTGAAAAATTTATCTGAATCATTTCGACCAATCCAATCGGTTTTTTGAATAGGTAGATTGAATTTTTTCGAAACAGCATCAAGGCTCGATGATTGTTCATAAACTTTATTACTAAACTCTTCAGCAAGAGCTGCAAATTTTTCCTGCCCTTTTTGATAGATTAATTCGGCTTTTATTTGTGGCTTCATGGTATCAAAACCACCACCTTCTCCAATAATCTTAGTGAGTTTGATAATATGGTAACCAAAATCAGATTCAACAATATTACTAATCTCATTCACTTTCATTGAGAAAACGGCATCATCAAATGGCTTAACCATCATACCGCGACCAAATGCTCCTAATTCACCACCCTTTTTAGCAGACTCTGGATCTTGAGAAAATTTCGTTGCTAACTCTTCAAATTGTTTGGGATTCTTTCGAATCTGACTCAAAAGATCTTCAGCCTTTGCTTTAGCTTTGGCTTTTTCTGCAGGTGCAGCATTTTTAGAGGCTGCTATTAATATATGGCTTGCTTCTCTTTGTTGTTGATTTTGATATTTATCTGAATTTGTTTTATAAAAAGCTTTTATTTCATCATCTGTCACATTGATAGTTGGAAGAATACTTGCTAATGAAAATACAACAAACTCAGCTTTTACTTGTTCAGGCGCTAAAAACTTAGACTTGTTTTGGTCGTAAAAAGCCTGCATATCTTTTTCAGCAATATTTGCTTTCGCCATATATTCTTTAGTTTTAAATTCAACGACACTTATCTCTCTTTGTTGTGATGTTGCTTTTAATGTCTCTGTTAAATTATTTGGTGGGATAAATGTGAGCTTTTGAAGTCCATCGCGCACCTGCTGAATAAGCAAGTCATTTCTTATGCTTTCTTCAAATTTCTTAGGAGTAAGTTGATTATTTTGCAAGACTTTGTCATATAGCTCTTGTGAAAATTTTCCTTCTTTTTGGAACTCGGGCATACCAATAATATATTGGCTTAATTGTTGATCAGTGATTTTAAATTTACTTTTTTTAATATCATTATTTACTAATTGTTTAGAGATTAAGCCGTCGACAATAGACTCTTTAAATTCGAATGAATCAAACATTGCGGGATCAACTTTTTTACCTTCACTCATCATGCGATTACGAACATTTTCAATCGCACGATTGTATTCTGGCAGTGCAATTTTGTAGCCATTAACTTTAGCAATGCTTAAATTGTTACCTGCTTGATTTAGATATGAGTCAATTCCAAACAATGCAAAAGGAATAAGAATGAGCGCCAAAATAACTTGTGCAGCTTTAGTTTGAGCGTAACTTCTAAATTTTTCTAACATTGAATTTATCCTAATATCTTTTAAGCTTTTTGATAAAAAAAGATACCAAAAAGTTCTTACTGAATTAATAAAAAGGCGAATCTTCGGATTCGCCTTAATAATGTTGGCGGAGTGGACGGGACTCGAACCCGCGACCCCCGGCGTGACAGGCCGGTATTCTAACCAACTGAACTACCACTCCAAAACTTGTTACTAAAATTGGTGGGTGCTGACGGGGTCGATCCGCCGACATTCGCCTTGTACGGGCGTCGCACTACCAACTGAGCTAAGCACCCATGCTCACTCATTAGTAAGGCGGCTATTTTA
>CAINIH010000030.1 GCA_903849185.1 uncultured Methylophilaceae bacterium
CCCATACGACGATACGCTCTTGCTCTGCTAAAGCCTCTAGAATTCTGGCAATTTCATTGATTTCTAGCTTTTTGATTAGTCTTTCTAATTCAATTGAATTTTGCTTTTGAACGAGAGACTCCACAATATCTTGGCGAGACATCTCTTGCCTATGAATGAGGTTTTCAACCAAATTTTGCTTAGCGAGCAAATTTTTGATGGTGGATAATTTCTTATCAATGTTGTTTTTTTCTGACATGATAATTGCCTCGAATTCAGATTAAGCTTAAGGTTTCGGCAATTGTAAAGTAATAGCCCTTAAATTGAAACCTTGATGGCCAATAAAAATAAATAACTTAGTTATGCCTTGAATATAAGGCTTCTTGGCAAGCGATTAAGCTGCTAGATCAAACACTAATACTTCAGCTTTCTTACCGTTTGAAATAGTAATTAAAGGTTCGTCTTCCAGCATTAATGCATCGCCGGCTTTTAAATAATTACCGTTAATTTCCAACATTCCTTCAATCAGATGAACATATGCTTTTCTATTTAAGTTTAATTGCAAAGTCGCTTTTTGATTTTCATTGAAAATACCTGCATACAAAGATGCATCTGCATGAATTAAAACTGACTGATCTTTTGGTTCCGAAGAGGCAATAAGAGCCAGCTTACCCTCCTTCTTTATTTGAGGAATGACTTTTTGCTCATAGCTTGGCTCAATATTCTTCACATTAGGTTCAATCCAAATTTGCAATAGGTGAGTTGTTGCATTATTAGTACTGTTAAATTCACTATGCACAACAAGGCTCCCCGCACTCATTCTTTGTACTTCCCCTGGATTGATAGTTTCAAAATTGCCCATACTATCTTTATGGGCCAACTGACCTGAAAGTACGTACGTGATAATCTCCATATTTCTATGAGAATGATCTCCAAAGCCCCCACCTGCTTCAATATAGTCATCATTAATAACTCGAAGATTCCCCCAGCCCATATATTCGGGATCGTAATAATCTGCAAACGAAAATGAATGGTAGCTTTTTAACCAGCCATGGTCAGCATACCCTCGATCTTCTGATTTTCTAAGTTTAATCATTGAATAAATTTCTTCACATTTTTCTTATAACGATAAAAAAGCAAAATTATCAGCAATAAAATATTTGGATACCAAATATACCAATGCGACCATGGAATTCCATCAACTTTATAATCTGATAGCGGCCAAAAAATTGGGGTCGCAAAAAAAGCTTTTGAGTGAAATGGAAAATCGAGGACGATATGAAATGGCCAAGCTAACATCGCCATAGCAAACGCTCGGTTAAGACGATAAACAATATAAATGATAGGCAGGCAAATAATAAAACTATGGCCTATTGAATAGGCTAAAAAAATCCAAGATGGAAGAGAATCTAATGCAGGCTTTCCAAAATGCCAATGTCCTGTCATTAGATTTATAAACATCAACAATCCAAATGAAATAAGATCTGGCATAGCGCCAAAGAATATGGCGAACCAAGGATATCGCTTGTATCCAAACAAACCATAGCCCCATAAAGCATGACTCAAAGTATCCATCAAATAAGTATAGGGTCTTTACTAAAAAAATTGAATTTTTATTAAAAAATGAAATCCATGGAATAAGCAATAAGCTGAAATATTGCTCGATGGGCTCCAAATTCACCCTGAATGGTTTGGGGCCTTTCTTTTTTTATATGGCTTTAAATTATGATAAAAATTTTATTCGACAATCAATGCAATATTTGTAAAAAAGAGATTCAATACTATCAATCGATCTCTCCACCAAGAACTTTTTTATGGTGCAATCTTCATACAAATAAAGCATTACTGCGTAAATACAAAATTACTCATAAAGATGCTTTATTAAGCCTTCATGCCATAGATGAAAAAGAAAGCCTCCATAAGGGGGTAGATGCATTTTGTCTGATATGGAAGCATTTAAGAGGTTGCTCATTTATATCAAGGCATGGATTTGGATAGGTATTTTTAGGTCGCCTTGAAATTTAACCAAATATATATAAAACGTTTCATTTTTATCTTAAGCCTATGGCCGCTTCTGTCTATCAGTATCAATATCCTTCAGGATACCTTGGGTGCCAACC
>CAINIH010000031.1 GCA_903849185.1 uncultured Methylophilaceae bacterium
AGTGGATTGAGGTTGACGTAAAAGGCCTTAAAGGTACATTCAAAAACAAACCGCTACGTGATGATTTACCTGCAACAATCAATGAATCACTTGTTGTTGAGCTCTATTCAAAATAATTAAATAAGAATTATTGATAAGGATACATAATGCAAAATAGTCCTACAGAATATTTAAAACCAAGAATTGTAAATGTTGAAGTTATAAACCCAGTAAGAGCTCGCGTTACTCTTGAGCCTATGGAAAGAGGTTTTGGCTTTACTTTAGGTAATGCATTAAGACGTGTTTTATTGTCCTCAATTCCTGGCTATGCAATTACTGAAGTGAAAATTGATGGCGTAGTTCATGAATATTCAACTTTAGACGGTGTGCAAGAAGACGTAGTTGATATTCTCTTAAATTTAAAAGGTGTTGCATTAAAGCTTCATAATAAATCTGAGACAATTCTCACATTAAATAAAACTACTGAAGGCCCGGTAACAGCTGCTGATTTTGAAACAAATCATGATGCTGAAATTATTAATCCAAATCATTTAATTGCGCATCTTACAAAAGGCGGAAAACTAAATCTAGAGGTTAAGGTTGAAATGGGTAGAGGATATCAGCCTGTTCCAGCAAGAAGAAAATCAAATCAAGAAGATAAAACTTTAGGTTTTATCATGGTAGATGCTTCTTTCAGTCCAATCAATAAAGTAAGTTATTTTGTTGAGAGTGCTCGTGTAGAACAAAGAACAGACTTAGACAAATTAATCATGGACGTTGAAACTAATGGCGTTATTGATGCTGAACAAGCAATTAGAGACGCTGCTCGAATTTTAATGGGACAACTTTCTGTATTTGCAAACTTAGAAAGCGCTCTAACTGAAGTGGAAGTTAAACAAGCGCCTCAAGTTGACCCGGTTTTATTAAGACCCGTTGATGATCTAGAACTCACTGTAAGATCAGCAAACTGTTTAAAAGCGGAAAATATTTATTACATTGGCGATCTAATTCAACGAAGTGAAAATGAACTTTTAAAGGCTCCAAATCTTGGAAGAAAATCACTTAATGAGATTAAAGATGTTCTTGCTTCTAAAGGTTTAACTTTAGGTATGAAGTTAGAAAATTGGCCTCCAGCAGGTTTAGAAAAAGCGTAATTATTAAATAAGAAAAATTTGAGGGTAAGAGTATGCGTCACGCAAATGGTCATAGAAAACTAAACAGAACGAGCAGTCATCGACAAGCAATGTTGAGAAATATGGCTACCTCCTTGTTAAAAAATGAGATTATTAAAACTACATTACCTAAAGCTAAAGAACTTAGAAAAGTAGCTGAACCTCTTATTACATTAGCAAAAAATGCAACTTTATCTAATAGACGTTTAGCTTTTAGTCGCTTAAGAGATAGAGATATTGTGACTAAATTATTTGCTGAGTTAGGCCCACGATATAACACAAGAAAAGGTGGCTATTTAAGAATATTGAAGTGTGGTTTCCGAGACGGAGATAATGCCCCTATGGCCTTTGTTGAGCTTGTAGATAGACCTATTGTTGAGGTTTCGACACCAGCCCCTAAAGAAGAGGCAGCAGCAGAATAATAAAGTATTCTCATATAA
>CAINIH010000032.1 GCA_903849185.1 uncultured Methylophilaceae bacterium
ATTTGCAAATAAAGCTAAAATCGCGAGTGTCATTGCAGCATCTGGAATATGGTTGCAATCAAGATTGATTGCTTGAAGTGTTTTAACTTTTGAAACCTTAATCGATGCTTCAAGAGTTTGAATTTTAGCGCCCATAAGAGCTAGGGCTTCAGTAAATTTCACATCACCTTGAATACTATTTTTCCCAATACCTTTAACTTCAATATCACCAGCAAGCGCTCCGGCGGCTAAGAAGTATGAAGCTGATGAGGCGTCACCCTCAACAAATATTTCACCTGGGCTCACATAAGTACTTGAGCTTGGAATCAGAAAGTGTTGCCAGTCTATTTTTTTTACATGCACACCAAATCGACTCATAAGATTAAGCGTGATATCAATATAAGGTTTTGAAATTAAATCTCCGACGATTTCGATAGATACTTCTTTTTTTGTAAGTGGAATCGCCATTAATAGCGCTGTTAAGAATTGACTTGAAATATCACCTCTAATTTTTACTGAGCTGTTAATAATAATTTCAGAAGGAGATATTTTTAGCGGGGGATAACCTTCTTGATTGAGATAAGTGATATTTGCATTTAATTGTAAAAGAGCATCTACGAGATCTTTAATAGGGCGCTCATGCATTCGAGGCACGCCACTTAGCATGTAATTACCTTGACTAAAAGATAATGCTGCGGTGAGTGGCCTAAAAGCAGTGCCTGCATTGCCTAGAAAAATTTCAGCTGATTTATTTTTGAACTGACCTTGAGAGCCTTTAATGTGAATGTCACCATTCTTATTTTGCGTAAGATCAACTTGAAGTATTTTTAGCGCTTCAATCATATGATGCGTATCGTCTGATTGAAGCGGGTGTTTGATAATTGTTTCTCCATCTGCAATAGCAGATAAAAGAAGAATGCGATTAGTAATACTTTTAGATCCAGGGAGAGTGACTTGACCAGAAACAGATTGAATGGCTTTTAATTTCTTTTGGTTTCTCATGCGCTTAGATTACTGAGACCATTCGTTTCGAGTTTTACTTGCATTTTCAAATAAAGCTAAAATCTTTTTAGTATCTTCATGTTCAATAGCTTCTTTAAGTAATTTAATTTGATTTTCAAAATGCTTAATATCTTCAAGAATAAATTTCTTATTTGCGAGCGTAATATCTTTCCACATCTCAGGAGAGCTTGCCGCAATTCTTGTGAAATCTTTAAAGCCACTCGCAGCAAATTTTAAAAGTTCATTAGCATTTGTTCTCTGAGTAATCATATCCACAAGAGAAAAAGCTAATAAGTGAGGAAGATGGCTAATTGTCGAAAATATTTTGTCATGATCACTATGGGACATATTTGAAACTATTGCGCCTGCATTTTTCCATAGCGTTTCGATTTTTTCTTTTGCTTCAAGCGACGTCTCTCGATCTGGCGTTAGTATGACATTTTTATTTTTAAATAAATCAATATGTGCTGCTGTTGCCCCATGTTTTTCAGATCCAGCAATAGGATGCCCACCGATAAATTGCGAATAATGCGGCCCTAAAATTTGTTTTGCTGATTCAATGACATCTGTTTTTGTACTACCCACATCAGTAATAATCGTGTGTGAAGATAAATGCGGTTGGATAGTTTTGAGTATGGAGGGAAATTGCGCAACAGGCGTTGCGATAATAATAATATGTGCTTCAGCAATATCTTTCTTTAAGTCCTGGCTTGTTCGATCAATAAGCTTTAATTTAATAGCGTCGTTAAGGTTGTCTTGATTTCTACCGACGCCCACAATATCAGACGCAAGACCTGATTTTTTAGCAGAAAGTGCAATAGATCCACCAATAAGACCGACACCAAAAATAAGAATTTTATTCACTGTATATAGTTGATTTATTTGATATTGTTTAACAATTGAATTGTATCATGTTCACTATTAAATGATCGCCATTCGTTATTGATGAATAATTCAAAAGGCTTAAAGTGAGTTTTGTAATTCATCTTTTTACTTTCTTTAATCCAATAGCCTAAATACACATAATCTAATTTCTTTTCTATGCACCAATTGATAAGCCATAGTATGGAATAAGTGCCATAACTGAGCGATTTATCGTTCGTATCATAAAATGTGTAGACTGCAGAAATGCCATCATCAATCACATCAACAAAACTTACTATTTTTAAATCGTCTTGATCTTGAAATTGAATTAACCGACTATCAATATTACTTTGTAATAAAAATTCACTGTACTGGTTAACATCATCATCTGTTGTTTTTGTTTTTTCATGTCTCATTTTTTGATATTCCAAATAAAGCTTGAAATGATTTTCATGAAAGGAAAGCGGAAGCACCGAAGTTTGTAAATGCTGATGTTTCTTTATGATTCTTTTAAAGCTTTTTGAAGATACAAAATTTTTAACATTGATACGAATAGGAATGCATGCATTACAAAGCTCACAATAGGGCTTGTATGTAAATTTACCACTTCTTCGAAAGCCTTTTTTAATTAGATCGTTATAATGATGTTGACTGATAAGGTGATGAGGGGTAGCCACTAACGACTGAGAAGCAAGACCTTCTATATAGCCACACGCGTAACTTGTCGTGACATAGAATTGAATCTTATGACTTGAAAGTTCGTCAGGAAGGCTCATGTTTTAATGTAAGTTCTGAGTAATTGAATAAATTGATTTCGCAAGATTTCTTTAGCACCAAAACATAAAAGATGATCTGTTTTCATCTGACAGTCTATCATTTTAACCCCTATGTTTTTTAAATACTGGACAGCAAACACAAATGCAATTTTGGAAGCATCTGTTTCATAATGAAACATTGATTCTCCAAAGAAAACACCATCTAAAATAATCCCATAAAGCCCGCCAACTAATTTTTCATTGAAATAAATTTCAAAAGAATGTGCTATTTTCATTCGATGTAATTCTGAATAAGCATTGATGATGCGATTATCAATCCAAGTGCCATCTTGATCTTTTCTTTTAACTTCACTGCAGTGCTTAATGACAGACGAAAAATCCTTATCGATTTCAAATTGATAATTATTTTTTTTAATTTTCTTAGTGAGCGATGATGAAATCTTAAGATCATCAGGAAATAATACTAATCTTGGATTCGGTGACCACCATAAAATAGGTTCATATTGATTAAACCAGGGAAAGATTCCTTGTTTATATGCCTCAATGATTTTTTCAGCTTCGAGTGTTTTAGATATTGCGATAAGACCATTAGGTTCAATAAGCGCTTGATCAGTATTAGGAAAGGGGTCATGATTATCAAGAAAAGCGATGGAACCAAAATCAGTTTTTATCCATTGACCCATATGTTTTTGTGAGGAATGCTTTATTTAATTTTTAAGATATGAAACGTTTTTCAATATTAGTTATATTACTCTTAAATATCTTCTCAATGGCTTATGCCAATGAGCGGGGGTTGTTTTGGAAATTAAAAGCACCGAACGGATCAACACATTATTTATTCGGTACGATTCATACTGATGACAATAGAATTATTAAGTTCCTACCTATTGTAAAAAAATCGGTCAGCGCCTCAGATCTTCTTGTTGTAGAAATTACACTTGATAACCACTCACAAAATTTGCTTATGAAAGATCATTCTCTAATATCTGATTTGACAGAAAATGAATTAAATCAAGTCAAAAAACTTTCAGAGTTTCATGTGATGTATTTTGAGAATGCCATCAGAATGAAACCTTGGCTGTTGGCTATTATTTTTGATTCACCAAAGCCTCATACTGAATTCAATCAAGATTATCTTTTGATGGCCATGGCAGAAGATTTAGATAAAGAAGTTTTAGGAATTGAATCATCACAAGAGCATTTTGCGACAATGGATTCTTTGTCCTTAGATGAGCAATTAATTATGCTTAGAGCAGTTCTAAAAAAAACAGAGAAAGAAAGATTATCTGATTACAATTTACTTATGAAAGATTATCTTTCAGCTGATGTAGATCAGATACGTCATACCGATGAGCGATTAACGGGTAAATTATTGCCAGAAGCATTGTGGGCTAAAATTAAAGTTCAGCTTATGGATGAGAGAAATAAAAAAATGGTTGCAAGAATTAAAGAACTTTCAAAAGATAAGCAATTATTTATTGCAGTAGGAGCATCTCATCTTGCAGGTCAAGATGGCTTATTAAATCAATTAAAACAATCAGGATTTAAAATCTCTCCTATGAAAGCGTTTGAATGATATGAAACGTCAAATTATTTCATCTCGCGGAAATCAACATTTTAAACATTTAAAAAAACTTAATGAATCGCCTCGTTATCGTCACGAAGTGCAGCAAACCATTTTAGATGGTATACATCTTATCGAGTCTTATGCTGAGCGCTTCGGTTCGCCTGATTCAATAGCTTTAATCGAGGGCGGCAACATTGATAAGATTGCGCCTTATCTTAATGAAGATACGCAAGTATTAGAATTTCCAGCAGCCCTTTTTTCTGAAATAGCACCTGTTATATCTCCTACAGGTATTTTGGCTTCTATAAACATCCCACATTTGGAAATACCAAAAAAACAAAATTGTATTTTGTTGTTAGAAGATATCCAAGATCCAGGTAATTTAGGCAGTATATTAAGATCTGCGAGTGCTTCAGGCGTTGACCTTGTTTATTTGTCTGATCATTGCGCCGACCTTTGGTCACCCAAAGTATTAAGAGGTGGGCAGGGCGCTCATTTTCATCTTCCATGTATTGAGAAGGCAATCTTTTCAGATATTACAAAAGCATTTACTGGAAAAATTTTTGCAACAACATTGAATGGAAAGTCGATTTTCAAAGAAGATTTGAAAGGACCTGTCGCATTTATTTTTGGCAACGAAGGTAGTGGTCTTCAATCAGAAACAATAGGATTAACTTCACATGTAATTCATATACCTATGGAAAAAGGTATAGAGTCATTAAATGTTTCTGCCGCTGTCTCTGTATGTTTATATGAAAAATATAGACAAGAACATTTTAATGTTTAATTGAATCCCCTGATTCATTAAACACAAAATCTACTTCATCTTCCGCGTATTTATAACATTCATTGCAGAAATCACAATGAATCGTGATTGATGATTGTTCTTCGATAATAGACTCACATTCTTTTTTGCCAATCAGGCGAAGCATATTTTCTACGCTTTTTTTAGAACAGCTACATGCGAATTCAGGAAAGCTTGGATCGTATAAGCGAATGGTTTCTGAAGAAAATATAGTCTGAAGAATTTCGGAAGCTTTTAACTCAGGGTGAATAAATTTAAACGATTCATTAGCAGATGCCACAATATTTTCCCAAGCATTTTTCATAGCATCAGGGTCGAGTATTTCTGCTGAGGAATTAAATGGAAGCTTTTGAATAAGAAGCCCATGAAAAATATCATCTTGAGAATGAATCCATAATTTTGTTTGGATTTGTTCTGACCTTAGCATGTAGTTTTCAAGAAGCTCGCTAATTGAATTTCCCTCCATAGGCACAATACCTTGATAAGGCGTCTTCGCATTTTTTTGAATTAAAGTAATGATGAAGTGACCTTCTTTAATGAGATCAATCGGTGCCATAGATTCGATAGGACCACTCCATTTGACTGTACCTCGCATACCTAGATTTTCATTGCATTCAGCAATCAATAGTTTAAGGGGGCCATTTGTTTGAATTTGTAATGTCAGTGAGCCGTCAAGCTTAAGTGTTGAAGCAAGGAGGGCGCTTGCCACCATCAGTTCACCCAATGCCATATGGAGGTTTTGAGGTAATGCTTGATGCTGTGTGGCTTCTTCGATTGTATGATTAAGCTTTACATAGTTACCGCGAATATCGGTATTTTCAAAAATAAATCGATGTAGTGTGTCTTCAGAATTGTGCATAAAATTTAAATTTCAATCGTTTTTATTTTAGGCACAACCGAGATATCCCATAATTGAATAGCGGTAGCCCAAAAGTTTGTAAGTGTATTTTCTTTTTCAATTACTTCATAGTCTTGCCCGAGAAATTTAAGGCACGCGATCAAATTATCTTTTATGTTTGAATGATCCACAGGGGTAGATTGATTTTCTTTGCTTAATTTTTTTTGATTGAATGTTGCAATAGGTATGTGACCATAATTAATTGAAGGAAGTGATAATTTTTTCTGTAAGAATATTTGCCTTGATGTAGAGTCAATAAGATCTGCACCTCTTATGATGGTATTGATATTTTGTAATGCATCATCAATCACAACCGCAAGTTGATAAGCATAAATACCATCAGATCTTTTTAAAATAAAATCACCAAAATCTTTTAATATATTTTGTTGAATAACACCTTGAATCTTATCTTCAAATGCCATGCAAATATCTTCTGCTTTTATTCTTAAGGCATGATATTGCGCGTCTAATTTCTTATCTCTGCAAGTCCCAGGATAAATCATCCCATCAATACCTGTCATCGCTGAATCAGCAATTTCTTTTCTGCTACATTCGCAAAAATAAGTATTTTCTTTTTGATTTAAATTAGACACATAGTTTTCGTAAATATCTATGCGATGACTTTGATAAATGATTTCGTCATCCCATTGAAAACCATGTTGATGAAGTGTATCTAAAATAGTTTTATCACTCTGTTTAACAACTCTTGGCTGATCGAGATCTTCCATCCTAACTTTCCAGAGGCCATCGTGATGTTTTGCATCAAGATAGCTAGCCACTGCGGTAACAAGCGATCCAAAATGCATTGGACCTGTCGGGGAGGGTGCAAATCGACCTATATACATTTAAGAGGCGGTATTGATATAAGGTGGAATATGCCAGTTATGCAGATCTTTACCTAAAAGAAAGAGGTTACATTTGATGCGATCATTCGTGGAACTACTCACCATAAATTCATAACACCTTAATAAGGCAACTTGTCCTTTTTCATTTCGTTTCAATGTAATTTTTTCGCAGGCAACGGTTTCATCTAAGAATTGAAGATCAAATTGTTGCGATAGATTTTTGCCAAGTTGAATAGCTAGCTCGCGTTTTGAGATTGTATCAATCCAAAACCAAGCAATAGCGATGATTAATGCAAGAAGGCTGTATTCCAACATGGGTTTTAATAAAAAAATAGATTTTGATATCTTAAACGGGGTTAAAGAGACTTTAGCGATTATTTTGACGCATTCTTTATGTGCATCAAAATATGAATTCATATAAATGCACACAAATAGTGCTTAAAAGTAGAATAATTCGTAAATTTTAAGATAAAAAAATTCACAATCTCTAATTTCTATTCATTTTTATATAAAATTAAGCTTAATTTAATATTAAAGATAAGGAACTCCGATCATGGATAACTTAATTGGTGCAAATGATGTTTTATTTGTTTTATTAGGCGCGATTATGGTGCTTGCTATGCATGCAGGATTTGCATTTTTAGAAGTAGGTACGGTTCGTCATAAAAACCAAGTGAATGCACTAGTTAAAATCCTTGTTGATTTCTCTGTATCGACGCTTGCTTATTTCTTTATTGGTTATGGCATCGCTTATGGGGTCAGTTTCTTATCTCCTGCAGAAACATTGTCTGCTAAAAATGGCTATGAGCTCGTAAAGTTTTTCTTCTTGCTTACTTTTGCTGCAGCGATTCCTGCCATTATTTCTGGAGGCATTGCTGAGAGAGCTAAATTCAATTCTCAATTAGCAGCTACTTTTGCTTTGGTGGGATTTGTGTATCCATTTTTTGAAGGCATTGCTTGGAACAATCATTTAGGTGTTCAGTCCTTTCTTGAAGGTAATTTTGGATTTAAATTTCACGATTTTGCAGGATCAGTTGTTGTGCATGCGATGGGTGGATGGATTGCTTTAGCAGCTGTTTTATTGCTCGGAGCAAGACATGGAAGATATGGTAAAGATGGAAGGCTCCATGCTTACCCGCCATCTAATATACCGTTTCTCGCACTGGGTGCTTGGATTTTAACTGTAGGTTGGTTTGGCTTTAATGTGATGTCAGCGCAAACTGCCAATGGTATTTCAGGCCTAGTTGCAATGAATTCTCTAATGGCATTAGTAGGTGGTACGATCGCAGCGCTCATTGTTGGAAAAAATGACCCTGGTTTTATCCATAATGGCCCACTTGCAGGGCTTGTAGCTGTTTGTGCGGGGTCAGATATTTTTCACCCTATCGGCGCTCTTATTACAGGCTTAGTTGCAGGTATTCTTTTTGTATGGGCTTTTACGCTTACACAAAATCGTTTTAAAATAGATGATGTATTAGGGGTATGGCCATTACATGGGCTATGCGGTGCTTGGGGCGGTATTGCAGCAGGCATTTTTGGATCCACTTATTTTGGCGGTATGGGTGGTGTTAGTTTTACATCGCAACTCATTGGGACTTTATTAGGTATAGGTATCGCGCTTCTAGGCGGATTTTTAGTTTACGGCATCATTAAGCATTTTTTTGGTATTCGATTAAGCCAAGAAGAAGAATTTAATGGCGCAGATATTTCGATTCATAAAATTGCAGCTAATGCAGAAGATTAATTCTATCTCTTAAAAGCATCATATGAGGCCATGTTAAAATTTGCCATGGCCAAATTTCATATCATTATTCCAGCAGCAGGTTCAGGTTCCAGAATGGGGTTGGGCCAGCCCAAGCAATACCTTTCAATTCATAAACAAACACTCATTGAAAGAGTAGTTCGAGTTTTTGACAATATTTCACTTGTTAATTCAATTCATATTGCCCTTCACTCCAATGATGAAATATGGAAAACACTTAATCTTTCTTTTTCATCTAAAGTAAATACTCATTATTGTGGTGGCGAATCTCGAGCAGAAACAGTTCTTAATACATTAAAAACAATAAAAGATCATGTAGATGAAAGCGATTGGATTTTGGTTCATGATGCGGCTCGGCCTGGCATAGAAGGAAAAGATGTGGAGCATTTAATGCATGCATTGAAAGATGATTCAGTAGGCGGTCTCTTGGCTTACCCGCTATCAGATACTATAAAAAAATCTGACGAAGAAGATAGAGTGGTTGAATCTCCTTTAAGAGAACATTTATGGCAAGCACAAACGCCGCAGATGTATCGATATAAAATGTTAAGTCATGCATTAGAAAAATTTGACGGGACTCCCACTGATGAATCTCAAGCAATTGAACGTTTAGGTGAGAAGCCTAAATTAATTAAAGGTAATTTTAAGAATTTTAAAGTTACTTACCCAGAGGATCTTAATATCCTTGAGCAGTTAATAAATAAATAGGCATTTACTATGACAAAAGTCGGACAAGGTTTTGATGTTCACCAATTAGTGAACGGAAGAAAATGTATCATTGGTGGTGTTGATATTCCATTCAACAAAGGATTGGAGGGTCATTCAGATGCTGATGTTCTTCTTCACGCGATATCGGATGCCATCCTCGGGGCCGCGGGCTTGGGTGATATTGGAAAACATTTTCCAAATACAGATCCTCTCATTAAAGATATCAATTCAAGAGAAATATTAAAGAAAGTGATTTTACTCCTTCAGCAAAAAAAATATTCCATTGTGAATATTGATGCCACTGTGATTTGTGAGTTACCAAAACTAGCGCCATACATTGATCAAATTAAAAAAAATATTGCATTGGATTGCAATATAAATATAGATCAAATCAATGTAAAAGCGACCACTACTGAAACGCTTGGATTTACTGGAAGAGGAGAGGGTATTGCAGCCCAAGCCATTTGTTTAATAGAGTCTAATTAGGCTCTTTCATGTTTAAGTATTTCGAAAAGCTCCTTAATCCATTCCCTGAAGATTTTTTAGTCACACCACCTAAGACTCTATTACCATTTATTTGGTCATGTACAAAAAATCTTAGATGGTTAATTTTATGTATGGCCTTATTGACAGCATTCATAGGAAGTTTTGAAGCTGTTTTATTCTCATACATGGGGTCACTTATCGATTTATTAAATCATTCCAATCGAAATGACTTTTGGACCCAACATTTTTCTATGTTGGTATCAGCCTCAGCCATTTTAATCTTAAGTACGATTCTTATTTTATTTCAAACATTAATTAAGCACCAATCACTTGCTGGTGCATTTCCCATGCGTATGCGTTGGAATTTCCACCGTCTACTTCTTAATCAAAGTATGAATTTTTATCATAATGAATTTGCAGGAAGGGTTGCTGCAAAAGTTATGCAAACGGCTCTTGCTGTCAGAGATTTATGGTTTATTTTGGCCGATATATTGATCTACGTCGTAATTTATTTCCTCACTATGATTTTAGTTATTGGTAAATTTAATTATGTATTGATGCTTCCTTTTGTTGCATGGGTACTGCTTTATATTTTAGCTTTAATTTATTTTGTACCTCGTTTAAGTAAGTTATCAAGAAATCAAGCAGATGCTAGATCTTTAATGACAGGAAGAATTACAGATGCTTATACCAATATAAGTACGATCAAACTCTTTTCGCATGCAGGACGAGAAGCTAACTTTGCAAAAGTGGCAATGAAGGAATTTTTAGCGAGAGTAAATAACCAAATGCGACTTGTAAGTTGGATTGAAATTATTAATCACTTATTAAGTATGCTTTTAGTTATAGGCACTGCCATAGCAGCAATTTGGCTTTGGTCAAGCAATGAAATTATGGTGGGCGTTATTGCTACTTCAACTGCAATGGCACTTAGGTTAAATGGTATATCGCATTGGGTAATGTGGGAAATGACATCGCTATATGAGCAAGTAGGAACACTTCAAGATGGACTCAACACGCTCTCAATGCATCAAGAGATTAAAGATGAAAAAAATGCAAAAGATCTTCAAATAAAGAAAGCTTCAGTTTCATTTCAAAATATAGTTTTTAACTATCCTGCTCAAAAAAAATCTGTTATTCATAACTTTTCTCTACATATTAAGCCCGGGGAAAAAGTTGGATTAGTTGGAAGATCAGGCTCAGGAAAATCTACGCTCGTAAATTTATTATTGAGATTTTACGATCTTAAAGCAGGTGTGATTATGATCGACAATCAAGATATTTCTAAAGTAAAACAAAATAGCTTAAGAGAAAAAATTGGTATGGTGACGCAAGATACCTCTCTTCTTCATCGTTCCGTTAAAGATAATATTGTTTATGGCAGACCTAATGCGACTCAAAAAGAAATCATACATGCAGCAAAAAGAGCTAAAGCACACGATTTTATAATGCAATTAGAAGATAATTTTTATAGAAAAGGTTATGAAGCGCATGTAGGCGAAAGAGGCGTTAAATTATCAGGCGGCCAAAGACAGCGCATATCTATTGCGAGAGTAATGTTAAAAGACGCCCCAATATTATTGTTAGATGAGGCAACAAGTGCGCTTGATTCAGAAATTGAAGTCGTAATTCAACAAAGTCTCTACCAACTCATGGAAGGTAAAACAGTCATTGCCATAGCACATCGTTTATCTACCATTGCGGCAATGGATAGGCTCATTGTCATTGATAAAGGTAAGATTATTGAAGAAGGCAGTCATGCCGAACTTATTAAAAAGAAAGGTTTATATGCGAGACTTTGGAAGCATCAAAGTGGTGGATTCCTAGGAGAAGCTTAATGAGCGGTTAACAAAACAATTACAGCACCACTCCCACCATCATGAATTCTTGCTTGAGCATAAGCTATCACTTCTTCTTTTTGCGCCAACCAATGTTTTAATTTGTTTTTAAGAATAGGTTCTTTATTCTTAGAGTTATAACCTTTGCCATGTACGATACGAACGCAACGAATATTATTTTTTTTACATTCAGCAATAAATTGAACAACATAGGCTTTAGCTTCATCTGAAATCATCCCGTGAAGATCTATAGATTTCTGCACAACCCAATAGCCTTTTCGTAGTTTTTTTAAAATATCAGGTGAGTGACCTTGCCTAATATAGAAGAGCTCTTCGCCATTTTCTATATCATGAAGTGGTTCGTAGTGATCGCTAATCGAATCAATCAGTGCTTGTTTTTCGTCTTTTATGAAATTAAGAGGTACGGGCTTGGGTTTTTTTTGAGGTGCTTTATGTTCTTTTTTTTTCGGACTGATTTTTAATGGAGTCGCCCCTTTAATGGCTTCTCTGAATAAATCAATTTCATCTTTGTCATTTGTGGCCATGACATTATTTTGTTAAAAATCTTTCTGCATCGAGTGCTGCCATACAACCAGTGCCAGCACTTGTCACTGCTTGACGGTATATATGATCTTGAACATCACCTGCTGCAAATACACCAGGAATTGAAGTGGCTGTAAAATTACCTTCACGACCTGTATTGGTGACAATATAACCATTTTCCATATTTAATTGACCTTCAAAAATTGAAGTATTGGGTTGATGTCCAATGGCAATGAAAATACCTTTGAGCGCTATTGATTTGCTTTCATTTGTATTTACATCCTTGATTTTGATGCCTGTAACACCTGAAACGTCACCTAATACTTCTTCTAGGACTTTGAATGTTTCAAGGACAATTTTTCCTTCTTTTACGCGATCGTATATTTTGTCCATCTGAATAGCTTCAGCTTTAAATTTGTCGCGTCTATGAATTAATGTCACTTTATTTGCGATATTTGATAAATAAAGCGCCTCTTCAATCGCTGTGTTCCCCCCGCCGACAACAGCCACTTCTTGGTTTTTATAAAAGAACCCATCGCATGTAGCGCAAGCAGAAACACCCTTACCTAAAAATGCAGTTTCACTTTCCAATCCAAGATATTTTGCTGATGCGCCTGTTGAAATAATAAGAGCATCACAAGTATATTCAGATGAGTCGCCCACGAGTCGAATAGGCTTTTCTTTGAGGTGTGTTGTATGGATATGATCAAATACAATTTCGGTATTAAAGCGTTTAGCATGTTTTTCAAAGCGTTCCATCAATTCAGGACCCATCACACCGTCAGGATCAGCAGGCCAATTATCAACATCTGTTGTAGTCATCAATTGACCACCTTGGGCAATGCCTGTAATAAGCACAGGATTAAGGTTTGCTCGAGCTGCATAAACTGCGGCGGAATAGCCAGCTGGGCCAGAGCCTAAGATGATAAGTCGAGCATGTTTTGCCATAAAAAATTCCTGAAAAGAGTGTGAAGTTACAAACGATCAATTTTAGTTTTCATCGCTTGATTAAGCAAACCTATTTTTGTTAGAACAGGCACTTTTTAAGGCTTTTTTCATCATTTTTTGGCATCTCAAACTGATATAATTGATGAAACATTCCGAGTACTTACAACCTTGTTTTTTAAAAAAAAATCAGAATCTACAAAAGCTAGCCAAACCTCACAAGATAATAAACTGAGTGGGATTAAAAATAAGCTAACTCGCGAAGCTTGGTGGTTAAGTTTAATTTTTTTAGGCCTTTATTTAACCATTACACTTGCAACGTACTCGAGCCAAGACCCTTCATGGTCTCATAGTGTGAGCGGAGCAAATTCAATTCATAATGCCGGCGGCATCATTGGCTCATATCTATCTGATTTACTACTCTATATTTTTGGCTTATCAAGTTGGTGGTTAAGCTTTTTATGCTTCTTTAGTATTTGGCTTCTTTACCCACAATACAATAAAGAGTTAAAAGGCTACCGCTCTTTTTTACTTTTTAATTATTTCGGTTTCTTTCTTCTTATCTCCAGTTCTGCTGCATTTGAGGCTGGCCATCTTATTGATCTCCCAGCGCAATTCCCGCTTAGTCAAGGAGGCTTGCTTGGGAAATTATTTGATCATGCATTACGAGCATCGCTAGGGTATGTAGGAACAAGTATTTTTCTAATCACATCTATTGCGATCGGATTTAGTTTATTCACAGGATGGTCATGGCTTAAAATTTCAGAGCATTTCGGCCACTTTACTTTTGCTTTATTTCAAAGAGCACAATTTCGATATAGAGATTGGCAAGATCGCAAACACGGAAGAATTATTGAGAAGCAAAGATTGGAGCTCTTAGAAAGTGAGCGTAGAAAATCTGAAAATAGATCTCCCGTTAATATTGAAACTCCAGAAGTTGAAATTAAAAAAAGTGAGCGTGTTCAAAAAGAAAAACAAATTCCTTTATTTAATTTTAGTGACAATTTATTGCCACCGCTTCATCTTTTAGATCAACCCTCACATCAAGTTGAACCTCAGTCGCCAGAAACGATTGAGTTTATCTCTCGACTCATCGAGAAGAAATTAATGGACTTCGGTATTGAAGCCAAAGTGATATCAGCTCAGCCAGGCCCTGTTATTACGCGTTATGAATTTGAGCCCGCACCAGGTGTCAAAGGTAGCCAAGTCACCAACTTATCAAAAGATTTAGCACGAGCCCTTTCTGTTGTGAGTGTTCGTGTGGTTGAAACGATCCCTGGGAAAACATGTATGGGATTAGAGATACCTAATCCTAAGCGACAGATTGTTTACTTGTCTGAAATTATGAGCTCTCAAATATTTGCAGATACGAGCGCTTCACTCACGATTGCTTTAGGAAAAGATATTTCTGGCCGACCTGAGGTTGCTGATTTATCTAAAATGCCACATGTATTAATTGCAGGTACTACAGGGTCAGGTAAATCAGTTGCAATCAATGCATTGATTTTAAGCTTGCTCTATAAAGCTAATTCTGAAAAAGTCAGGATGATTTTTATTGACCCCAAAATGCTTGAGTTATCTGTGTATGAAGGCATTCCTCATTTATTAGCTCCAGTCGTGACTGATATGCGCCAAGCTGCTAATGCATTAAATTGGTGTGTGGCTGAAATGGAAAGACGTTATAAATTGATGTCGATGTTAGGCGTTAGAAATCTAGCTGGATACAATCAAAAAATTAAAGATAGTTTGAAAGATGGCTCGCCAATCGCGGATCCTGTGAACCCAGAAAATACTGAACCTTTATCTGAAATGCCACTTATTGTGATTGTGATTGATGAGCTTGCGGATTTAATGATGGTGGTAGGTAAAAAAATTGAAGAGCTCATCGCAAGACTTGCTCAAAAAGCGAGAGCATCTGGGATCCATTTAGTTTTAGCGACACAAAGACCTTCCGTTGATGTCATTACAGGACTTATCAAGGCTAACATTCCTGCAAGAATTGCATTTCAAGTGTCCAGCAAAATTGATTCTCGAACAATCTTAGATCAGATGGGCGCTGAAACCTTACTTGGACAAGGCGATATGTTATATCAGCCCGCAGGCTCAGGCTATCCACAAAGAATTCATGGCGCATTTGTATCCGATCAAGAGGTGCATAAGGTGGTGAGTTACCTTAAGTCACATGGTGAACCGAATTACATTGAAGGTATTTTAACCAACGAAACTTCGGAGAGTGGTGATTACGGTGATTCTTCTTCTAATTTCTCTGGTGAGAAAGATCCGCTTTATGATGAAGCTGTAGAGTTAGTATTGCGAACTAGAAAACCATCCATCTCTTCAGTGCAAAGACATCTGCGCATTGGTTATAACCGTGCCGCAAGAATTATTGAAGATATGGAAAGAGCTAGTCTTGTTTCCGCTATGCAAAGTAACGGCAATAGAGAGATCCTAGCTCCGAATCAAAATGAATAAACTTTTTTTTGCTTTTTTAATACTCTCATTTAATGTGCTTGCGGACGGCATTTCAGATCTAAATGCTTTTGTAAATAACATCTCAAGCATGTCTTCCGAATTTAGTCAGGTTGTTTTGGATAAGAAAGGCTTAAAACTTCAAGACGTTGAAGGCGTGATGTTATTTAAAAGGCCAAATAAATTTAGATGGGATTATCTAAAGCCTTATCAGAATCAAATTATCAGTGATGGTGATCGACTATATATGTACGATCAAGATTTAAGGCAAGTGTCTATTAATCCTATAGCCAAAGTTGCGGGATCCACACCGCTTCTCATTATCGCAGGTAAAAATATTGAAAAATATTTCACGCTTAAAAATATAGATGATCAAGTTAATAATGAAGGCAACCAAAATATTAAATGG
>CAINIH010000033.1 GCA_903849185.1 uncultured Methylophilaceae bacterium
ATGCATCAATCGTTTCATATATTTTCTTACGAAAAGTCACTTGATAAAACTCTTGTAAAATCGTTTTATGGAAGCGTTCGCAGGCGGTGTAACATTGTTTCTGTAAATTAATAATGGCTAAGGTAGGTGGTCATCGATTAGACTTCGGTTTCTGAAGACAGGAGTTTAAGAGATGACCATGAGGGAAAATGATACAGGATTATCTGATTTAGCAGAAGTATTATCTGAAAAAGGATTGGATGGTCTGGGGAGTGCTGTTGCACTATTGATTAATGAAGCGATGAAAATAGAACGGGATAAACATCTCAACGCGAGAGCCTATGAGCGGACGGATTCGCGAATTGATTATGCAAATGGATTTAAGTCAAAGCAGTTAAAGACACGATTAGGTCATTTAAATTTACAAATTCCCCAGGTTAGAGGATGCGATTTTTATCCATCATTTTTAGAAAAAGGACTCAGATCGGAGCGAGCATTAACGTTATCGTTAGCGGAAATGTATATTCAAGGTGTATCTACGCGAAAAGTCAGTGCGATTTTGGAGCAGATGTGTGGATTTGAAGTAACCAGCATGGATGTTAGCAGGGCATCAAAGGCCTTAGATGAAGAATTTGCGCGTTGGCGGAGTCGCCCATTGTCACGTTACGTTTACTTGTTGCTGGATGCGCGCTATGAAAAGGTGCGTCAAGCAGGAAGCGTCGTCGATTCAGCGGTATTGGTGGCTTATGGGATAGATATCTATGGAATGCGACATGTACTGGGTGTTTCAGTATCATTGTCTGAGGCTGAGGTTCATTGGCGAGCATTTTTAGAGGGGTTGGTATCACGCGGTCTTCATGGTCTCGAATGTATAACAAGCGATGCTCATAGCGGCTTAAAAGCAGCACTAAGAGCTGTGTTTCCTTCTGTTCCTTGGCAGCGTTGCCAGTTTCATTTACAACAAAATGCGCAAGCCTATGTAGCGAAGCTGAGTATGAGGAAAGAAGTCGCAGAAGATATACGTAATATTTTTAATACACCGAACCGAGAAGAAGCGAACCGCTTGCTTAAATTAGCAGTAGTGAAATACGAAAAGACGGCGCCACAACTGAGTCAGTGGATGGAAAACAGCATTCCTGAAGGGCTAACCATTTTTAAGTTTAAAACGGGACATCGACGCCGTTTGCGTACATCTAACATGCCTGAGCGAGTGAATCGAGAAATCAAAAAACGGACAAAGATCGCGAGCATTTTTCCTTCAGCAGCGTCGTGCGAGCGTTTAGTAACGGCGATACTGATTGAGATTTCGGAAGAATGGGAGTCTGGAAAGAAGTATTTGTCAATGGATGAGTAGCTAGCCATGTCAAGGGCGGCTTAAGCCGGCAAAGCGAACCCTTGACACGCCAAAAAAAACAAGCTTTTCGATGGCTGTGGGCACGGCAGTTTGTGACCACAGCCTCTATAACGGGCTGTTTTTATTTAAGCCTTGATCTGCTATTGTGGAAAATGAAGAAGGCGGTTAAATTAGAATCATTTTGAAATGGATGATATTTAATTAGCAGCTAAAAGTTGATTTTAATTTTTACAGAGACCAATAATAGGTCTATTTTTAACCAGTTAAACATGAAGTAAGATCGAATTTACAGAAAAAAAATTGCTTTGCCCACACTATC
>CAINIH010000034.1 GCA_903849185.1 uncultured Methylophilaceae bacterium
CAGCGGAATTCGAAACGTGCTTTGGATAGTGCATTGTCACGGATTTGCGCGCCTGGATGACCTTTAGCAAGATCGGCAGCATGCGCTGCAATCTTATAAGTAATGATACCTACTCTTACATCTTCTTTATCAGGTAAACCTAAATGTTCTTTAGGTGTCACGTAACATAACATGGCGCAACCATACCAACCAATCATTGCAGCACCAATACCGGATGTGATGTGATCATAACCAGGCGCAATGTCGGTCGTGAGCGGACCTAATGTATAGAAAGGCGCTTCACCACAATGTTCAAGTTGAAGATCCATATTTTCTTTAATGAGATGCATAGGCACATGACCTGGACCCTCAATCATGCATTGCACATCATGTTTCCATGCAATTTGTGTCAGCTCACCTAAAGTTTTAAGTTCTGCAAATTGCGCTTCGTCATTTGCATCATATATAGAACCAGGTCTTAAACCATCGCCTAAACTGAAGCTCACATCGTATGCTTTCATGATTTCGCAAATTTCTTCGAAGCGTGTGTAGAGGAAAGATTCTTTGTGATGCGATAAACACCATTTCGCCATAATTGATCCACCTCGACTTACAATACCGGTCATGCGTTTTGCAGTCATCGGGATATAACTTAATCTCACACCGGCATGAATCGTAAAATAATCGACACCTTGTTCTGCTTGTTCGATAAGCGTGTCTTTAAAAATTTCCCAAGTCAGATCTTCAGCTTTACCATCGACTTTTTCGAGCGCTTGATAAATCGGCACAGTGCCAATTGGAACGGGACTATTTCGAATAATCCACTCACGTGTTTCATGAATATTTTTGCCTGTTGATAAATCCATGACTGTATCGGCACCCCAACGCGTCCCCCATACCATTTTTTCAACTTCTTCGCTGATACTAGAACCTAGCGCCGAGTTACCGATGTTGGCATTAATTTTCACTAAAAAATTACGACCAATAATCATGGGTTCTGTTTCAGGATGATTAATGTTCGCTGGGATAATTGCGCGACCGCGCGCGACTTCGTCTCGCACAAATTCAGGGGTGATCATCTTAGGAATAGCAGCGCCAAAATCATGACCTGGATGTTGTGTTTGTAAAAGCGCTGACATACCTTCGCGTCTTTGATTTTCTCGGATGGCAATGTATTCCATTTCAGGGGTGATAATCCCTTGTTTGGCGTAATACATTTGCGAAACATTCTTTCCTGCCTTGGCTCGTCGTGGCTGTCTTAATAAATTGAAACGCATTTTTGTAAGCTCAGGATTTGTTTTGCGCTCATGCCCGAATATAGATGTAGGACCCTCTAAAAATTCGGTGTCATTTCTTTCGTCAATCCATTGAGATCTTAATGATGGAAGTCCGTTACGAATATCAATTTGATAATCAGGATCGGTATAAGGACCTGAAGTGTCATACACCATGACCGGTGGATTTTTCTCAGCACCAAAAGATGAAGGTGTATCGGATAAAGATATTTCTCTAAAAGGGACTTTTAAATCAGGACGCGAACCCGTCACATAGACTTTTTTTGATTTTGCAAAAGACTTGAGGGCCTCAGGATCGAGCGAAGCTGTTTCGTTTAAAAATTGATCGATATTTTTTTGTAATTGTTTATCGGTCGCGTTCATGCATTACTCCTTAAATTTGTTTGTTATAACGTAAGGAGTCTTTTAAGAGGACTGCATTCCCTACGGCGGTATTACCCGCATCAGGTTCAAAGGGTTTTTCTCACCATCTAAAAGATGGACCCCTAGCACTCCATAAAATTACGCGAAACCCTCATGAAATGCAAGTTAGATTTATATTTAATGAGAATCAAAACTGTGAACTTTTCTCTGGTTATAATGTGCACATGACAATGAACACCATTGAACAAAATCGTTTTAATATGATTGAGCAGCAAATCCGCACCTGGGAAGTCTTAGACCCTGAAGTGCTGGATCTCCTTCATCAAGTGCCGCGCGAAAAATTTGTACCGACGCAATATCAAGGGGTGGCTTTTGCGGATACTGAAATTCCTTTGCATGATGATGTGCGTATGTTGGCACCTAAATTAGAAGCGAGACTTATTCAGTCTTTATCACTTCAAAAACAAGATCATGTCTTAGTCGTAGGTTCTGGTAGTGGTTATCTCACAGCACTCGCAGCAAGTTTAGTTAAAACTGTGGTGTCGGTCGACATTAATCCTTATTTCACAAAACTCGCCAAACAAAACTGTCAAAAATTAAACATTAACAATATTACATTTGTGACAGGCGATGCTTCATTAGGCTGGGCAAAAAATCAACCTTATGACGCGATGCTATTTGCAGGCTCTTTGCCTCATTTACCTGAAGCTATTCGAGATCAATTAAATGTGAATGGAAGACTCTTAGCTATTTTGGGTGAAGCACCTTCGATGCACGCTACGCTTATTACAAAAACAGGCATCAAAGATTTTGAAGAAGAAATTTTATTTGAAACAGTCGTGCCTCCTTTGCTTGTGAAGCATGAAAATACATTTGTGTTTTAGTGATCATGATCAATGATCAACTTTTAAGTCAGATCGTTTTCATTGATATCCAAGAAAAACTTGTGGATGTCATGATGAAAAATGAAATTAAAAAAGTCATCGATGCATCAACTATCCTCATTGAAGCCGCAAAAATTTTAGAAGTGCCTTGTCTTCATACCGAGCAATACCCTAAAGGCTTGGGCCCCACAGTCAAAAAATTAAAATCATTACTCCCTCATCCACCGATCGAGAAAAAAGCATTCTCATGTCTTGATGAGCCCAACTTTAAAAGTCATTTAGTGAAATCAAGACCACAAATTATTTTGTGTGGATTAGAAACACATATTTGTATTTTACAAACAGCATTGGCTTTGAAAGCTTCAGGTAAGGAAGTGTTTGTGATGGAAGATGCCACACTTTCAAGATCGAATTTAAATCATCAAAATGCGATTCATCGATTAAGATCTGAAGGTATTGTGATTACAAATGCAGAGTCAGTGATATTTGAATGGTTACGTGTCGCTGAAGGCGATCAATTTAAAGCAGTAGCCAAACTTATTAAATCGTAGATTTAATTTTATTCAATATGTTTAATGTAGCACCTTGATGTTTATCCATCATTTCATGACATGCTTTTTTCATTTTTAATTGAGAAGTTGATTTAAGCATCTCTGGCAATACTTTTTCTAATTGATTTAGTGTTTGAATTCTAGTTGCCGCTCGCAATTGAATCGCTTCATTCGATACATCATGAAAATTATAAGTATGAGGACCTAAAATCACAGGCACCTTCATCGCCATTGATTCAATGAGATTCTGTCCGCCGTAAGGGAGTATCGTGCCGCCCATCAGTGCAATATTCGCTAAGCTGTAATAGCTATACATTTCCCCCATCGAGTCACCTAAAATAAATTGATAAGGTTTTGCTGTTATTTTTTTATCACTTCGCTTGATAAAAGAAACGCGATATTTTTTTAACATCAATTCAACTTCTTTAAAACGTTGTGGATGACGTGGCACAAAAATCGTAATGAGATTTTTAATTGGCAGTTTTAATAAACTTTGCAGAATCATTTCTTCTTCATCTTGTCTTGAACTTGCAATCAAAAGTACCGATTGATTTTTTAAGCGTAAATGTTTTTTAAGTGCCGCACTTTGTGTTTTTATATCGCGAGGAGGTGCAACATCAAATTTTAAATTACCCATCACTTCAACGCTTCTCGCGCCAAGCGATTCAAACCGCTTCGCATCACTCATTGTTTGTGCTAAGACACCTTTTAATTCTTGTAAGGATGGTTTGATAAGTGTTGATATCTTTTTATAAAGTTGAAATGATTTTTCAGATAAACGCGCATTCACCAAATAAAGTGGGATCGAATTTTTATGTGCTTGATGAATTAAATTAAACCAAAGTTCTGTTTCAAGTAAAAAACCTAATTCAGGTTTAAACGTATTTAAAAATCTTTGTGTAGCATCAACCGTATCAAAAGGAAGATAGATGCGAGTCACCCGAGCATCTTTAATATCAATGGAAGTCGCGCGTCCTGTCGGTGTGCCATGCGTGATGAGTAGATGATGACGCGGATATTTTTTTAAAAAAAGTTTGATGAAGGGAATGGCAGCTTTGGTTTCACCTACAGAAACCGCATGAATCCAGAGCGTTTTTCGTTTTCCCCAGATTTTTTTTGTGGAAAGACTATAAAAACCATAGCGCTCAGCCCAATGTTGTAAGTAGTCTGGCTGCTTAAACCCCCGATAAATCAGCTTAATTACGGTGAATGGGAGAAGAAAATAGACTAAAAGACTATAGAAAAAGCGAATCATGCGGATATTTTCGCATAAACCATCTTGATGAACTTGTGTTTAATTTATTTTTGAAGAAAGGCCTTGCTTAAGTTTTAAAAATTAACCTCGGAAAATGGGGGTTAACTTTTGCTCTAAATTTGTGCATATATTTCAATTGACGGACTACTAGACCATGGATAATATGTTCACAAAACCACTATATATTGTGGTTTTAGGCAAAAATACCATCTAGCAGTCAATTTAGTCATAAAACATATAAAAAAGAATAATTCAGGGGAAATTCATGCTCAAAGCTGTTCGCCCAAAGTCCGCATTAAGTGACCATCAAGACCACGAAATACCGATTCAAGATGTTTCACTCGATATCTGGGACAAAAAGTATCGTTTGAAGTCAAAACAGGGCGAGCACGTTGATAAAGATATCGATGATTCCTTTATGCGTGTTGCAAGAGCTTTAGCGGATGTTGAAATTCCAGCTAAAAGAGAAGAATGGTATGAAAAATTCCTTTGGGCATTAAGACGCGGTGCTATTCCAGCGGGTCGTATTACTTCTAATGCAGGTGCGCTCGAACATAAGCCAGCCACTTCTACGATTAACTGCACGGTATCAGGCATTGTGGAAGACAGTATGTCTGGCATTTTAGATAAAGTGCATGAAGCAGGGCTTACTTTAAAAGCAGGTTGCGGTATCGGTTATGAATTCTCAACCTTAAGACCTAAAGGTGCTTTTGTTGCAGGTGCGGGTGCTTATACAAGCGGCCCACTCTCATTTATGGATATCTACGACAAGATGTGCTTCACAGTATCATCAGCAGGCGGTCGTCGCGGCGCACAAATGGCAACGTTTGATATTGCTCATCCTGATGTCACTGACTTTATTAAAGCGAAACGTGAAAACGGTCGACTCCGTCAATTTAACCTTTCATGCTTAATCACTAAAGAATTTATGGAAGCGGTTAAAGCGGACAGCGATTGGAAAGTTGCATTCCCTGTGACTGAAAAAGAATCCATCGTCGATGGTTTAAATGTGAACGATGAAAGCCAAGTGGTTTGGAGAGAGTGGCCTGTGAAAGGTAAATACCTCACCAAAACAGAAGGCATCGATGCAGGTAAAGTAGCATGCCGCGTTTATAAAACAATTAAAGCAAGACGTTTGTGGGACATCATCATGTCATCCACTTACGATTTTGCTGAACCTGGTTTTATTTTGATCGATCGCGTGAATGAAATGAACAACAACTGGTTCTGCGAAAACATTCGTGCAACTAATCCATGTGGTGAGCAACCGCTCCCACCTTATGGTGCTTGTTTATTAGGTTCTGTGAACTTAACCAAATTTGTGAAGAAGCCTTTTACTGATGAAGCATTTTTCGATTGGGCTGAATATAAAGAAGTGATTGCGATCTTCACGCGTATGTTAGATAACGTGGTGGAAATTAATGGCTTGCCACTCGAAGAACAACGTAAAGAAATTATGCGTAAACGTCGTCACGGTATGGGCTATTTAGGTTTAGGTTCATCACTTACGATGCTTAAGATGAAATACGGTGATGAAGACTCACTTAAATTCACTGAAGAAGTGAGTCGCATTTTGGCCGAGGTGGGTTGGGAAACAGGTATTGATCTTGCTGACGAAAAAGGTGCAGCACCGATCATGGAAGAAGAATTTATCGTAACAGCTGACATGTTAGCAAAACGTCCTGAGATGGCAGCCGACGGTATCAAAGTGGGCGCTAAAGTAAAGGGTAAAGTGTTGCTCGGTAAATATAGCCGCTACATGCAGCAATTCCCTGAAGGCTTACGTAACAAGATTGCCAAAAAAGGCGTACGTTTTACTCACCATAGTTCTATCGCACCAACAGGTACGATTTCACTATCACTTGCTAATAATGCAAGTAATGGTATTGAACCTTCTTTTGCACATCACTACAGCCGTAACGTGATTCGTGAAGGTAAGAAATCAAAAGAAAAAGTAGACGTCTATTCATTTGAATTATTAGCGTACCGCGAATTGATTAATTCAAAAGCGATGCCATTTTCAGAAAACGAAGATGAAAAATTACCGGATTACTTTTTAGATTCTTCAACGATTCAAGCGAAAGCACACGTCGACATTCAAGCAGCTTCACAAAAGTGGATTGATAGTTCGATTTCAAAAACAATCAACGTCCCAACGGATTACGATTACGAAGACTTTAAAAATATTTATTTATACGCATACGATAAAGGCCTTAAAGGTTGTACGACATTTAGATTTAACCCAGAGGCTTTCCAAGGTGTGTTGGTGACAGAAAAAGATTTAGAGAACACGACTTATAAATTTACGTTAGATGATGGTTCTCAAGTTGAAGTGAAGGGTAACGAAGAAATTGAATATGACGGCGAGACCCACTCTGCAGCGAATCTTTACGACGCACTTAAAGAAGGTTATTACGGTAAGTTCTAATAGAAGACATTAAAGGAAAATAATGGCAATTAAAATTGAAAAAAAGATCGTAGGTTACAACGTTGTTTCTGAGGAAGATAAAGCGAATGCTTTAGCTCAAAAAGAAAATCAAAACGTGGTGCAATTAGGTGAACCGTTAGGCCGCCCTGAAAAAATTACAGGCTCTACCTATAAAGTAAAAACACCTGTAACTGAGCATGCACTTTACATCACGATCAATGACATCATCATGAACGAAGGTACACCGCAAGAGCACCGTCGTCCGTTTGAAATTTTTATTAATTCAAAAAACATGGATCACTTCCAATGGATCGTAGGTTTGACACGCGTCATGTCTGCGGTATTTAGAAAAGGTGGCGATGTCACATTCTTGGTGGAAGAACTTCATAGCGTGTTTGATCCTAACGGCGGCTACTTTAAAAAAGGCGGTAAGTATGTACCAAGTTTAGTGGCTGAAATTGGTGAAGTCGTTGAACAACATTTAATCGATATCGGTATGCTTAAAAAAGCATTGCCTGATGAACATCAAAAAAAATTGATGGAAGAAAAACGTGCTGAATATATGGAAAAACATTCTGAAGAAATTGATAGCACAGGATATCCAAAAGGTTCACAACTTTGTAGTAAATGCCAAACGAAAGCAGTCATCATGATGGACGGATGCCTGACATGCTTAAGTTGTGGCGACAGTAAATGTGGCTAAACATTTATTTTTAAGGAACTAAGCCGCTTAGTTCCTTATCTATACATGACATATTTCGATCGGATCACGCTATGTATAGATTAGTTTTTATTGTCACTTTTCTTTTTTCTCTTCCCGCTTTTGCATTTCCAACTGACGAAGTGACTTTTGGTATTACACCTGCAATTGTCAAAGTTCATGTTGTCGATAAAACAGGTAATCAAGGTGTGGGTTCCGGTATTGTGGTGGCTGAAAATCAAGTCGCAACCAATTGCCATGTCGTTGCTAATGCACAAGGTGTTCAAATTGGAAAATCAGGTGATGCATTTTCACCGACCAGTATGAAAGCCGATTGGCGTCATGACTTATGTATTCTTCAATTTCAATTTCTTGATGTCAAGCCGGTCGCGTTAGGTGACACAAAAAAATTAACTTACGAACAATCTGTTTTTTCTAAAAGTTTTGGTGGTAATGCGATTAAACCGATTGTCTCTTTCGGAAGCATTAAAGCTTTATATGCATTGGATAACGAAAATATTATTCAATCATCTGCAGGCTTTGCTATGGGCGCATCAGGTGGCGGACTCTTTGATGATGAAGGTCGCCTCATTGGACTCACCACTTTTAAAAGTCCAGGACGTCATGCGTATTACTACAGCATTCCTGTGGAATGGATTAAGAATTTAATGCGTCAAGGGAAAGACATACAACTTACCTCACAAACTGAACTCCCTTTTTGGGATGCACCTTTTGAAAAACGACCATACTTCATGCAAGCCTATGATGCGGCTCGAGAAAGCCAATGGGAGCGTTTAAAAGAGATTGCAGCGCTTTGGCTTAAAAGTGAATCGCAATCCAATGAAGCACTATTTACCGATGCGATTGCGCGCTTTGAATTGAAAGATTATGAATTAGCTAAAAAAGAATTAAGTGATGTGGTTAAAAAGAATCCACGTCATGCACAAGCGCAATTTTATTTGTTAAAGTTAGCAAAACTTAATCATGATGACAATGCAACGCATGCCATTGAAACCCTATTAAGCCAATTAGATGAATCCTTATTGAAAGACTCTCAATGAAACAAAGCTTTAAAAAGTTAATGTTATTAAGTATGCCTTTTTTACTTTCAAGTTGCGGTAGTATGAAAATGCCTGAAGTAAGTTTGCCGATGTTAAATGGCGATTATCGCGAGCTTTCAACCGCACCTAAAGATGCGTCTTTATATCAGTGCGAAAAAAATAAACAGTTTTATGTGAAGGCTCTTGAAGGTGGTAAAGAGATGTGGCTTGTTTTTCCGGATCGTGAATTTGGGTTAAAACAGGTGGACGCTTTAAAAAATACTTACAACAATGAAACGACGACATTAGAAATTAACGATCCTGAGACTTATATTAAAGAAGGTGACGTTTTAACTTATCAAAAGTGTCATATACAAAAATTAAAATAGAGTCTTGCGCTTCATAAAAACGAGGCGTACATTAAAGCTTCAACCCATTTGATTTTTTTAAGGGAGAGTCTTATGGATAATAAGTATGGTCTTGGAAGTGACAAAGTATCGGCGGAAATTCATGATCGCCATCATAAAGCGATGGCTTGTTTTAAATGTAAGGCTACCCATTTGCAATATTGCCCCACGATGGAAGATCACCAGTGTGTGGATTGTGGTGAGTGGCAAAATGATGCCCCTTTAAATTACTCCACAGGTCGCAGTTCAGAATACTAAATTTCACTTTTAACTCGCTTCGAATCAAGTAAAATAAGGGTTTCCGTCTTTCTATTAACCCCTTATTTACTAGGATGAAGCATGTTAATTCAGTCAGAATTCGTTGATTTAAATACCCCTACAGGCGTTATGCGTACTTATGTGCATAAGCCCGTCACCCATAAAAAGACACCCGCAATTCTTTTTTATTCAGAAATTTTTCAGCAGACAGGCCCCATTGAGCGCGCAGCTAAAATTATCGCCGGCCATGGATTCACCGTTTTGGTGCCTGAAGTATTTCATGAGTTAAATCCGATAGGCACTGTGCTAGCTTATGACGATGCAGGTCGTGATAAAGGTAATGCAGATAAGTCAGCTAAAGATGTGGAAGGTTATGACACAGACAATCAAGCGATGATTGCATGGATTAAAAAACAACCATGGTTTTCAGGCCATATGGGCGCGATGGGATTTTGTATTGGTGGACATTTAGCCTTTAGAGCAGCCCTCCAGCCTGAAATAGAAGCAACAGCTTGTTTTTATGCAACAGACTTACATGCCAATATCATTCCAAATAAACCTAATCAGCATTCTATGGATCGTTTAAAAGACATCAAGGGTGAGCTTCTAATGATTTGGGGCAAGCAAGACAATCATATTCCAGATGCAGGTCGCAAAACCGTTTATGACAAAATGCTTGATGCTAAATTAGCATTTACGTGGCATGAATTTAATGGTCAACATGCCTTTATGCGTGATGAAGGCGAGCGTTATGATCCTGAGTTGGCACTTTTAGGTTACGAACTCGCGTTAAAACTTTTCCAACGCAAACTCGCTTAAACGCAATCTGAGATGGATTCGAGCCAGCGTCTGCGATGAAGCTTTTCATCTTGCGTTAATTCAACAGGCGGCGTTTTTTCATTCAATGGTGTTAAATGCTCCGTCTTGTCTTTGTTCTGAGGCAATGTATTCAGCGAATCTGTATTATAATTTTGCATATAGCTTTTCCTTTTGGGATGTTATTTAATTCATGGAATTGTGTTCCATAAATTTATGACTCTAAAACTTTTTAAAAATTCAATGTTTGATGAATAAAGCCACATCCATGAATCTAAAAATTAACGGTAATATAAAATCTTTTGATGACAATTCGATGACAGTCGAAGGTTTAGTGACAAAACTTAATCTCTTGGGTAAACGCATTGCTATAGAAAAAAACGGCATGATTATTTCAAAATCTGAATTTCAAAACATCACACTTCAAGATGGCGACCAATTAGAAATTGTGGGCGCGGTAGGTGGTGGTTAAGATGACGCAAAAAAAAGATCAACTTGTGATCGCAGGGAAATCTTACCAATCAAGATTGTTGGTGGGCACTGGTAAATATAAAGACTTCGAACAAACAAGACTCGCGATTGATGCGAGTGGCGCCGAGATTATTACGGTTGCGATTCGTCGCACTAATATTGGTCAAAATGAAGGTGAGCCATCATTACTTGATTTTGTACCACCGAATCGTTTTACTTATTTACCTAATACAGCAGGATGTTATTCGGCTGATGACGCGGTTCGAACGCTTCGTTTAGCGCGTGAGTTATTAGATGGCCATAATCTTGTGAAATTAGAAGTATTAGGCGACCCCAAAACACTTTATCCTAATGTGATTGAAACTTTAAAAGCCGCAGAAGTTTTAATTAAAGAAGGATTTGATGTGATGGTCTATACATCAGATGATCCGATTGTAGCAAAAGAGTTAGAGAATATTGGTTGCTGTGCCATTATGCCTTTAGCTTCTCTTATTGGTTCAGGTATGGGTATTTTAAATCCATGGAATTTACAAATTATTATTGAACATGCAAAAGTCCCTGTGTTAGTAGATGCAGGTGTTGGAACCGCATCTGATGCTGCGATTGCGATGGAGTTAGGTTGCGAAGGTGTCCTGATGAATACAGCGATAGCAGGCGCGAATGATCCTATTCTGATGGCGAGTGCTATGAAAAAAGCCATTGAAGCCGGACGCGAAGCGTTTTTAGCTGGACGTATGCTCAAAAAATTATATTCAGCATCACCCAGTTCACCTACTCAAGGCATGATTTCTTAAAATTATGGGATCCACAAAATTACATGCAATTCGTATCAGTGTGGAAACAAGTTTCATAGAAGAAAAATCAAGCGTTGAACATAATCGTTATTTTTTTAATTATACGATCACGATCAGTAATGATGGGTTAGTGCCCGCACAACTTGTGAGTCGTCATTGGATTATTACAGATGCCAATGAAGAGTCTTTCGAAGTGAAAGGTTTAGGTGTGGTCGGCGAACAACCACTGATTCAACCTCATGAATCTTATACCTATACAAGCGGCACTGAAATCAACACTCCTGTAGGTTCGATGCACGGCAGTTATCAGATGGTGTCCGAAGATGGCACATCATTTGATGCAGAAATTCCTATGTTTATTTTATCGATGCCAAGGACGCTTCATTGATGGGACGTTTTATTTTATTGTTACTTACTTTATTTCTTATCTCATGTGCTGATGTGTCACATAAGGGAGAAAAAGTAACAGAGGCAAAATCTAATTGCGATTGTCCAAAAATTAAAACTGAAAAAGAAGAGCTCGCAAAAATTCCTGATTATGGCCTATTAAAAAAATCAGATTGGAGTGCGATCGAGTCTTCACTTGAAAGTGACAATTTAATGCCTGCTTGGACAGCATGGCTTAGAAGTTGTTCTGCTTTAAAACAAAAAGACGCTTGGAAAAAAGTATGTGATATTGCGGATGATATTAAAGAACCTAGTGACGAAAACATTCAAAATTACTTTAAAAAATATTTTAATGTCTATCTTGCGACCAATATGGATGGCTCTGAAACGGGCATGATTACAGGCTACTACGAGCCTGTCTTAAAAGGCAGTAAAGTTAAAACATCCCATTACAAAGTCCCTCTTTATACAACACCTAAAGATTTAATCACGGTGGATTTAGGCGAAGTTTATCCAGAACTTAAATCAAAACGCTTACGTGGAAAATTGGTAGGTAATAAATTAGTGCCTTATTTATCAAGAGCTGATATTGATGGCCAAGGCGCACCTCTAGCAGGTAACGAAATTGTGTGGGTAGAAGATCCGGTTGAAGCTTTCTTTTTAGAGATTCAAGGTTCCGGCATTATTCATTTCGATAATGGAGACATCATGCAAATTGGTTATGCCGATCAAAATGGTTATCCATTTAAAGCGATTGGTTCAGCGCTCATTCAGAAAAAAGAAATTACGATGGCTGAAGCTTCGATGGAAGGTATTAAAAATTGGGCCAAGAAAAACATAACCAAGTTACGAGAATTTTTAAATATGAACGCGAGTTACATCTTCTTTAGAAAACTTCCTAATGATTTACCAGGGCCGATCGGTGCTTTAGGTGTGTCGATTGAAGCGGAAAGAAGTGTCGCGATTGATCCAAAATTTATTCCTTTAGGGGCACCTATTTTCTTATCGACCACACAACCGAATACGAGCGACCCACTTGAGCGATTGATGGTGGCGCAAGATACAGGTGGTGCGATTCGAGGCGGGGTGCGCGCAGATTTTTATTGGGGTAGTGGAGATGAGGCAGGACGTAAAGCAGGGTCCATGAAACAACAAGGTAAGATTTGGGCACTACTTCCAAAAGATTATGTCTTCCCAACCGCAACGCAAGAATTTGTGATGAAACGAAATCGTATTGAGGAAGCTTCCAAATAAAAAAAGGAAGCTTTTAAGCTTCCTTTTTTAGTAACCATAAGAAACGAACAATTACTTGTTCATTACGTACATAGTCACTTCAAAGCCAAAACGCATTTCTGTAGCTGCTGGAGTTGTCCACATAGTATTTCTCCTTAAAACTGGTTAATCAACTGCATTCGAAGATGCATTGAATGAACTATAGTCTCTGCAGTATTTAAACACACCGAACAGGTGATGAATTGGACCTCATGATTTTCATGATAGGGCCATGATATTAGTGACATTAAGATCTAAGACTTTGGGTGTATCTATAAAGATAATGGGATCCATGGATCGCCATACCAAGTAGATGGGCGTATCTGTAATTTTGAATTGAGTGCGATCGATGATATCCCCATGACTGTCATAGATCTTAGCAGCATAGATATCTTCAATATGATAAAAACTCTCAGGGTTTATCGTCTTATCATCTCGCGCCCATATCGCGTGCATCTGTTCTTTATCATTTTTAAAGTGATGGATTTCAAAGGGCGCATCATGAAATAAAGCACCTAAATAAGTCATACCCTCCATACGATCCACTAAAAAAAGAATCCCTTCTGCATTTCGGTAAGGTAGATAAAGTTTAGTAAGGCGTCCTGATGCAATCAATAAAGAAATGGCACGCAGCGTATATGAAGTAATTTCATGACGCTTTAATTCAATCGCACCATAAATGGTTTTGATATTAAAACTCTCAGCAATTCTTTGAATGAGCGCCAATTTTTTAATGAGATTAAATTTAAAAAATTTGCCTAGTTTAGGAATTAAGAAATTTGAATAAATGAGTTCAGGCTCTTTGTCCATCTCATTGGTTAAATTAATCGTATGAATGTCAGGGAGTTGATATTTGTCTTTTAGAAGCTTAAACACCATGTCATTAAAGAAAGGGCTAAATGAGGGAATCGAAGGTCCTGCCACCTTAATTTTTTTAAGTCTTGCGATATTAAAAGTCATCGCCCAAATATTTAAAAATGCGTGAAGCGCTTTCTGACTAAAACTTGTCATCTCAATTTCAATAGATGCAATATGTGATTGATAGCCTAGCAATGTAAGATCCAAAAGCTCTCGCCATTGAAGATAAATATCTTCTTGATCCACGAGGACTAATTTGAGATTAAATTTAATATCATGCCCAATCAGATCATCCATAAAAGTAGGGCTAAATTCACTGATACGATTCGATGGAATAAGGAGTGTGACATCTCGTATTTTATGCTGACGACACATTTCAACCACACCCATCGGATCTTCAATCAAATCTTCGATAGTCAGACTTAATCCAAAAAAATGATTTGGAATTTTATGATTCTTAGGTGGGATGTGACCCTGATTAAAAAAAAGTTTAGGGCTTAAGATGAGTAAAAAAGCATTCTTAAGAAATGCACGATTGAAAAAAGAAAACTTTTTAAACATGGGCTTTATTATAACTTCAAGTTTATAAATTTCATGGATAAAAAAAGGGCGCTTAAAAAGCGCCCTTGAGAAGTCACTACTTTCAGCTTATTTTATTTGTGGTAAGCCTGTTCGCCGTGTTCAGCGATGTCTAAGCCTTCACGCTCAGCATCTGGTTTCACACGAAGACCGATTGTTAAATCGATAAGCTTTAAAGCCACATATGATACAACTGCAGAAACTACAATCGCAGTGCCGACAGCCCAAAGTTGAGAGATTACTTGAGCGTGCATATCATAATCAGCTACTTTATTTGCTACATAGTCGTATACGCCTGTACCACCTAAAGCTGGGCTCACGAATATACCGGTCATAATTGCACCGAAGATACCGCCGATACCGTGTACACCGAATACGTCGAGTGTGTCGTCGTAACCGAATGCACTTTTAACTTTAGATACAAAGAATAAACATAGAGGCGCTACACCTGCACCGATGATGAGTGCACCCATTGGGCCCACGAATCCGCATGCTGGCGTAATGGCTACAAGACCTGCTACCGCACCTGATGCTGCACCTAACATGGATGGTTTTGATTTTAAGATCCATTCAAACGCCATCCATGAAAGTGTTGCAGCAGCCGTTGCAAGCATCGTGTTTACGAATGCTAATGCTGCTAAGCCTGTTGCTTCAAGATTTGAACCTGCATTGAAACCAAACCAACCTACCCATAGTAATGATGCACCTACCATCGTTAATGTGAGGCTGTGTGGAGGCATTGCTTCTTTGCCGTAACCAATTCTCTTACCTAATACTAAAGCTGCTACAAGTGCTGCAATACCTGCGTTGATGTGAACGACTGTACCACCCGCAAAGTCGAGTGCACCTTTCGCCCATAACCAACCAGCGTTTGCTGATACAGTTTCAAGTGTTTTTGCACTTGTGATTGCATCTGGACCATCCC
>CAINIH010000035.1 GCA_903849185.1 uncultured Methylophilaceae bacterium
CGAAATTCTTACGGCGCTCGAAAATCCTTATACCGTTTTTACACCCTACAAAAATAATTACTTAAAAAAACTTAACCAAACTACTCTTCCTCGTTTTGATATTGAGCCTTTTATCAAAAGTCTTGCTCAATTTAAATCTGAGCCTCTACTAACTCTTAAAGATATGGGATTCCAAACAACCAATCTCAGTAAGATTAAAATTCATACAGGCATGACCGGAGGAAAATTACTCACCGAAGATTTTAAAGAGAGAATTGCGTTTTATAAAAAAACGCGTGATTTTCCTGCAATTAAGGGCGTTTCTTATTTATCTGTCCATTTGCGATTTGGAACAGTCTCCATCAGACAACTCTTTCGATTAGCTTTGGAGTCTTTTAGTGAAGGTAGTGAAACTTGGCTAAATGAATTGATATGGCGCGAATTTTATTTTCAAATTTTATTCCATCGCCCTGATGTGGCAATCGGTAAGGCCTTTAAAAAAGAATATGAATCGATCGCTTTTGAAAACAATCCTGATTATTTCAAAGCATGGGCCGAAGGAAAAACGGGCTACCCTATTGTAGATGCCGCGATGAGGCAGCTTAATCAAACGGGTTTTATGCATAACAGGCTTCGAATGATTGCTGCTTCTTTTTTAGTCAAAGATCTACTCGTCGATTGGCGATGGGGTGAAGCATATTTTGCAGAAAAATTGATTGATTTCGACTTAAGCGCTAATAACGGCGGCTGGCAATGGGCGGCTTCTACTGGATGTGATGCTCAACCATGGTTTAGAATTTTTAACCCGATTACACAATCTTTAAGATTCGATGCGCAAGGTAAATTTATTAAGAAATATATCCCCGAACTCAATACCTTTGATGATGATGAGATTCACGCCCCCTGGCTTAGTCAAAATACTCAAAAAATTGACTACCCACAGCCCATTGTTGATCATGCATCTCAAAGAATTAAGGCTTTGGCCCTCTATAAATCTGCCAAAAGCTAATATGTTGTTTTTATGCAACATAAAAAGCCTCCAGGCCTTTATTTTCAGTAAGTTATAGACAAAAAAACAACATTCATAGATAATTTGCCTAATCTTTATGAAACACATACACATGACAAAACACTTCAGCAAATTTCTCATAGCAATCCTAGTCACTTTTTTCATGTTTGGTTGTGCTTCACAACAAAACAAAGACCCGCTTGAAGGTCTGAATCGTACGGTTTATAAATTTAATGATGTAGTTGATAACGTAGTGCTAAAACCAGTCGCTAAAGGCTATCAAGCAATCACACCTTCCCCCGTTCAAACAGGCGTTAACAATTTCTTTAAAAATATTCGTGACGTAGTGACGCTCGTAAACGAATTATTTCAATTTAAATTTAAACAAGGCGTTAACACAGCAGGTCGCGTAGCCCTCAATACAACAGTGGGTGTTCTTGGTGTATTTGACGTTCATTCAAAAAGTGGTGGCGTTAGAACTGTAGAAGATTTTGGTCAGACTCTTGGTTATTATGGTTTTGATAGTGGCGCTTACTTGGTGCTTCCGATCATAGGTCCATCAAGCACAAGAGATGGTATTGGCTTTGTAACTGATGCGCTCTTCTTTGATCCAGTGAGTTATATTAATGACGATACATCAAGATATATTACAACAGCTGTCCTAATTGTTGATAAACGCGCTGAGCTTCTTGATGATACAGATATTCGCGATCAAGCTTTTGATCCATATGCTTTCATGCGCGATAGCTATATGCAGTACAGAGAAAATCAAGTTAAAGATGGCGTTGAAGATCCAAACGGCGTTAAGCCCTACACGGTTCCCATCGCTGGTAATTAATTAATTTAACTAGAAGCAATGCTCATTGCTTCTAGCAATATCGAACCTGTATGCTTCGATCCATTTCTGTAAATATCATTCCCAATCGCAACAATCTGTTTCAACATATCTTTCATATTGCCTGCAATTGTAATTTCCTCAACTGGATAAGCGATGACTCCATCTTCAACCCAGAAGCCCGCAGCACCCCTAGAATAATCGCCTGTCACCATATTTAGTCCGTGACCAAGCAACTCTGTTACAAGCAAGCCTTTATGCATTGTTCGAATAAGATCTTTGAGATTATGATTACCGGTCTTTAGAATTAAATTATGTGCACCGCCTGCATTGCCCGTTGATTGCATGCCAAGTTTTCTAGCGGAATAAGAAGATAGAAGATATCCATTAATAGTTCCTTGATCAACCAACAATCTTGAATGCGTTGCTACCCCTTCATCATCAAACATAGAGCTTGCATCTCCTCGCAAAAGGAAGGGGTCTTCTTCAATAGTTAATTGATCGCTTGCTACTTTCTCTCCAAGTGAGTTTAAAAGAAATGAAGATTGACGGTATAAATTCCCCCCAGAGATAGCTGAAATAAGAGATGAGATGAGTCCTGTAGCTATTGGTGCTTCAAAAATGACTGGGGCATGACATGTATGAATTTTTTTAGCTCCCAATCGGGAGAGTGTTCGGGTGCCAGCTAATTTACCCACCGAATCAACAGATTGAAGATCCTCGACATGCCTTGCAGATGAATACCAATAATCTCTTTGCATCATCGATTTTTCTTCTGCAATTACAGAGCAACCAATCGAATGTCTCGATGTTGGATAGCCCCCTATAAAACCATGACTATTTGCATAAATAAAAATACCTTCTGCAGAAGAAATGCTCGCACCTTCGGAATTAGTAATTTTTTGACTCACATCAAGTGCAGCCGCCTCGCATGTTTTTGCTAGATCAATCATATGGTCTATAGAAATATCCCACGCGTTATGAAGATCAAGATCTTTCATATTGGTTGCCATAAGATTTTTATCAGCAAGACCAAATAAAGGATCTTCTGCTGTGTAGCGTGCAATGTTAAAAGCAGCGTCTACGGTATCTTCAATACTTTGCATGGATAAATCAGACGAACTTGAACTACCTTTTCGGTGGCCATTATAAAGCGTGACAGAGAATCCTTTATCCCTATTAATTTCTAAGGTTTCAAGGCTACCTAAGCGGACAGAAATATTTTTCCCAGTACCATAACTAACTTCTACCTCAGATGAAGTCGCACCAATTTTTTTTGCATAACTTAAAGTGTGGTCAGCAATTTTTTTTAGATGTTCCAAATCAAATTGATTTTTTTTCATGTCTTGATAGATGAGAAAGTAAACCCTGTTATCATAACTTAGAAATAGTCACTCTTTAAACTCACTTACATTCATATGGCAAAAGATAAGGATTTAGAAAAAAATACTGTCAGCAGGACGCAACTTAAGCTCGAGGCTGAGAATCTTCAATCCCTTGGATTAAAATTGTGTGAATTATCTTCATCTAAATTAAAAGCGCTAAATTTGCCCCCGAATTTATTTGAAGCCATTTTAGCCATGCAAAAAATTACAAGTAATGGCGCTAAAAGGCGCCAAAGTCAATATATTGGCAAGCTCATGAGAAATTTTGATTCAACTGAATTAAATACCATTATGACGTTTTGGGATCAACAAGAACTCAAAGAAAAACAACATTTTCATAATATAGAATTGTGGCGAAAAAAATTAGTTGAAGAGCCTGGGAGCATTAATGATTTCTTAACTAAATTTCCTACTGAAGAAAAATTAATTTTATTAAATACTATTAAAGAAGCTATAGAAGAAAAAAACAAAGACAAGGCGCCTAAATATAATCGTGAGTTATTTAAGCTTATAAAAAAAATTATTGAGAAATAAAATTATCTACAATTAAGTTCTGCACTTACTTCTTTTTCTTCGTCGTCTCTCGCGTATTTAATTTTCACTTTATTACCCTGTTGTTTAAACACTGATTTAGAAAAATCTTCCGGTAATTCAGTATTGACATCATTTAATGCAATTATCACATCGCCTTTTTGAATGCCTGCTTTAAAAGCCGGCGAATCTTTAATAACTGCAATAACTTTTAAACCCTTCTCCTGCTGGGTCTCTTTTGTGTCTGAGTTTTTTGTGGTTAATTTAATAACGTGTAAACCTAAAATAGGTTGTGGCAACTTAGCCCAATACGTTGCATAAAATTCAAATTTGCTATTTTTATCTTTTAAATCTGATTCACTAACTTCAATCACAGCATTTTTTTCACTCTTATGCTCTTTTTTCATTTCATCATGAATCTGTCTTAGTCGAGCAGATCGAGTCATTTCATTTATTTTTCGGTCATATACTAAAACCACATCCGCCTCAATAGACTGAGCATGCTTAAGCGCTTGATTAGGCTCTACAAATGGCCCTTGAAATGAAGAGGCCCCCATTAAATCATATCCATCTTCTAACATTCTAATATTGTCTTTTTCTTTATTCATGCCAGCATAAATTTTAGTATCGGGCTTTTTTTGCAATGAATGTAAATTGCTATTACTTTGAGTTAGATAATTTGCTTGGAATAAATTTGTTTCTTCAGCGACAGCTAAGATACTGAATAAATTCAGCATTATAAAAATAAGTTTAAATGGCATAGAATCCTCTCAAGGCGATAATGTTATGATCAAGCTTTCACTAATTATGACTCATCATGAAAAATAAGTTCACTAAAATTGGACTCATTTCAATTAGCGATCGAGCTTCAAAAGGCGAATATGAGGACCAAGGTATTCCCAATCTAAAATCTTGGCTTCAAAAGGCTTTAAGCTCGCCTTTTGAAACTATAGAAAAAGTTATTCCTGATGAAAGATCTCTCATTGAATCTTCATTAATTGATTTTGTGGATATCGAAGAGTGCGATTTAGTTTTTACAACAGGAGGCACAGGCCCTGCTTTAAGAGATGTAACTCCTGAAGCAACTCTAGCTATTGCAGATCGTGAGATGCCTGGCTTTGGAGAACAAATGCGTCAAATCAGTTTACATTTTGTTCCAACTGCAATACTGTCGAGACAAGTTGCAGTTGTTCGAAAAAATACACTTATCATTAATTTGCCTGGCCAGCCTAAATCTATTGCGCAAACACTTGAAGGGTTAAAAAATGATCAAGGTGAAATAATGGTACATGGCATTTTTGCTGCAGTGCCTTATTGCATCGATCTTTTAAATGGGCCTTTTATTGAAACCCATGAATGTATTGTGAAAACTTTTAGGCCCAAAGCAAAATAATAATGACTTCAGAATTTGAAATTATTGAACGCTATTTTAAGAAAAAAATGAAGCAAACTGCTTTAGGTGTTGGCGACGATGCAGCAATGATTAATGTTCAAAAGAATTATCAATTAGCCATTTCCTCTGACATGCTTATAGAAAATACTCACTTTCTAAAAAATACAAATCCATCTCACTTAGGCTGGAAATCATTAGCAGTTAATTTGTCTGATATCGCAGCAATGGGTGCTTCACCTAAATGGGTGACTTTATCAATATCACTACCAAAAATAAATCATGCTTGGCTTAAGAAATTTTCAGAAGGCTTTTTTAAGTGCGCAGATAAATTCGGCATTGATCTTATTGGTGGTGATACCACTAAAGGCCCGCTTAGTATTTCAATCACCATTATGGGTGAAGTCAAAAAAAATGAAGCTTTATTAAGATCTGGTGCAAAAATTAATGACGATATTTGGGTAACGGGAGAATTAGGTCTTGCATCAATGGGTTTAGCAAGCCTTGAAGGCAAATTAAAACTACCGCCGGGTATAAAAATTAAATGTATAAGAGCGCTTGAAACACCTACCCCAAAAACCTCTTTAGGCTCTCATTTATCTCGCTATGCAAATAGTTGTATTGATATTTCTGACGGCCTTATTCAAGATTTAAGGCATATCTTAAAAGCATCAAAAGTAGGCGCCACTCTTTTACTAAATGACATACCATGTGAAAAGTTTATTCACACATCAAAACAATACCAATTTGCATTGAATGGTGGCGATGATTATGAACTGCTATTTACAGCAGCCAAAAAAAATAGATCTTATATCAAAAAAATTGCAAACAAAACAAACACTCCTGTCAATATGATCGGTACCATCACTAAGAAAAAGTCTCTAAATATATTAAGTGAGCAAGGTAAATCAATAAAATTCAACCCTAAGGGATTTGATCATTTTGCTTAATATTAAATTCTTACTCAAACACCCATCACATTTTATAGCGCTAGGTTTTGGAGTTGGACTTTCAAAAAAGGCACCGGGCACTTTAGGCACTCTTGTCGGCATTCCTCTTTATTTATTTATTTTTTCTTATAGTTTTTTCATACAGATAATGGTTGCTTTTCTATTTACAGTTGGAGGTATTTTTGTCTGCAGCCAAACAGCTCATGCACTTAAG
>CAINIH010000036.1 GCA_903849185.1 uncultured Methylophilaceae bacterium
CAGGGTTCTATGCATATACATGTATTAGGTGCAGGTGCGGGTGGTGGATTTCCTCAGTGGAATTGTAATTGCCAAAATTGTGACGGTCTTAGAAAAGGCACTATCAAAGCTACAAAACGCACACAGTCTTCTATATGTGTAAGTTCTGATGGTATACATTGGGTTCTTTTTAATACATCGCCTGATGTACTGCAACAAATTCAAGACTTTCCGCCGCTACAACCTGGACGGGCTATTCGTGATAGTGGTATTTCAGCGATTGTACTTATTGATGCGCAAATTGATCACACCACAGGTTTATTGATGCTTCGTGAGGGCACACAAAAACGTGAGCTCTATTGTACGGATATGGTATATCAGGATCTCACGACAGGTAATCCACTTCTAAATATTTTAGATCACTATTGTGGTATCAATCATCATGAGATTCCGACTGATGGAACAACTTCATTTGAAATACCTCAAATAGAAAATCTCACATTTACTGCAGTTGCATTAAAGAGTGCTGCACCTCCATATTCACCACATCGAAATAATCCGCATCCAGGAGATACGATTGGTATGTTAATTGAAGATAAAAAAACTCAGAAGCGATTATTTTACGCACCAGGCTTAGGTGAAATTGAACCTCACTTACCACCTTTATTTGAAAAAGCAGATTGCATTATGGTGGATGGTACTTTCTGGACGAATACAGAAATGATGGACATGGGTTTAATGACTAAAAAAGCAAGAGATATTGGTCACAATCCTCAATCAGGTGAAGGCGGTATGATTGAAGTGTTAGATCGTTACCCTAACGCTAAAAAAGTGCTTATACATATTAATAATACAAATCCAATTTTGCGTGAAGACTCTAAAGAACGTGCGATCTTAACCCAACACGGTATTGAAGTTGCATACGATGGTATGGATATTGTTTTATAAGGGAATCATTAGACATGGATAAAATTTGGTCAAGAGCAGAATTTGAAGAAAAACTTCGTGAGAAGGGCCGCGGCTATCATATCTATCACCCATTTCATGTAATGATGTACGAAGGAAAGCTCACTAAAGAGCAATTGCAGTGCTGGGTATTAAATCGTTTTTATTATCAAATTGGCATCCCACAAAAAGATGCAGCCATACTTTCTAATTGCCCTGATAAAGAAGTAAGAAAGCAATGGATTGTTCGCATTACAGATCATGATGGTGTTGATGGTGCGGAAGGTGGTATTGAAGCTTGGATTAAATTAGGTGAAGCCGTTGGCTTAACGAGAGAAGATGTGACATCTTTGAAACACGTCAGCCCAGGTGTTCGATTCGCAGTGGATGCCTATATTAATTTTGCAAAACAAAGACCATGGCAAGAATCAGTTTGTTCATCTCTTACAGAATTATTTGCACCGCACATTCATCAACAAAGAATTAGCTCATGGCCAGAAGTTTATCCGTGGATTAGAGAATCTGGACTGTCTTATTTTAAAAAACGTTTAACAGAAGCAAGGCGTGATGTAGAGCAAGGCTTATCTGTTACGCTGGATTACTTTAGTCAATCTCGTGCGATGCAAGAGCGCGCATTAGAGATTTTGCAATTCAAGCTCGATGTGTTATGGGTAATCGCAGATTCCATTATGCTCGCATCTTCAAATCTTAAAGTTGAAGATCGTGATTATTTAAGACAACCCAGATACTAATCATGACAATTGAACATCACGAGATTTATAAAATAGCAGCGCACCATAGATTTCAATGGGAAGAAGCGCAACAATCCCATGTCATTTTATTTCCTGAAGGCATGGTGAAATTAAATGGAAGCGCTGGTGAAGTATTAAGTTTGGTTGATGGAAAAAATTCTGTTGATCAAATAGTTGCTTCTTTAAAAGAAAAATTTAAAGATGTAGAAGGTATTGAAAAAGATATCTTATCAATGATTCAATTTGCTTTCGATAAAGCGTGGATTGAGAAAGCTAATTAAGGGGGCATACGATGGCAACACAAAATAATGGTGTAGCAGCATCCGTCACACATACCCAGCCATTATGGTTATTGGCTGAAATTACTTATCGATGTCCACTTCATTGTGTATTTTGTTATAACCCTACTGATTACGACAAACACACGCAAAATGAATTATCAACTGAGCAATGGATTAATGTTTTACGTGACGCGAGAAAATTAGGCGCACTTCAATTAGGCATCTCAGGCGGAGAACCACTTCTTCGCGATGACATTGAAGAGATTGTAGTTGAAGCGAAAAAATTAGGTTATTACAGCAATCTGATTACATCGGGTGTTGGCTTAACTGAAAAACGAATTCAGGCATTTAAAGAAGGTGGATTAGATCATATTCAACTTTCGATGCATGACATCACTGAAGAAATTAATAATTTTATTACAAATACAAAAACATTTGAATTAAAGAAAAAAGTGGCAGCTATGATTAAGAGCCATGGTTATCCTATGGTGCTTAACGTTGTCATTCATCGTTATAACATTGGGCATATCAAAGAAATATTAGAAATGGCCGAAGCATTGGGTGCTGATTATGTAGAGCTTGCAAATACACAATACTATGGATGGTCGCTTGTGAATCGTAATCAATTGATGCCCACTAAAGAACGAATAGATCACGCAGAAAAAGTGACAAATGAATTTAGAGAAAAAGTCGGAAACAAGATGAAAGTGTTCTTTGTGGTGCCTGATTATTTCTCAGATCGTCCTAAGAAATGTATGAATGGTTGGGGTGAAGTCTTTATGATTGTGACGGCCAATGGCGATGTTCTTCCTTGCCATTCAGCGCGTGTATTACCTAATATTGAATTTCCAAATGTGCGCGATAAAGGACTTATGTGGGCTTGGCAAGATTCACCAGCATTTAATCGATATCGTGGCGATAGTTGGATGAAAGAACCTTGTAGAACTTGCCCTGAAAAAGAGAAAGATTTAGGCGGTTGTCGCTGCCAAGCTTTCCTATTATCGGGTGATGCAGAAACTGCTGATCCAGTATGTAGTATGTCGCCTCATCATCATTTAATCGAAAAAGCGATTGAAGATGCACAAAATCCAGCTCTTCAGGCGCAACCTATTCTTTTTAGAAATGATAAAAATTCTAAAAAGATTATTTCAGGTGAAGTTAAAGACCTTATTAAAGACTTCCACGCTACTCCTTAAGTCTTTTAGTTTTATCTTTCCTTTATAATCATAAATTATGAATTCATCTCATATGATGCGCGTATTTGTATTGGCAAGCTTGGCTGCTTTAGCGCCTTTTGCCATAGATACTTATTTGCCCGCGTTTCATGTCATGACAAATGATTTAGAAACAACTCCTCACGCTATTCAGCAAAGCCTCACTTTTTATTTACTCCCTTATGCATTAATGACTTTATTCCACGGCGCTATTTCTGATGCCATTGGTCGAATAGATACAATTAAGATTGGTTTAGGTATTTTTATTTTAGGCTCTTTATGTGCAGCTTTTGCGAACAATGTTGAAATGTTATGGTTAGGTCGAATTTTGCAAGGCGTTGGGGGAGGGGCAGGTAATGTAGTTGCTCGAGCAATGGTGCGTGATTTATTTCAAGGCCCTGAAGCGCAACGTGTCATGGCAACTATCCAAATGTTATTTGGTATCGCGCCCGCCATAGCGCCTATGATTGGAGGTCTTTTGTTAGGCATTCATTGGCATAGTATTTTTATATTCTTAGCGATCTATGCATCTATTTCTTTAATCACCGCTATGAAATATTTACCTGAAACAATGCCGCAATCAAAGCGTGTTTCTTTTTCTTTTTCCGCAGTTAAACATCGATATAAAACTATTTTTTCAGATAAAGAATTTTTGCTGCTTGTAATTGCATTAGGCGCAAATTTTTCGGGATTTTTTCTTTATGTTTTATCAAGCCCAATATTTATTGTGGATCATTTAGGACTTACTTCAACACAGTTTGGTTATCTTTTTATACCGACTGTATCAGGTATGATTTTTGGTTCCTATCTATCTAAAAAATCTGCCGGAAATTTATCTCATAAAAAAACAATAAAAGCTGCCTACATTTGGATGGGGTTGGTAGCAATTCTTAATGTACTTTTTTGTGCTTTTTTTGAAGTAAATAGACCGATCAACATAGGTTTTGTAGCTTTTTATAATATAGGTATGTCTTTAACGATGCCTGTTTTATCAATTGCAGCACTTGATCGTTTCGAAAAAATAAGAGGTACTGCGTCATCAGGACAGGCTTTTGTTCAAATGTTACTTTCGACAGTATCAGCAGGTCTAATAGTACCTTTTCTGTGGTTTTCACCTTTTGGATTGTCGCTTGGCATGATGGGATATTTGATTCTGAGTGTCTTGGTAATTTCGCAAACAAAATCATTAAGTTAATGATTTTACTTAGGCTTTAAATAGTCTTTTTCCTGTAACATCTCGTTTTTAATTAATTAATAGCTTCGATAATTTATGAAAATTCGTGTACTTATGCTTTCTTTAATTTGTTTCATCTTTTGCGTTTGCAGATGATTTAACTACTCTTTCGCCTACTGTTGTAACTGCAACTCGCACAGAAGCTAAAAGTTTTGATTTGCCTGTTTCTATTGACGTTGTTGACCAAGAGACGCTTAAGGATGCAAAAGTTGGTGCAAATATTTCCGAAGTCTCTCAGAGAATTCCTGGTGTAGTAATAAATAATCGTAATAACTACGCACAAGAGCTTGCAATTTCATCAAGAGGCTTTGGTGCGAGATCAGCTTTCGGTGTTAAAGGGGTTAGGGTTTATATAGATGGGATTCCTTTAAATACTTCTGATGGCCAAGGTCAAAGCGGCTCCTTAACTCTGGATAGCTTGCAACAGATTGAATTTATGAGGGGGCTATTTTCAGCATTATATGGTAACTCTTCTGGGGGGGGTCATTCAAGCTTTCACAAGAGATGGCTCGAAAGATACTACTCTATCCGCAGGCCTTTCGGTTGGCAGCTATAACACAATAAGAGAATATTCAACTTTTGAAGGACAAGCAGGAAATTTAAATTATATCGTTTCTGGATCTGAAATTACCTCAGATGGTTACCGCGACTTTAGTAAATACAAAAAAGACAATCTGAATAGTAAATTCAATTACAAGGTAAGTGATGATACAAAGATTACATTGTTGCTGAATTATAATAATCAGCCTTACACTCAAGACCCTCAAGGACTTACGGTGTCACAATTTTTGGCAAACCCTAAGAAAGCTAAATCATCTTCATATACAGAAGAAACAAGAGTATATAAGCAGCAAACCTATACTGGTCTTGTTGTAGATCATAATATTTCTGATAAAGAATCTTTTAAATTAACAAGTTATTACGGTATAAGAGACAACTTACAATTCTTAGATACACCGGTTGGAACAGAAGTGAATAGGAATTATGGCGGCATTGACGTTAGATGGAACAAGCAAAGAGATTTTTTTAATAGACCGTTAAATTTAACATTAGGTGTTAATTATGACGCAATGGAAGATAAGAGAAGACGCTATTCGGCTTCGAAAGGGAATAAAACTACATATTTAAGAGACGAGGTTCAAACAGCTTACAATTTCGATCAATATGCTCAAGCAACTTTTGAGCCATCTGACAATTTTTTATTTATAGCAGGTCTTCGTCATTCAAAAGTAACTTTTAATACTAAAGATCATTATTTTAATGATTCAGGAACTGATACTACATTGGATGATAGTGGAATAGTCGCATATACAAATACAAGTCCCTTGTTAGGAGCTACATTTAAAGTCACTCCAAGATTAAATCTTTACGCAAACTATGGTAGAGGATTTGAGACGCCAACATTTGCAGAAATGACCTACAGCGACGTAACAAATGGCGCTGGTCCGAATCTAGGAATGACACCTAGCCGAAGTAAAAACTATGAATTAGGAGTAAAAGCTTTTGTTACTGATAATACTAGATTAAATTTAGCACTATTTAAAGTCGATACAAAAAATGAAATTATTGTTTTGAATTATCAGAATTCAACATCTCAATATGCAAGTGTTGCAAATACAGAAAGAAAGGGGCTTGAGTTGTCTCTTGACAGTCGATTGCCAAATAATTTTAATTTTTATCTTGCTTATACTTTAATGGATGCGGAGTTTAGGAATAGATTTAAGGAATACAATTTAACTGCCACAACTTGGGTAAATCCTGGCTTAAATATACCATCCACATATAAACATACTAGTTTTTCAGAGCTTTCATGGAAATATCCTGCTTATGGATTCTCCGCTGCTGCGGAGATAGTTTATTTTGGAGATACATATGCTTACGATGACAATAGACAAACTTATCATATAGATGCTTATACAATTTCTAACATGCGAGCTAGTTTAGAGCAAAAAGTAAGTAATTGGAGTGTAAAAGAATTTTTAAGGGTTGATAATATTTTTGATAAAAATTATGTTAGCAATGTAAAAGTAAATACAACAACAGCTCTTGAGCCTGGATTAGATCGTAATTTTACTGTCGGCTTAAGTGCAAGCTACAAATTTTAATTAAATAAAAAATCCTGCTTAAGCAGGATTTTTTATGCATAGTATTGATTTTATTTTTCTATTTCGTCGCGTTTACCTTTTCTTCCATTATTCGCATCAGCATCATGCATAGGTTCTTTGCGAGAAGAAATCACAGGCCAAATTTTTGACATTTCAGCATTGATTTTAATAAAGTCTTGCTGATCTGAAGGAACATCATCTTCAGCGAAGATTGCTTCTGCAGGACATTCAGCCACACATAGTGTGCAGTCAATACATTCATCTGGATTAATCGCTAAGAAATTAGGGCCTTCAACGAAACAGTCGACGGGACATACATCTACACAGTCGGTGTATTTACATTTAATACAATTTTCGGTTACTACGTAAGTCATATCAGCCCTTTTATTTCTTGAAATTATCGTTATTTTAATCTATTTTTTTTCTTGATCCAATGATTATGCAATCATGCCTGCACCAACAGTATGGTAAGTGGATTCATCAATAATGATAAATGCGCCTGTGGATCTATTGTTTTGATAAGAATCCGCCATAACTGGTTGCGCTAGCTTAAATGTCACTTGAGCAATATCATTCATGCTTAAATTGGTAATTGACTCATGCACAAGTGTTTCAATATTTACTTTGAAGTCTATTTTATCTAATTTAGCTTTTGATTCTCTTGAAGTATGCCGAATTAAATAAGTTCGTGACGAAGCCATAGGCGTTTCTGATAACCAACACACCATAGCATTAATATTTTTTGTGGGCTCTATAGAGTCATTCGATTTAATAATCATGTCACCACGTGAAATATCAATTTCATCTTCAAGAAGAATAGTCACGGATTGTTCCGAGATCGCTTTCTTAAGTTGTGTGTCACCCAATTGAATTAATTTTATTTTTGATTTGTATTGAGAAGGTAATACGGTAATTTCGTCACCTACTGAAATAGATCCTGATTCAACGCGACCCATGAACCCTCTAAAGTCATGAAGATCATGATCATCAGACGCATGTGGGCGACATACAAATTGAATGGGGAATCTGAAGTTTTTGTCTTTACCTGCATAATCTGCGGTTGTCTTTTCTAAAATATCGAGAAGTGTAGGGCCTTTATACCAACTAATAGATTCACCACGATCCACAATCATGTCGCCATTAAGAGCTGACATAGGGACAAATTCAATCGTGCGATTTTCTGATAATTTAATTTCTTTTGCGAATGCTTTATAACTTTCGCAAATCGCTTTGTATTTACTTTCATCATAATCAATAAGATCCATTTTATTGATCGCGACAACAATATGAGGAATGCCAACAAGTTTTGCCAAGAAAGAATGGCGTCTTGTTTGTGTAAGGACACCTTTTCTGGCATCAATGAGAATAATGGCTAAGTGAGCTGTAGAAGCAGCTGTCACCATATTTCGTGTGTATTGTTCATGACCCGGAGCGTCAGCAATAATATATTTACGCGTACCTGTGCTAAAGTACCTATACGCAACATCGATTGTGATACCTTGTTCACGCTCTGCTTGAAGCCCATCAGTAATTAAAGATAGATCAACTGCTGTCATACCTCTTTTTTTAGAGGTCTTTTCAATTTGCGTGAGTGTATCTGTAAGAATCGTTTTGGTATCAAAAAGAAGGCGACCGATAAGCGTACTTTTTCCATCATCGACACTGCCGCACGTCATAAAGCGTAATAAGCTATCTTGAATATTTTCTTGTGACATTTTAGAAATAACCTTCTTTTTTGCGCTGCTCCATAGAGGCATCTGATGTTTGATCATCCAATCTTGTCGCACCGCGTTCTGTAATAGTGGTACTCGCAGTTTCGATAATAATTTTTTCGACACTATTAGCCACACTCTCAACTGGAGCTGTACAAGTAATATCACCTACCGTTCTATAGCGCACGATGATTTCTTCAATGACTTCATTATCTTTTTTAGGCGTGAGAGGAGTAATAGGCACAATGGCACCTCCACGTCTCACAATAGGACGCTTATGTGCAAAGTAAATGCTAGGTAAGCCTAATTTTTCACGCTCTATATATTGCCAAACATCCATTTCAGTCCAATTAGAAATAGGGAAGGCACGAATATTTTCACCTTTATGTACTTTGGCGTTATACAAATTCCACAATTCAGGCCTTTGATTTTTAGGATCCCATTGACCAAATTCATCCCTAAAGCTCATGATACGTTCTTTAGCGCGTGCTTTTTCTTCATCACGTCTCGCACCACCAATACAACAATCAAATTCAAATTCAGCAATAGCTTCTAAAAGTGTCACTGATTGATGTTTATTGCGAGGCTCATCTGGGGTCTTTAAAACAACTGTGCCACGTTTCATAGAGTCTTCAACAGACCTTACAATGAGTCTTTCGTTAAGTTCTTTCGCGCGAAGGTCTCTAAATTGAATGACTTCGTCATAGTTGTGACCAGTATCAATATGAAGGAGTGGAAAAGGAAAGCGTCCAGGCCTAAATGCTTTCTCGGCTAATCTTAATAAACAAAGCGAATCTTTGCCGCCTGAGAAAAGTAAAACTGGATTGCTGCACTGACCAGCGACTTCTCGTAAGATATGAATAGCTTCGGATTCAAGCCAATCGAGATGTGTTAAATTTGAAAGTGTTGTCATATTATTTTACGTGTAGTCCGCATTCTTTATTTTGAGGATCTTCCCACCACCATCGCCCAGCTCTGACATCTTCTCCTGCAGAAATTGCACGAGTACAAGGTGCACAGCCGATGCTTGGATAAAATTGATCGTGAAGTGCGTTATAAGGCACTTCATGAATTTTAATATAAGCCCAAATTTCAACTTCACTCCATGAGCTTAAGGGGTTTAATTTTTGAGATTGATGAGCTTCGTCAAATTCTTCTTCTTGAAGCGTTTGTCTTGTTTGTGATTGCTCTTGTCTCATGCCGGTGATCCAAGCTTTTTTATTCTTTAAAGCGCGATTTAAAGGCTCTACTTTTCGAATAGCGCAGCAAGATTTTCTTAAATCAAGAGAATTATAAAAAGCGTTGATGCCATTTATGTTGACGTAGTTTTCAACTTTTTCTTGATTCGGGAAATAAAATTTAATTTTAAATTGATATTTATCTTCTACTTTTTGAATCAAATTATAGGTTTCAGAAGGTAGTCTTCCCGTATCAATAGAGAAGATCTCAACATTTAATTTATTATTTTGGATAAGATCAACAAGCACCATATCTTCTGCACCTAAACTATTCGCGAAGGTTACGGAGTTGTATTTCTCGATATTCTTTTCGATGAGTGAAATGACATTTTTTGATTTTTCATCGATTGTTTTAATAAGGACATCATTGATATTAATTTTATCAATATGTTTTTTGATGGGTTGGACGTTCATGAGCGAACCTTCCTTTTCCAAACAGGTTCTTTTATATCGACAGCACCTTGATATGGATCACTAAAAGATTGAAGTGCTTTTAAAGCTTCATGAACATCTTTACCAGTTTTAATGAGATAACTATCAAATCCTGAGCGTTTTAAATAAAACAACTGATCTTGTAATACATCACCAAAGGCTCTGAGGGTATTTTTAAATTGATAACGCGTACGAAGCAAATTACCTAATGAAAATATACGGCCATCTTGAAAGCGCTCCACAAATACAGCAATGAGTGGAAATACATTGATATTTTTTTCTATAATTATAAACTCATCTAGAGTTTCATGTGTGGCTAACCATAATGCAATTTCATTATTTTTAAGTCGACTTTGTAATGCCTCACGATTTTTTAAGTAGACACTTAGTGGCAAAATAATTTTGCCATTTTGCGGAATCACAGTTTCGTTAATTTGTAATTCTGAAGGTGGCGATTCACCTGTTAATTTAAATAACACTACTTTACCTGCTTGTTTTTTTACTTCTTCATTGCCATTTGGAAGTGCAACAAACGTCCATTCGTCATCAATGATGCTTTGATTGAGTATGAGTTGTGAATCAAGCATAGACATGCTCCTTAAATGGATTCACACCTAAGCGTCTTACCGTATCTATGAATCTTTCTTCAGGATTGCGATGTTTGATATACACATCGATAAGTTTCTTCACAACACCTGGCATTTCTTCAGCAGCAAAAGAGGGGCCAATCACAGTACCTATACTTGCGTCATTGCCTTGTTTGCCACCAATGGTCACCTGATACCATTCAGAACCATCTTTATCGACGCCTAATACGCCAATATGGCCAATATGATGGTGTCCACATGCGTTCATACAACCTGAAATATTAAGTTCTAATTCTCCAATGTCATGGAGGTAATCAAGATCATCAAAAGCTTCTTGAATAGATGTTGCAATTGGAATGCTTTTTGCATTCGCAAGCGAACAAAAGTCGCCACCAGGGCAACAGATGATATCTGTTAAAAGGCCAATATTAGGTGTAGCCAATTGATGCGCTTTTGCTTTTTCCCATATGTTAAAAATATCCTTTAATTTGACATCCGCTAAGATGAGATTTTGTTCATGCGATACACGAAGTTCTCCAAAGCTATAGAGATCTGCGAGATCCGCGACAATTTTCATTTGTGCTGATGTAGCATCTCCTGGGGCTAAACCATGAGGTTTAAGCGACAGAGTAATAGCACGATAGCCTTTTTGCTTATGCGGATGAACAGATCGCTTCACCCATGACGCAAAAGCTTTATTGTTTTGAATAGCTTGATCGAAAGCATCATCTTGATCGTTTAGCTTTTCATAAGGCATGCTAGTAAAAAATTTAGCAACACGTTTTAATTCATTTTCATTAATTGTGTTTGGTGAATTTTTTAAATGGCTCCATTCTGCCTCGACTTGTTTTTTAAATTCTTCAATACCTAAAGCCTTCACTAAAATTTTAATACGCGCTTTATAGATGTTGTCGCGGCGACCATGAAGGTTGTATACGCGAATGATAGCTTCGCAATAAGTGAGTACATGCTCCCATTCAAGATGTTCGCGAATAATAGATCCAAGAATTGGTGTTCTTCCTAATCCACCACCCACCCAAACGCGAATGGCCATCTTTTTTTCTTTGTCATAATAAAACTCAAGACCAATATCATGCGCTTGAACAATCGCACGATCTTGTTTGCTACCTGAGACTGCAATTTTAAATTTACGAGGTAGTAGTGAAAATTCAGGATGAAAAGTACTCCATTGTCTTAAGATTTCAGCGATGGCTCTTGGATCAATAATTTCGTCAGGAGCCACGCCTGCAAATTGGTCGGTCGTAATGTTACGAATACAATTTCCAGAAGTTTGAATAGCGTGCATTTCAACTTTAGAAAGCTCTTCTAAAATATCGGGTGTCTCTTCTAATTTAGGCCAATTAAGTTGTAGATTTTGTCTTGTACTAAAGTGACCGTATCCTCGGTCAAATCGATCTGAAATATCAGCTAACTTGCGTAATTGTTTTGAAGATAAAAGACCGTAAGGAATCGCAACGCGAAGCATAGGTGCATGACGTTGAATATAAAGACCGTTTTGTAAGCGAAGTGGTCTAAATTCATCGTCGGTAAGCTTGCCACTTAAATAACGTAAAGTTTGATCACGGAATTGTGCAACACGTTCATTGACAATGGTTTGATCGATATTATCGTACTGATACATAAATTCTTTTATTAACGCTTAATGAAAAATAAGTTTTTGGCCAACGTAAATTAAGATTAAAGCCAAAACATAGCGAACGGATTGTTCGCTGACTTTAGAACTTAGATGGCTGCCAATATAAATACCTGGAATTGAGCCGATTAAAAGCACGCTTAAGAGAGAATAATCAACAGTACCTAAGCTTGCATGACCAAGACCTGCAACAAGCGTTAATGGTACCGCATGCGCAATATCGGTTCCAACAATTTTTGTGATACCTATCTTAGGATAGATAAGTAGCAAAGCTGTAACACCAAGCGCTCCGGCACCTACTGAAGTCAGCGTCACTAGCCCACCTAAAACAAGACCAAGAAAGATTGTCACAAGAGCGATCGAAGTATCTGATTTAAAAAGCTCAATTTTTGATTTTTCAATTAAAAATGGCCTAAAGATCACAGCAATCGATGTAAGCAATAATGCAATACCGAGATAGAACTTAATAATATCAACTGCGCCTGTGGAGGCTACATCAATTTGTCTTAAATAATAAGTAGTAAAAATAGAAGCAGGGATGCTACCAAGCATCAGCCTTTTAACAATTTTCCAATCGATATTACCTAATTTTCCGTGAGCAAATATACCCACGGATTTAGTGACTGAGGCATAAAGAAGGTCGGTACCTACAGCAAGTGCTGGTTTAATATGAAAAAATAAGACGAGAATAGGGGTCATGAGTGATCCACCGCCTACACCTGTTAAGCCCACAAGTAGACCTACTAAAAATCCAGAAAATATAAAACCAATATCCATACAACCCTATAAAAATTTAACTTTTTAATGCTAAAGTGGACGTCAATATAGCAAATTTTGATATTATCAATTAATAATATAATATTC
>CAINIH010000037.1 GCA_903849185.1 uncultured Methylophilaceae bacterium
CGCAACACTTTCGGTTGGAAGACTAAAATCTAATTTGGATTGTTGCCATTGTGCAAAAGTTTTACTCGATATAAATACAAGTCTATTTGGTACAAAAAAGAAGAACGAATCAAGAATCATATTATCCATAATTGGATAAAGCGGTGTTGCAAGACGGGCAAAAGCCGTCATATTGAGATTAAATGTATCTCCGGGTAACATTTCATCGACATATACAGGGACTAGATAACCAGCATCAAATGTTGTTTTATGTGTTGATTGACAATCAAATTTAGAGCGAGGTATATCACTCTTTGGGATCATAGCAAACTGATGTGTGTTCACTGATTGATTACGATGCATAATATCTCCGATTTTCCGTGAAAAAAGGGAGTTTCCTCCCTTTTATTCTACGGTTAAGTTGATTGAATTTTTACTTGTTTGCCAATAGCAATTTGTTTTGGTTCATCATGTAATTCAAACTTACCATTTGAATCATCAAATACACCTAGATCATATAGATCAAAGTCATCAGGGTGTTGATATAACTGATTATCATCTGCTTGGCGATTTACTTCATCTGAAAAAGAGCGAATAGCTACGCCAATAGAGGGAACAAACATAGGTCTAGCGAAAGCATCGGCAGCACGATCTTTCATAGAACATAATACTAATTTCATAGTGAGGTTTCCTAAGTGAGGTTACGTTTAAGTTTTTGAAGTTTGGCTTTAGTGACTTGTTCTTTTACGGCAAGTCTCTCTAAAGTATTATCTTCATAACGGAGTTTAGCACTAATTTCACGCTTATAAAGAACTTCATCCCATTCATAGGGGTTTTCCTTAGCATATTGCTTATCATAGTATTTAGGAGGTTTCACTTTTTTTCCGCGAATAATAACATGATCATGAGGATAAACATCTGATTTATAACGTTTTAACCATTCATAACCGATACCAGGTTTTAACGACATTTTATTAAACTCAGGTTTTCTGTCGGTAATTTCACCAGTATAAGGATCTATCTGGGTATAGTGTTGCTCTGCATTTTTACCAGTAATTTTTTTCATAATATATCTAGCAACGTACGCAGCTGATTCAAAGTTAACATCTCCAATGGAGGAATAACCAAATGGCCAGAGAGTTTCAAGGTGTTCGGATCTATATATGAGAGAACCAGAGGGAGTCCTTTTCCATAATTTCTTATCATTAAAGTCGTATCCGAAGATACAGGCATGGAAGTGAGGTCTGCCGAAATTTTCGCCATACTCTCCAGCCATATAATACCTAATTTTTGCAGGACTAATTGACTTTCTGAGTCGTTTAATGAATTTTTGAAAGTCTTCATAATGAAGCGATTTATCGCTTCTGAGATGTGTATCGTCATAAGTGAGGGTTATAAATGAGTTTTTTTCATGTAATTGCGCTTCATGCATACAACGCATTGCCCACTGTCTAGATCTCTCAAGACGGCAACCAATACATTGCCCACAAGGCAATGATAAATTTTTGACGATATTGAAGTGTTTTCGTTCCGAAAATACTATTGAACCGTCAGCGCACTGATGTGCGCTTATAGGGTGATAACAGGACATGTGAGGTGTCCTAGCGCTTTATTAGAGACGCCAGCCTCCACGTTGAGGCTTAGTTTGCATATTTGGAGACTTCGTATGCTTAGTACGATGTTTAAAATGATTAGCTGACTTCATTTTAGACTTTCGTCCATATCCGGTTCTTTTTAAAATGCGCATTTAATGCTCCTTTTTTTGTTGTTTGTGGTTTTGGTGTCACCTAGCACAGTTACATCAAGTAATACACTGTGCTAGGCTGCATCCGCATCCCCTTGAAGGGGTGATTTATCTTCATTAGATGCAGCTGCAATAGCTTGCTGAATTGGCTCAATTAAGCCCAATTCAATAGCTTCTTGACGATTTTCGTCATTAGATAAGAAGTTGATTAGATTAGCAGGATCGTTGTCAAAACGAGACCTTAGATTAGCTGGTAATGACATAAACTCATCTTGAGCGTCAATTACAGCATTTAAAGCTGATTGATAATCAGAAATACCAGAGAAATCACCATATTGTGGTGATACAGGCGCAGTAGGTAAAATTCCAGTAACGTTAAATTGATCAATTATAAAATTAATATCAGCTTGATCCTTTTGGTGCTGCTGAGTCAGAGAAGCGTCCTCACAACGCAACCC
>CAINIH010000038.1 GCA_903849185.1 uncultured Methylophilaceae bacterium
CGTAGAAGTTTTTTTGCAAGTAATTTCTGCGAGCACACCTAAGCACACCACACATAAAAAAAGCCACAATTAAATGTGGCTTTTTATTCGCTAAATTGAATTATTTCTTAGCTGGAGCCTCTGCAGCTGGTGCAGGCATTGCTTTTTTATCTGCTGCTGCTGGAGCAGCTTTCTTGTCAGCTGGTTTTGCAGCTGCTTTTGGGTCTGCTGCTGGTGCATCTGCTGCAATTGCGCTAAATGAGATTAAAGCTGTGATTACTAATGCTAATATTTTTTTCATTTATGATCCTTGTAAATTAAAGTTAAGTTGAGGTGGTCAACTTCGGACACTATATTCAGCTTATATTTCATATATGTGACAGAAACTTATATGCTGTCAATGACGAACAGGGGATTATAAAAACTTACTATATAATTCTTTTCGTTTCAGAAGTCTCCTAAAATAACCTTCGCGAACTTTATTAATAGCCCCTTCAATGGGGCTATGTCTTATCTAATCACCTCAAATGAAAATACTTAAAACAGTGCAGGAATTTATCTCTGATTATCTACCAATAAAAATATCAAAAGAAAATATAAGATTTATTCTTGTTTTTTTACTCTTCTTATTTGCAGTTATGCTTTTGGCAAGTTTTATTGAATATAACCGTCAAAACTTTTGACGCTACTTATAGAGCAATCAGAATTAATCCTGTTGTGACAAGAGTGATGCCTATCCAATCTTTGAGTAAAGTTTTTTCGCCTAAAAATATCACAGCAAAAATAGCCACTAGAACAATACTAAACTTATCAATGACGATGACTTTAGAAGCATCGCCTATTTGAAGTGCTCGATAAAAACAGATCCAAGAAGCACAAGTCGCTAATCCTGATAATCCAAGAAAAACCCAAGAGTTTTTAGTGATCGCTAATGATGTTGAAAACTTGCCTTGAAAATAAACAAATAAAGCGAGTAAAAGAAATACAAAAGCAGTTCTAATAAACGTAGCAATATCAGAATCTACATTCTGGATGCCTACTTTGGCAAAGATTGTTGTTAATGCTGCGAATACAGCTGAGAGAGCTGCCCAGAAAATCCAAGAGTTTGTAGTCATGGGTTAATTCTATCCCAATTACAGAATGTCTTTAAATGTCCAAGACATTCACGAACAAGGCCCAACCCTCACCGTCCCTAGACTAGACGCTATAGTGCTCTGGATTAACCAATAACTGCTGGGGGGAAGATAAAAAGGGCTATTTTTGCTATAATTCCGCTTCTTCACGATTTTATCGTGAGATTTTATCTGGCCAGGTAGCTCAGTCGGTAGAGCAGCGGATTGAAAACTCACCTGGGCGACAAAACTCCTCCAAAACCCTTGTGGCACTAGCGTCATAGAAAAGTTTGTATTCCTGCACACTCATCCGCTGGCTTACTATTTCAACTAATGGTGTCGAAACTTCTACACACTTCTTGAATGGAAAAATTCGGTAGACCTTTTTTCACTTTGAAATAAAAATACTTAGCGTCTAGTAACGGGACGCTAGGATATGAAAAATTTACAATCCTTTTTCAAAGAAGAACAAAACCGCGCAAGCCAACTACACCATCTTCTTGATGGCAAAATCACTTTATACATCAGACCAAAATCAGCTTATTGGCAGGTTCGCTTTCTAATGCCTAATAAAGAATATTTAAGACTATCAACAGGCCGATACGATCTAGATGAAGCTAAAACCCAAGCTGTGATTTTGTATGAAACTATTAAAACCAAAATTAAGATGGGCACACCTTTGCGTGTTAAAACATTCGGCGATGTAGCACGTTTAGTTCTTAAAGATATTCGCGCATCCAAAACATTAAACAAACATAAAAAGATTTATCGTGATTATGTTTTCGTTATCCAAAAATACCTACTCCCATTTTTTGATAAGAAAAAGATTGCTGAACTTACAGCCACTGACATCGCTGAATTTGAACAATGGCGAGTAAGTGTAATGGGGAAGATACCTAAAGCCAGCACAGAACAAAATCATTCAAGTGCTTATAACCGCATTATGAACTTCGCACGCAGTATGGCTTATATACCCAGTGATAAACCTATACCACCGATGAAAGTCGATGGGCCTAAAGGACAACCCCGCCCTGCTTTCACACAACAAGAAGTGGATTATCTTTTAGAGTATATGAAAACTTGGGAAGAGGCAGATGATGTCTTTTATCCAGAAAATAGAAAGTTATGTCGTTGCTATGTAGAGTTTCTTATTAATACTGGTATTAGACATGGAACAGAAGCTTTGCCTGTGAGATGGAAGCATCTTCAATGGCATTACATTAAGGATAAGAAATATTTGAAAGTTTGGGTATCAGGCAAAACAGGTCCACGCTTTCTAATAGCTAAACACGCTTTTATAGAAAGTTTAGATCGTTTATATAAATGGCAGGGTTTGAAATATGAAACTTTGGATGATTTGATGAATGCTAGATTAGATAAAAAAGTATTCGTCACACCTGATGGTTATCAACCTAAAACTTTTAGAACTTTATTTGTGAGTTTAATGAAAGGTTCAAATTGACACAATAGGGCGCTACAGAAAGCCGCCGTATTTAATTACTTCGCAATGTATTGACCCTTCGGGTTGTTTTATTTAAAAAAGCCACTTTTAGCAGTGGCTTTTTTTATGTGTGGTGTGCTTAGGTGTGCTAGTAAAAATTACTTCAGAAAAAACTTCTACCTCTGCTACTGCTAGGGTCTTACAGGGTCTCTAGTCTTGATATTTAACTGATCTGCGAGTCCGCTGCTCTACCAACTGAGCTAATCCCCCCAAAAAATAATATTTTACAGTATTTGTGGGGGTTGTAGAGGGCTCAGGGCAGGGGATTTTGGCTGGGGTGGAATAGGGGTGTGTAAGCAAATGGTAATTTATTTTAACTTTATTAAATTTTTGCATTGTAGTAGATTGATGAAATGGCTCAATTATCAAATTATTTAATTAGCAATCTCATCAAAATTTATTTTATTTTGGGCTCTATTTGCGCGTTTTTATTCATATTTTATACAGACAAATTAATTCAAAAAAATACTCAAAAAAATAAAATTAACTTAGATCAATTATCTGAAGATGATAAAGAAATGGAATTAAATAGAGGGTTAGAATCACTTCAGCGAGCTTTAGACGACAATATTTTAACAGATGATGAATATGAAAAGCTTAAAACTGATCTGATAGACAAGTATCGTTAATAATTTTTTAACAAAAATCGATGGATAACTTTCTAATAGCGTTGACTGCGAGTCCGCTGCTCTACCAACTGAGCTAATCCCCCCAAAAAATAATATTTTACAGTAATTGTGGGGGTTGTAGAGGGCTCAGGGCAGGGGATTTTGGCTGGGGTGGAATAGGGGTGTGTTACAGAAGTGTCAAAACTTTTGATGACTGTAAGCGTCCTTATCGATGGGTTTGTAATTAACTTTTAATTGGGCTTCTGATCCTCTATAAATAATAATCTTTGTATTTTCCCTAATATCTTACCCGTAAGAATAAATATCTACAAAGCCTTAAGTATTACTTACAGCCCTTTTCGATGTAAGCAAATAACTTATGATCAGGATTTGCAATACCACTCGAAATAACGCTAGCGTCATCTCCTGCTTTAGGAATATCCTTTAATTCATAAAATTTTGTTCCACAATCTACTGAAATCAATAGAGGTGTAATCACTTTACTAGCCTTATCTATTTTTCTAAATGTCCCTGTAAAGCCTATATCGGATTTCTTGGTTACATTTGAACGTTCAATCTTGATTGCATCTGTATCATTAATAACGGTCCATTGCTCTGCTTCAGCGAATGAAATAAAAGAGAAAGCAAGTGATGCTGTCAGAGCTACTGTAGTAAAAATTTTCATTAATTTTCCTTGATGATTAAAATTAAAAATTAGTGTTTTAGTTTATATAAATAAAAGTAATAGATGCCACTAATTTATTCGCAATCTTACACACAATCAGTCATTGCGGATGTATATCTTTGCCAACAAACCGTATCACCCTGTTTACATACGAGAACATCACCATCTGTTGTTCTTAACACTTTTAGTTTAGAGTCTTCAGGAGCTTTAAGTGTTTTAAGCTTTTGAGACGCTTTAACTAATTGTCTTGATTTTGAAGGCATATATTTCCCCTTTAAATTTTAAAGAAAATTAATAATGTCTAGTTAATTAATTTACCAGTAACACGTAACTTCGCTTGTTAAATGAATCTACTTTTATGAGCAAAACTCTATAGGATTAGTTCACTTAATATTGACTAAGTAAATTCATAAGAAGACTGCATGGATGTTACGGAGCTTATTAGAGAAGTAAGATTTGATTGATGTAAAAAAGCCACTCTTAGCAGCGGTTTTTTTTATGTCTGGTGTATTACAAAATATCCCGAATCCGGAGATTTTGGCTAGTGGCTGTTTTTTACCAAAGTTCCAGTAAATATATACATTTCAAATAGGGTTTTGTGCTTAAAAAAAAGATGGATTTTTCTTTTTTTTGGAGTAGTCTGTGCTTATGAGGTGATGTAATGCATGACGATAAAGAATCTCAAAATCAGCGTATTCAATTCAAATGCCCAGTTTGCGCCTGGGATGGTGGTATTGATGAGACTGCTTATGACGACATGCTAGGCTTACAACGATGTCCAAATTGCAGTAATTATGATTTAAAGAAAATTATGCAGTAGATCATGAATGTTTCAATTAAAACTAAGCGTCCAATTCTAAAGCTACCCTCAAAAGCTAGAGCCCAAAATTTAAAAAAAACCTCAAAACAATCATGGCAAAAACCTAAAGTAATAGATGAAATAGAATGCCACGGCGTTTCACCTACCCATGTTTCAACACTTAAATAAAATTCTAATTACTCTTTTTTATTGAGCATTTCAAATGAAATGTTGAGGGCAGAAACTAATAGCGAAGAAAATCCTGCAGATCTATATCTAGGCTCATGTTATGCCGTGCAATATTTAAAACTTCAATACTGTCCTTCAATCCATGCTATAAAAATGTCTACTTGTGTCAATAATCTAATTAAAGTAGCTCGCAAGAATAACGAGGAAGATAAGCAATTGGGGTTTAAGAATCGTGCCAAATTAATCATGCCGCATATTATTCAAGGTATTGATCAATCTTTTTCAAAGTATTTAGCTAAAATGAATGGCAATCGATTACGCACTTGTAATGTTTATCAAAAAGATATGAATGAATCTATGAAGAAATTTTTAGATGAATTTAAAGCTAGTCAAAAGGAAGAAACTTTACCTCAGAAGGAATAGGGGTGTTTTACAAAATATCCGGAAACCGGAGTTTTTCGATTGAACTCGCTAGGCTAAATTAACTCTAAAAAACATGATTAAAAAAGTCATACATCATAAAGCTGAAAATTTTTCTGATTATTTTGCTTTGGCCTGCACGAAATTTCTCCGTTTCTTTGCTGACACTTTTTTTGCTGGACGATACGGACATAGGGCCGTGATATTGGAAACAGTTGCTGGCGTTCCTGGAATGGTGGGTGGCACATTGCAGCATCTTAAATCCTTAAGGCGAATAGAAAACGACCGAGGGTGGATAAGGACACTTCTAGATGAGGCAGAAAATGAACGTATGCATTTAATGACTTTCATTGAAATTGCCAAACCCAATTCATTTGAGCGTTTTTTAATTATTGTAGCGCAAGGTATTTTTTACAATTTATTCTTTTTGCTTTATTTAGTATCACCAAAAACCGCTCATCGCTTAGTAGGATATTTTGAAGAGGAGGCTGTTTTTAGCTATACAGAATATTTGCAAGGTGTTCTTGAGGGCAAGTATGAAAATATCCCAGCGCCTAAAATAGCTATTGATTATTGGCATCTAAAGAAAGATGCGCGATTAAGTGACGTGATTAAAGCTGTTAGAAAAGACGAAATGAATCATAGAGACGTCAATCATTACTTTTCTAATCAGCTAATTAAATTTTAATTTTATAAGAGGTATATATGGAATATTCAACGAATGGTGCTTATTGTTGGCACATGATCATTATGTGTTTGCTCATGACAGCATTTTTATCTTTAGGTATCGCAGCATTCATAAAGTATCTTTTCTTCACTAAAAAGAAATAAACCGGGCATTTATGGCAAAGAAAAAATGTAAATATAATTGGCATATGGCTTTTAGATGTTGCCTTGCTACAGCATTTTATGTTCTAGGCATTGCAGCTTTTATTAAGTATTTACTTAATTAACAATGACCATTGAAACAGTATATTTAGCGGGGGGCTGTTATTGGGGCCTCGAAGATCTCTTACGGAAAATACCAGGTGTCGTCGAGACTGCTGTCGGTTTTTCTGGTGGACATGTTAAAAATGTATGTTATCGAGAAGTCACAACTGGAACAACAGGACATGCAGAGACAGTAAAGGTTATGTTTGATAGTGAAGTATTAAGCTTTACAGATTTGCTTAGATTTTTTTTCAAAATACATAATCCCACAACACTCAATCAACAAGGTAATGATATTGGAACCCAATATCGGTCTGCAATTTTTTCGACAACAAGCGAACAAGTATTTTTAGCTGAGGACTTGATTAAAAAGATTGATGCGTCAGGAGTATTAGGACATAAAATTACTACCGAGGTTAATACATTCAATTCATTTTTCCCAGCTGAAGAAAATCATCAGAAATATATAGAGAAGTACCCAGATGGCTATTCATGCCATTTCATCAGAGATATTAATATATAGCTATGGAAGATAAGAGATGTTGCGGTTCCGGCGTATGCATTATTAACTCAGAGGGGATATGCTGGTGCGGACAAAAATGGGATGGAGATAAATTGTTGAAGCCAGAATCTAGCGAGACAAAATCAAATATGCCCATAAATCTTAAAACGCCTAAAAAAATTAAATAACTTCTAAAATGAAGTGAGTGATAAGCCTTCTTAGACTTGGCTTATTATCCAATTTTCTAATTTTATTACCGTCAAAATTTTTTGCGTCTGAAAATATTTAATCTTAATATAAGTAAGATAGAAACTATTGCAGCGTAAATGAGTGGTTCGGTTATATCCTTTTTGACAAGCCATATAAAATGTAGCACACCTAATATCGCTATGACATAAATGAGACGATGTAATAGCTTCCAATTCATTTTCAGTTTTCTAATCATCTTGTCTGAAGAAGTTATAGCTAAGGGCAATAATAAAAGCCAAGCTAAAAAGCCTACAAGCACATAACGATGTTTGATAATGTCATTCTTAATATCAGCCCAAGCAAATTGATAATCTAAACCTATATAGCAAAGAAGATGAACTGATGCATAGAAAAAAGTAAAAAGTCCTAACATTCTTCTATATAAAATCCACTGGTTAATATGAGTGATTCTTC
>CAINIH010000039.1 GCA_903849185.1 uncultured Methylophilaceae bacterium
ATTCATGCTGATGGAAAATCAAGAGCTTTTATTAACGGCAAGGTAGCAACGCTTCAACAGTTAAAAGAATTGGGCGAGTCACTTGTTGATATCTATAGTCAAAACTCTCACCATTCACTTTTAAAATTAAGCGCACAAAGACAAATTTTAGATGACTTTGGTGGTCACTCAGATTTGGCCTTCAAAACCTATAATCTTTATCAAGCATGGCATAAGCTTTATCAGCAAAAAATTGAATACGAAAAAAATGCGCAAATTTATAGCGATGAACTTGCAGAGTTAAGAGATAAATTAAGAGAGTTAAAACAACTTTCATTTACTTTGAGCGACTGGGAAGCTTTGCAGCAAGACCACGCTATGATGTCTCACGGCCATGAACTCATTGAAGATATTAATTTTTGTATTGAAGTTTTAGAAAAAGAAGAAACGGCGATTTCCGATAGGCTTCATTTGGTGCAGCAAAAAATTTCTCATTCCATGACTATTGATGAGAAATTAAAAGAATCTTCCGAGCTTATTGATTCCATTAATATTCAAACAGAAGAACTTCTCCGCTCCCTTAATCGATATTTACAAAAAGTTGATTTGGATCCAGAAAGATTGAAAGATATTGAGGCAAGAATTCAGGCGATTCATAATTTTGGTAGAAAGCATCGTATCAAGCCCGAGGAATTTGAATCAACACTTGTTGCTTGGCAAGCGCGTAATGATGAGCTTGAGTCTTTCCAATCAGATGATGGTATTGATGCTAAAGAAAAAGTAGCGCACCAAGCTTTTAATGAAAGCGCACAATTATTAACTAAGGCGAGAAAAACTGCATCAGAGACATTAAGTCAAAACATCACTGAAGCGATGCAAAAATTATCTTTTAGTCATGGACGCTTTGAAGTGAAACTCACACCTCAAGATCCAACAGCCCATGGCCTAGAGCATATTGAATTTCTCGTGGCATCTCACTTGGGTGCTGAACCTAGACCCATCCACAAAGCAGCGTCTGGAGGCGAACTCTCTCGCTTAAGTCTTGCAATTCGAGTTGCATCCATTTCAAAAGCAAATGTGCCTTGTATGATTTTTGATGAAGTGGATGTAGGTATTGGGGGCAGTGTCGCTGAAATTGTAGGTAAACTTTTAAAAGAATTAGGCAGTCATGATCAAAGACAAGTATTGGTCATTACTCACTTACCGCAGGTCGCATCATTAGCTGTTCATCATTACAAAGTATCCAAAACACAAGAAAACAATCAGACGCTCAGTCACATTCATTTAATGGATGACAAGATGCGTGTTGATGAAATTGCACGTATGTTAGGCGGTATATCGATTACCGAGACCACTCGGGAGCATGCGAAGGAAATGTTACAGATTTAAACTTTGTTGGGGCAAGGAGTTTTAGTACATTCAGCATAGATATAAAGTGAATGTTCTTGGATGACAAATCCTTTTTTACTTGCAATGATGTTCTGTCTTTTTTCAATTTCATCATCACAAAATTCTTCTACATGGCCACATTGCATACATACGATATGGTCGTGATGTTGCGAGTCACTTAATTCAAATACAGCTTTATCACTTTCAAAATGATGACGTATTAAAAGACCTGCTTGCTCAAATTGAGTGAGCACACGATAGACTGTTGCAAGACCTACATCTTCGCCAGATTTAATTAAAAGCTTATATACATCTTCCGCTGAAAGATGTTTTGCATCACTGTGCTCAAAAAGACTTAAGATTTTAAGTCGGGGAAGCGTTGCCTTAAGCCCTGATTTTTTTAAATCTTTATGATCTTGTGCCATCACATCACCTTAAAAATTGCCTTACGAAGCATTTTGAATACTGTCTAGCATGTTATATTAATACGCATTATGTTTAAAGTTATAAAAATGCGTATATTCCTTCTTGTTTTAAGCCTTTTAGTGACTGCCTGCTCTTCTTCATTGCCCTCTATTAAGCCTTATAAGATGCCAATTCAACAAGGTAATTTAGTTACCTCAAAAATGATGATGCAATTAAAGCCAGGCATGACAAAAACCCAAGTGCGCTTTGTTATGGGCACACCATTAATTTCTGATAGTTTCCATAAAGATCAATGGGATTATTTTTATCAAATGGAAAAAGATGGCGCGATCATTGAAAAAAGAAGAGTGACTTTGATGTTTGAAAAAGACTTGCTTGCTAAGGTAAAAGGTGACGTTATTCCTGCCTCTCAAAATACCAATGAAGAGCGTCAAGAAATCGTTCCTCAAAAAAATAATGAGGCTAATCAAAAGCCAGTTCAAAAAGAAAAAGGCATGCTCGATCGTTTAAAATTTTGGGAGGATGATGAAGAGAAACCTGCTCCAAAAATAGCCCCATCTAAAAAAGAAGTACCTGTAGAAGAAAGAAAGCTTGTGACGCCTAAGAAAGATATGCCTGAGCCAATTAAAGCAGTAGAGCCCGAAATTAAAAAACCTGTGACAGAAGCAGCTCCAGTTGAAATTAAAAAAGAGCCTGAGGTCGCAAAACCTGAAGCTCCAAAAGCTGATAATGCAAAACCATTGCCTGCTGAAACCGATCCCAATTATTTTGATTTAATGTTAGAAAAAATAGGATTCTAATCATATGAGTAAAATAAATATTCTTATCGTAGGTGCTTCTGGCCGTATGGGTCAGACACTCATTCAAGAAATTGCTGCCGATAAAGACTTGGTACTTGTGGCGGCCATTGATCATAAATCTAGTGAGAAGTTAGGTCGCGACGCAGGGGAAGCATTGGGCATTGCGACAGGTATTAAGATTGATCACGACATTGCTAAAGTAATTTCATCTGCTGACGTTCTCATTGATTTCACAAGACCTGAAGCAAGTCTTGAATATTTGAAATTATGCGAAACGCACCAAGTGAAGTATGTCATTGGTACCACTGGATTTTCAGATCAAGAGAAGAAAATGATTCTTGATGCTTCAAAAACGATACCGATTGTTTTTGCGCCCAATATGAGCGTGGGTGTTAATTTATTAATTTCGCTGGTTGAAAAAGCAACGCAATTACTTAAAGATGATTTTGATATTGAAATTATTGAAGCACATCATCGACATAAAATTGATGCTCCTTCAGGCACAGCTTTAAGATTAGGTGAAGCTGTTGCGAAAGCAAGCGGCAGAGATCTTAAAAAGGATGCGCAATATGAGCGTTTCGGCAATACAGGAGAGCGTAAGCAAACCACTATTGGTTTTTCAACGATTCGCGGTGGCGACATTGTAGGTGATCATACGGTTTTATATGCAGGCACAGGCGAGCGTATTGAATTAACACATAAGGCCTCAAGTCGAGCAACCTTTGCCAAAGGGGCACTCAGAGCCGCTAAGTTTTTATCCCACCAAAAAACCGGTCTTTTTGATATGCAAAAGGTCTTAGGGCTTTCTGACAATTAACTATTTATCGTGGTTTAGTGCGTTGAAATAAGGCGCTAAATCGACTATAATATCTACGATATTTGAAACGGGAGCTGCTAAAAACTTCTCCCGTTTTGTATATCCAGTACCCAAACCCTTGAATTCGCAAATACTGGAGAATCATTTTGTCGCGAAATATGTCGGCAGTGTTAGTGCTTGCAGACGGAACTAAGTTTCGAGGTATTTCAATTGGTGCTCCAGGTTTAACCGCAGGTGAAGTTGTTTTTAATACTTCCATGACCGGTTATCAAGAAATTCTGACTGACCCTTCTTATACAAAACAAATTGTCACACTCACTTATCCTCATATTGGTAATGTAGGCGTTAATCAGGAAGATATTGAATCTGATAAGGTCTATGCAAGTGGTTTAATCATTCGTGATCTCGCTATGATCAATAGCAATTTTAGAAGCGAACAAACACTCTCCGAATACTTAAAAGCGAATCACATTGTTGCGATCGCAAATATTGATACAAGAAAACTCACAAGACACTTAAGAGAGCATGGCTCACAAGCGGGCTGCATTATTGCCGAGTCTGATGACGATAAAAAAGCACATGAAGAAGCTAAAGCTTTTCCAGGGCTATCAGGCATGGATCTCGCTAAAGTTGTGAGCTCTAAAAAAGCTTATACCTTTAACCAAGGTGAGTGGTCATTATCTGAAGGCTACGTTAATCACAAAGAATCGGATTATCATGTCGTTGCATTTGATTACGGTATCAAGAAAAATATTTTAAGGATGTTGGTTTCAAGACGATGTAAAGTGACTGTGGTACCTGCTGAAACTACTTACGAAGAAGTGATTCGCTTGAAACCTGATGGCGTATTTTTATCAAACGGACCAGGCGATCCTGAGCCTTGTGATTATGCGATTAAAGCGATTAAGCAATTAGTCGATGATGGGTATCCTACTTTTGGTATTTGTTTAGGACATCAACTTTTAGCATTAGCGAGTGGCGCTAAAACTTCCAAGATGAAATTTGGACATCATGGTGCAAACCACCCCGTTCAAGATTTAAAAACAAAACGTGTATTTATTACCAGCCAAAATCATGGCTTCACCGTTGATCAAACTTCACTCCCTAAAAATTTAGCAGCCACACATCAATCTCTTTTTGATGGCAGCTTGCAAGGCATTGAAAGATTAGATCAGCCCGCATTTAGTTTCCAAGGGCACCCAGAGGCAAGTCCTGGTCCATCTGAAATGAGCTACTTGTTTGATCACTTTATTGATCTCATTGAAAAAAAGAAAACGATCCATGCCAAAGCGTAAAGATATTAAGTCCATACTCATTATCGGTGCAGGCCCTATTGTCATAGGCCAGGCATGTGAGTTTGACTATTCTGGTGCGCAAGCGTGTAAAGCGCTTCGGGAAGAGGGTTATCGGGTTATCTTGGTTAATTCAAATCCAGCAACGATCATGACAGATCCTGAAATGGCGGATGCAACTTATATCGAACCTATCAATTGGCAAATTGTTGAAAAAATTATTGCTAAAGAAAAACCAGATGCATTACTTCCTACAATGGGTGGACAAACTGCGCTCAATTGCGCGCTGGATTTAGATAAGTTTGGTGTTCTAAAAAAATACAACGTTGAATTAATTGGTGCATCTAAAGAAGCGATTGATAAAGCAGAAGATAGACAAAAATTTAAAGAGGCTATGAATAAAATTGGCCTAGGATCTGCAAGGTCAGCAATCGCGCATAGCTTAGAAGAGGCAATCCAAGTTCAAGCAGGTATTGGTTACCCAGCCATCATTCGTCCATCATTTACGATGGGAGGAAGTGGCGGCGGTATTGCATACAACCGTGAAGAATTTATAGCAATTTGCGAAAGAGGTTTAGAAGCATCGCCCACGAAAGAACTTCTTATCGAAGAGTCTTTACTTGGATGGAAAGAATATGAGATGGAAGTGGTGCGCGATTCGAAAGATAACTGCATCATCATTTGTTCGATTGAAAATTTAGACCCAATGGGAGTGCATACAGGTGACTCGATTACCGTAGCCCCTGCACAAACGCTTACTGATAAAGAATATCAAATCATGCGTAATGCATCGATTGCGGTCTTAAGAGAAATTGGTGTGGATACAGGTGGCTCTAATGTGCAATTCGCAATCAATCCACAAGATGGACGCATGATTGTGATTGAAATGAATCCTCGCGTATCTCGTTCATCAGCTTTAGCATCGAAGGCGACCGGCTTTCCGATTGCAAAAATTGCAGCAAAACTTGCTGTCGGTTTTACATTAGATGAATTAAAAAATGAAATCACAGGTGGCGCAACACCTGCATCTTTTGAGCCAAGCATTGATTACGTCGTTACAAAAGTACCACGCTTTGCATTTGAAAAATTTCCACAAGCGGATTCAAGACTGACGACCCAGATGAAATCGGTCGGCGAAGTTATGGCCATTGGACGAACCTTCCAAGAGTCTTTCCAAAAAGCATTAAGAGGCCTTGAAATCGGTGTCGATGGTTTGGATGAAAAAACAACCGATCAGGATCTCATTATTAAGGAATTAAGAGAGCCAGGACCTGAGCGTATTTGGTATGTTGGTGATGCATTTAGATTAGGCATGTCAATTGAAGAGGTCTTTGGACACTCAAGCATTGATCCATGGTTCTTACATCAAATTAAAAACATTATTGATATTGAAAAAGATTTGTTAGGCACTTCACTTAACGATCTATCAAAAGAAAATTTATTCCAGTTAAAACAAAAAGGATTTTCTGATCGAAGACTTGCAACACTTCTAAAAGTGAAACAAGAAGACGTTAGAAATTATCGTCATAAGCATAACGTGAGACCGGTCTATAAACGTGTTGATACATGTGCTGCAGAATTCTCTACGAATACAGCTTATATGTATTCAACATACGAAGAGGAATGTGAAGCAAATCCCACGACAAATAAAAAAATTATTGTTTTGGGTGGTGGACCTAATCGTATTGGACAAGGTATTGAATTTGATTATTGTTGTGTGCACGCAGCTCTCGCCTTACGTGAAGATGGATTTGAAACTATCATGGTGAACTGTAATCCTGAAACAGTATCCACTGATTACGACACTTCAGACCGACTTTATTTTGAGCCTGTCACACTTGAAGATGTATTAGAGATAGTTTCTATTGAAAAACCATTTGGTGTGATTGTGCAATACGGCGGACAAACTCCATTAAAGTTAGCTAAAGATTTAGAAAAAGCAGGTGTGCCGATTATTGGTACAACACCTGATGCCATTGATATGGCAGAAGACCGTGAGCGTTTCCAAAAAATGTTAAATTCAATTGGTCTTAAACAACCACCTAATCGCACAGCGAGAACCCCTGAAGATGCGATTCGTTTAGCTGAAGAAATTGGTTACCCGCTCGTGGTAAGACCTAGTTATGTTCTTGGTGGTCGCGCGATGGAAATCGTGCACGAGCAAGCGCAACTTGAACGATATATGCGTGAAGCTGTAAAAGTGTCTCATGAGTCCCCTGTACTTCTTGATCGCTTTTTAAATGACGCGCTTGAGGTTGATGTCGATGCATTATCAGATGGCACCGACGTCATCATTGGTGGCATTATGGAACACATCGAACAAGCAGGCGTTCACTCAGGTGACTCTGCATGCTCACTTCCGCCTTATAGCTTGTCTAAAAAAATTCAAGATGAATTAAGAAAACAAACGATCGAGATGGCAAAAGCACTCAACGTGGTAGGCCTTATGAATGTGCAGTTTGCGATTCAAGGCGATGTGATTTATGTTTTAGAAGTTAATCCTAGAGCCTCTCGAACTGTCCCCTTTGTATCTAAAGCATGCGGATTGCAGTTAGCTAAAATTGCAGCACGCAGCATGGTCGGTATGAGCCTTAAGTCACAAAAAGTGACAAAAGAAATTGTGCCTACATTCTTCTCTGTGAAAGAAGCCGTATTCCCATTTATTAAATTTCCAGGTGTCGATACAATTTTAGGACCTGAAATGAAATCAACAGGTGAAGTGATGGGCCTAGGTAAAACATTTGCAGAAGCGTTTATAAAATCTCAACTAGGCTCCTCTACAAAATTACCTAAAGACGGAAAAGCATTTATCAGTGTGCGTCGTGAAGATCATCACAAAGTGATTGAAATTGCAAAATCATTAGATAAATTAGGCTTTCACATCGTAGCAACAAAAGGTACTGCAAAAGCTTTAATGGATGCAGGGCTTCATGTTGAGCCAGTTAACAAAGTAGCAGAAGGCAGACCTCACATTGTTGACATGATTAAGAATAATGAGATTTCTTTTATCGTGAATGTGACAGAGGATAAACGTGCTATTTCAGATTCATACGAAATTAGAAGATTTGCGCTACAAAATAAAGTAACTTATTACACAACCATTGCAGGGGCTAAAGCAGCATGTATCGGTATGAACTTCGTAGAAGAGATTACCGTCACCTCTATCCAAAGCTTGCATAAAGAACTTAGTTAAAATACACTCAATTTTTATAAACCACACTCCATTTAAAGAGCGTGGTTTTTGTTTTAATAGGAATGAATATGCTTAAACAAATACCCATGACCATTAAAGGTGCTGAACTTCTTAAGGAAGAACTACAACGTTTAAAAAGTGTTGATCGCCCAAATATTATCCAAGCAATCTCAGAAGCTAGAGCGCAAGGTGATTTATCTGAGAATGCTGAATACGAGTCTGCGAAAGAACGTCAAAGTTTTATCGAAGGCCGTATTGCTGAAATCGAAGCAAAATTATCGAATGCGATGGTCATTGATCCTTCCACCATTGTGGGTGAGAATCAATGTGTATTTGGCTGTACAGTTGAAGCCCAAGATTTGGACACTGAAGATATCTTTACCTACCAAATTGTAGGAGATGATGAGGCTGATATTAAACATAAAAAGATTTCAATTAATTCGCCAATTGCAAAAGCATTTATTGGTAAAGCTATTGGGGACGTGGCCGAAGTGAATACTCCAGGTGGGGCCAAATCTTATGAAATACTAGATATCAAGTATCTATAAATTAAACTCATTTTTGTATTAAACTAAAAACACAATGAAACAATGGTTAGAAAATTTAGCAGTTATTACCGCAACCTTTTGGATAGGTGGGTTGTGGGTTGTGGGTATTGTGGCTTATGAATTATTCAAATTGATTCCTGAGGCGCAGCTTGCGGGCAACATTGCAGGACAGCTTTTTCAAATGATGGCTTATGTCGGTATGGCCGCTAGTATTTTTCTACTGATTCAACGTGTTTACCAGTTTGGCACGAACGCATTAAAGCAAGGTTTCTTCTGGCTCATTTTACTCATACTTGTTCTCATTTTGATTAGCCATTTAGGCATTAATCCGCTATTACAAAAATTCAAATTAGAAGCGATGCCAAAAGATGTAATGGAGAGTGTGTTTGCAGATCGATTTGCAACGTGGCATGGCATCTCAAGTATTGCTTATTTACTTGAGTGTTTCTTAGGTGTTTTTGCTATCTTAAAAATTAGATAATTATTTAGGTAGCACAATCTTAGGCTCTGATGCCGCACGATAGACAATAATTTGTAAGCCAATATGATGAACAGCGGTCGCTTGAAGCGTCTCACATATTTCGTTCAACATAGACTCACGAACCGATTTTTCGTCATTTTGGATTTTAATTTTAATCAACCCATGTGCTTTTAAATTAAGATCAATTTCTTTAATGACAGATGCTGTTAAACCTTTATTGCCAATTCTGACAACTGGATTTAATGTGTGGGCTAAGCTTCGAAGATATGCAATGGCTTTTGAATTCAAGGTAGAAAACTTCTAAAGATCTAAAGAATCGATTTTAACAGATGAAAAGAACAAGAACTAGCAAGGCCTGGATGCAAGAGCATGTGAATGATGCCTTCGTTAAACAGGCCCAGAAAGATGGGTTTAGGTCGAGAGCTGCTTATAAGCTCATGGAGATTCATGAGAAATATAAGCTTATTAAGCCCGGGATGAATGTCGTCGACTTAGGTTCAGCACCAGGAAGTTGGTCTCAAGTGGTAGCTAAACTGCTTCAAGGCAAAGGCCATATTATTGCTATGGATTTATTGCCCATGGACCCTATTCCTAGAGTGGACTTTATTCAAGGCGATTTTAGAGAAGAAGCCTCTTTGAGAGAGCTTGAAACCCACTTAAATAATTCGCCGATAGACCTTGTAATTTCGGACATGGCCCCCAATATTACAGGTATCAAGACAGTTGATCAGCCAAGCGTCATGTATCTCACTGAGCTGGCTTTAGACTTTTCTTTAGAATGGTTGAAACCAGGCGGCCATTTTCTAGTCAAAACCTTCGTAGGTAGCGACTTTGATGAACTGGTAAAAAAGATGCGTCCTGAGTTTGAAAAGGTGATTACAGTGAAGCCTAAAGCCTCACGTGATCGTAGTAGTGAAGTTTACTTGCTAGGCTTTGCAAAAGCTTAAAAAGTCACAATGAAGTCACGTAATTAGGTTTAAAATAAAATGATTAAAACAGATGATACGAGGTCATCCATCAATTGAATAACAGCACACTAAAAAGTATTGCCATTTGGGTTGCGATCGCACTCATTCTTATGACTATTTTCAATCAGTTTTCAGGTGCTTCCAAAACTGAAACAGCACTTGTCTATTCACAATTCATGGAACAAGTGAAAGAAGGCAAGATCGCCAAAGTTGAAATTGATAACCACAAAATTAAAGGTACGACGAGTGAGGGTAAAAAATTTAATACCTATGCTCCGACAGACCCTTGGCTAGTATCTGATCTTCTAAAAAATAATGTCATTGTTGAAGCTAAACCTGAAGAGCAGCAATCAGTGCTTATGAGTATTTTCATTTCATGGTTCCCGATGATTCTTCTTGTAGGTGTATGGATTTTCTTTATGCGTCAAATGCAAGGTGGATCCAAAGGTGGCGGTCCGTTCTCATTTGGTAAGAGCAAAGCAAGACAACTTGATCAAACGAACAATCAAACAACATTTGCTGACGTCGCAGGATGCGATGAAGCTAAAGAAGAAGTGACAGAGATCGTTGAGTTCTTAAAAGATCCAGGTAAGTTCCATAAATTAGGCGGCCGTATTCCAAGGGGTGTCCTCATGGTAGGGCCTCCAGGCACAGGTAAAACATTATTGGCACGCGCTATCGCTGGTGAAGCAAAGGTTCCTTTCTTTACGATTTCAGGATCTGACTTCGTAGAAATGTTTGTAGGTGTAGGTGCTGCTCGCGTTCGTGATATGTTTGAACAAGCTAAAAAAAGCGCACCATGCATTATCTTTATTGATGAAATTGATGCAGTAGGTCGTCATCGCGGTCAGGGCACTGGCGGTGGCAACGATGAGCGCGAACAAACACTTAATCAACTTTTAGTTGAGCTTGATGGCTTTGAAGCAAATTCAGGCGTGATTGTCATTGCGGCAACCAATCGTGCTGATGTACTTGATAAAGCCTTGCTACGTCCAGGACGTTTTGATCGTCAAGTAATGGTGTCACTCCCTGATATTAAAGGCCGTGAAGAAATTCTATTGGTTCATATGAGAAAAATTCCGGCAGACCCTGATGTGAAGGCTAGCATCATTGCGAGAGGTACGCCCGGTTTTTCAGGCGCAGACTTAGCAAATCTTGTGAATGAGTCAGCATTGTTTGCAGCGCGTCGCAATAAACGAACTGTAGATATGCAAGATTTTGAAGACGCTAAAGATAAAATCTTCATGGGCCCTGAAAGAAAATCACTTGTCATGCGAGAAGAAGAGCGTATGAATACGGCATACCATGAATCAGGACATGCGGTGGTTGCGAAATTGTTACCCCACGCAGATCCTGTTCATAAGGTAACTATCATGCCTCGCGGTTGGGCATTAGGACTCACTTGGCAATTGCCAGAGTTTGATCGCATCAGTAACTATAAGAATAAAATGCTAGAAGAAATTTCGATCCTCTTCGGCGGACGTATTGCTGAGGAAGTATTTATGAAGCAAATGTCGACAGGCGCATCGAATGATTTTGAGCGTGCAACAAAATTAGCGCGTGACATGGTGACGCGTTACGGTATGTCGGACAAATTAGGTACGATGGTTTATGTTGGACAAGATCAAGATTCATTCTTTGGTGCCATGTCTTCTAAAACAATTTCAGAAGCCACCCAGCAAAAAGTAGACGCTGAAATTCGTCGCATTCTTGATGAACAATATAGTGTTGCTAGAAAATTGATTGAAAAAAATCGTCGTAAAGTTGAGGCGATGGCTAAGGCTTTGCTTGAATATGAAACCATTGATGCAGATCAAATCAATGACATCATGGCAGGTAAAAAGGCGAGACCACCAAAACCTAAACAAACACCTAATCCACCTAAGGGTGATAAGGGGTCTTCAGGCACGAAAGTAGCCGTGGTTCCTCAACCGAGTGCTAAGGGTTAAATGAAATCAAGGCTAGTTTATCTAGCCTTTGTTTTTTTATCATGCTGCAATTAAATAAACATGTCTTTGATTTAAAACGTCCACTTCTCATGGGCATTTTAAATATCACACCCGATTCATTTTCTGATGGCGGTAAATATTTAACGCTTAATGAAGCTTTAAAACGCGCTCATGAAATGATTGAAGAGGGTGTGGATATCATCGATATCGGTGGTGAGTCGACGCGTCCTGGATCAGAACCTGTAAGTGCGGATGAAGAATTAAAACGTATCATGCCTATCATCGAAGCTTTAAAGAAAGATTCTGATATTGCCATCTCTGTAGATACTTATAAAGCTGAAGTGATGAAAGAAGTCATTGATATAGATGTTGCGATGATCAATGATGTTTATGCATTAAGCCAACCTGGTGCTGTCGATGCCATTAAACATTCGAAAGTTGGCATATGTTTAATGCATATGCAAGGCACACCTCAAACGATGCAAATAAATCCTCAATATATAAATGTCGTTAACGAAGTGAAATTATTTTTAGAAGCGCGTGCAAATGATCTTGTGAGTGAAGGTATTGATAAGTCACGCATGATATTAGATCCAGGCTTTGGGTTTGGTAAAACATTCGAACATAATATAGAGCTTCTTCAACACCTTGAGTCATTGCAGTCTTTAAAGTTACCTCTTCTTGTAGGCCTTTCTAGAAAATCATTTATCAGAAAAATTTTAAGCGGTGAGCATGATGATCATTTATCAGGCAGTATTGCTGCGGCTATCTTTTCAGTGATAAAAGGCGCTAAAATACTACGAGTTCACGATGTAAAAGAAACAAAAAGCGCACTTAAAATTATTAATGTAGCGCAAGGCATAGCTTAATTATGACAAGACATTATTTCGGTACAGATGGCATTCGTGGGGTTGTGGGACAAGATCCTATTACACCCGATTTCTTCATTCGTTTAGGCTTCGCAATCGGTTCTATTCTTGTTAAAAATAATACTGATAAAAAAATTAAACGCCCAAGTGTTGTGATTGGTAAAGATACAAGAGTCTCAGGCTATATGCTCGAATCGGCTTTAGAATCTGGATTTATTGCAGCAGGCGTGGATGTTTATTTAACAGGCCCCATGCCAACACCAGCGATTGCTTATCTTACTAAAGCTTTAAGGTCGCAAGCGGGCATTGTGATTTCTGCATCACATAATCCATTTCCAGATAACGGTATTAAAATATTTTCAGAGGCTGGTGAAAAATTACCTGATGCTTTTGAAACAGAGGTTGAATTAGCCTTAAGCCAACCTATCAAAACAGTATTACCTCACGAGCTAGGTAAAGCGAAACGTTTGGATGATGCCGAAGGTCGTTACGTCGAATTTTGTAAAAGTACATTCCCAGAAAAACTCAATCTTCGTGGACTTAAAATTGTGCTCGATTGTGCGCATGGTGCCACTTATCGTGTTGGCCCTAAAATATTTTCAGAGCTCGGCGCTGAAGTGATTGCTATTGGTAATGAGCCTGATGGATTTAATATTAATCTCGATGTCGGTTCTACAAATCCAAAAACGATTAAAGAGGCGACTTTAAAACATAAAGCAGATTTAGGTATTGCTTTTGATGGTGATGGTGATCGTGTGGTGATGATTGATCATGAAGGTAATATCATTGATGGAGATCAGCTTGTTTTGGTAATTGCGCGTGCTTTAAAAGAAAAAAATCAATTAAAAGGCGGTGTAGTCGGAACGCTGATGACCAATATGGCCATTGAAAAAGCGCTCCAAGAATTAGGGGTTGAATTTGTAAGAACGCATGTAGGCGATCGTTATGTTTTAGAAGCTTTGCTTGAAAAAGGTTGGCATATTGGTGGTGAAAATTCTGGTCATATACTTACTCTTGATCAGCACTCCACAGGAGATGCCATCATCGCTTCTTTGCAAGTTTTAAAATCATTGCGACTCCTCAATCAATCGCTTCATGAAGCTACTAAGGATTCACCACTCTATCCTCAAGTTTTAATTAATGTTGAGACACATAAAAAAATTGATTTAGAAAAAAATAAATCAATTCAAGATGCTGTAAAAAATGTAGAGACGAAATTAAATAGTAAAGGCCGTGTACTTTTAAGGCCTTCAGGTACAGAGCCTAAAATTCGAGTGATGGTAGAAGGGGAAGATTTAGAAGCGGTCAAAAATCACGCCAACTTTATTGCTGATAAGGTTAGAGAAATAGCCTAACTAAAATCCAAAGATTTTTAAATAGCCGATCATGAATAAAGGGATTTGCAATCCAAAATTAATCATGATGGCCCTGTCTTTACTTAAATAGCCTGTAAACGTCCAACCTAAAACGCCTAAGCTGTGAGAAAAAATATTGTAAGGATAGAGATTAAGGTTGGTAAGAAGCAACCCTAATAAGATAAAAAAAGTAGCAAACCACTTTAAATTTTTTTTAAAGAATTTTTTTGTACTGTGAAGCAATTTAGAAGACTAGCCGAACTTACCTGTAATGTAATCTTCTGTTTCTTTCTTGCTTGGGTTTGTGAAGATTTTATCCGTTGCATCAAATTCAATCATCTCACCTAGATACATATAAGCTGTGTAATCAGAAATACGTGCAGCCTGTTGCATGTTATGTGTTACCACTAAAATTGATAATTTATTTTTTAAGCCAGACATTAGCTCTTCAATATTCACAGTGGCAATTGGATCAAGTGCTGAAGTTGGTTCATCGAATAGCATAATTTCAGGATCAGTCGCTAATGCACGCGCAATACATAAACGCTGTTGTTGGCCTCCTGATAAGTTAAACGCTAAATCTTGTAATCTATTTTTAACTTCATTCCAAAGTGATGCACCTTTTAATGCTTCTTCTACTTTGTCATCGACAGCAGATTTTGATCTTTCACCACGAACTCTTAAGCCATAAGCTACATTCTCATAAATAGATTTTGGAAATGGATTAGGTTTTTGGAATACCATGCTAATGCGCATACGCACTTCGATAGGATCAACTCCTTTAGCAAGTACGTTTGTGTTGTCAGGGTGAAGAAGGATTTGACCATCGTAGCGATTGCCTGGATATAAATCATGCATGCGATTAAAGCAGCGCAAGAATGTTGATTTGCCACAACCTGATGGACCAATGAGGGCTGTGATCTTATTTTCATAAACAGGAAGACTTACATTTTTTAATGCCTTAGTGCCATCCGCATAAAAAAAGTTAAGATTCTTTGCTTCAGCTTTAATATCAAGTTTATTTTGTGCCATTTTTTTTCCTGTAAATAAAATTTACCACTTAATGTTTTTTCTAATACGGTAACGTAACCAAATAGCTGTACCATTCATGAGAAGGGTAAGCATGATAATCACTGCACCAGCTGCAGCTGCATTGATGTGAAATGCATGTTCAGGTCTTGAGAGCCAGCTAAACATTTGAATCGGTAGAACCGTAAATCCAGATTGAAGCCATTCAAAAGAAATAAATGGGGGTACGCTAGTTAAAGGTGCTGGTGGTAAGAATGCGATGAAGGTCAAAGCTCCCACAGTAATAATAGGCGCTGTTTCGCCTAGCGCTCGTGCCATACCAATAATAATACCGGTGAGAATACCACCAAAAGAATATTGAATGACGTGATGAAGCATCACTTGCCATTTAGTTGCTCCTACAGCGTACGCTGCTTCACGAATAGCGACAGGAATTGAGCGTATAGCTTCTCGAGTTGATACGATCACAATAGGAAGCATAAGAAGGCCGAGCGTTAATCCGGCCGTCACAATAGTTTGACCTAGGTGAAATGTGTATACAAATAATCCCAATGCCAATAAGCCATAAATAATCGATGGCACACCTGCGAGATTCGTTACATTAATTTCGATAATGTCTGTAAACCAATTTTTGGGAGCGTATTCTTCCAAATAAACTCCTGTTGCAACACCCATAGGCACAGCAGTCACAAATGTAACTAACATAATTAAAGATGATCCTACCCAAGCAGATAAAATTCCCGCATGTGCTGCTCGTCTTGATGGAAAATCAGTAAAGAATTCATAGTTTAATTTTGGATACCCATCCATCACAAGGTCAACGAATAAAATGAGCAATGTGAGAAGTGCAAATATGATGGTTAATAAACCTATGGATGAGAAGATAAAGTCATTACGCTTATGAGATTTGATCATAGCGCGTACTTCTTCAAGCGTTTTAGGCTTAATTAAACTTTCCTCTGAATTCGACATATTTTCCTTCATCATTAATATCTTTCCGCGAATCGTTTACGAGCCATATGGCCTAGAATATTAAATAAGAAGGTCAGCACGAATAAGACCATGCCTGCAGCAAATATACTTTGATAACCAAGACTGCCATGTGGCAGATCACCCATAGCAACTTGAACGATGTAGGCTGTGATGGTGGCTGCACCTTCTAATGGATTGAATGTCAATGTAGGTTGTTGGCCTGCTGCAATTGCAACGACCATTGTTTCACCAACTGCACGGCTGATACCTAAAATGTAAGCTGCAATGATTCCGGATGTTGCGGCAGGTGTGACGACGCGAATAGCTGTCTGAAATTTCGTGGCACCCATTGCATAAGAACCCTCACGCATTTGCATGGGAACCGCTCTCATCGCATCTTCAGCAACCGATGCAATATAAGGGATAATCATAATGCCCATCACAATACCTGCACCTAGCATATTGAATGTGGGCAAGTCAGGAATTATTTTTTGTAGAATTGGGGTTACAAAAAGAAGGGCAAAGTAACCAAAGACTACTGTGGGAACACCCACAAGAAGCTCTAGTATCGGTTTAACAGTTTCACGTGCTTTGTGAGATGCAAATTCAGATAGGTAGATAGCTGCAATGGTTCCAATAGGAACAGCGATACCAAGCGCTATAAAAGATGTTGTTAATGTTCCTGATACAAGAGGGAGAATGCCGTAATGAGCATCTTCAAAAAGCGGACTCCATTGTCTACTTGTTAAGAATTCGTAAACACTGACATCTTTAAAAAATCCTGCTGCTTCTGAAACTAAAATATAAACAATACCCAATGTAATGAATACAGCGGTGAGCGCTGAAAACATTAAAATAATTTCAATCACACGCTCAATAAAATTTCGCTTAATATTCTTTGCGAGTCTTTTACTAATCGGTGGATCTTTTAATTGAGTGGTTGCCAATTTATTTTTTCTATTGAGTAACTTAAAAATTATTGTAGCGTTTCAAAGTTAAAAAAGGCGGCATTTGTGCCGCCTTTTTTTAATCGTTACTTATTGCTTTAAAAGCCTTTCAGTGCTTAGTCTTTAATGCGCTTGATAAGGTCTTCAATCTTAACGCCCACTTCAGGCACACCGCCAAAGCCTGAACCAGATTTTTTAGATTGCCAGTGTTTAGTTACAGCAGCATATTCGCTTGTATTGAGTGGTACGTATTTTACTTCTTTCACTAACTTAGGAGCATTAGCTAGGAAATATTCAACAAAAGCCTTCACGTCTTTATCAAATGCACCTTTTGTTGCATTTACATAAATAAAGAGTGGGCGAGCTAATGGTTGATATGTGCCATCCATCACCGTTGCTTCAGATGGCAATACAGCAGCTGTTTTATCTTTAGCCACAATACCTACAGCACTTAATTTATCTTTGTTTTCAAGATAGTACGCAAGACCGAAATAACCTAAGCCGCCTTTGTCACCTGATACACCTGTCACTAAGACGTTGTCATCTTCAGAAGCTGTGTAGTCAGAGCGTGATGATTTAGCTTTGCCGTTAATAGCTTCTGTGAAGTAGTCGAATGTACCTGAGTCAGCACCAGGGCCAAAAAGCTTCATCGGTTGATCAGGGAATGTTGAATTCACATCTTTCCAGTTTTTAACTGAGCTACCTGATGCCCAAATTTTATTGAGTTCAGCAACTGTTAATGATTTAGCCCAAGTGTTAGCTTTATTTGTAACAACAGTTAAAGCGTCATATGCAATTGGAAGCTCGATGTATGTGATGCCGTTTTCAGCACACATATCGATTTCTTTTTTAAGGATTGGACGTGATGCATCTGAAATCATGGTTTCGCCACGACAGAATTTTTTGAAACCACCACCTGTACCTGAAATACCTACAGTCACTTTAGTGCCTGTTTTCTTTTGGAAGTCTTCAGCAACAGCTTCAGTAATAGGGTAAACAGTAGAAGAACCGTCGATCGCAATCGTTTTAACTTCTGCGTTAACGTTATATGAAAAAGTGAAGGTTGAAGCAACTAAAGCCGCTAAACCTAAGCTTTTGATTTTATTGGATTTCATTAAAGGCTCCTGGATTTGTTTTAAGTTATTGAATCTGGAGTCAGTGTATGAGCTAATTGTGACAGATATATGACAGAAAATTAAGTAGCCATTTAAATGTATAATTCATTGTTTTAATAGATAAAAAAGCCCATGGATGCAGAAACCCTTAACCTGATTCAACACCGACTTGATGGATTAAATGAGCGTCATCAAGCACTTAGGGGGTATCTTTGACTTTGACGTCAAAAAGTCTCGCTTAGATCAAATTTCAAAAGAGCTTGAAGATCCTTCCATTTGGAATGATCAGGCCAAAAGTCAGACCCTAGGTAAAGAAAAGCGTGAGCTCGACTTTATTGTGAATGGACTTCAGAATCTTGCGATGAATCTCAAAGACCAATGCGAGTTATTTGAGCTAGCTCGTAATGAGAATGATGACGATACGCTTAAGGTAGTCTTAGAGGAAAGTGATACCTTAGAAAAAAGTGTAGAGGCGATGGAATTCCGCCGCATGTTTTCCCATCCTATGGATGCGAATAACTGCTTCATTAATTTTCAGTCAGGCAGTGGCGGCACTGAGGCGCAAGACTGGGCGAATATGCTTCTTCGCATGTATATAAGGTATGGAGAACGAAAAGGATTTAAAGTAGAAGTGCTTGATATTTCAGATGGAGATATCGCAGGTATTAAAAGTGCGACATTAAAACTATCGGGTGATTATGCTTTTGGACATTTAAGAACCGAAACGGGAGTCCATCGGTTGGTTCGAAAATCACCATTTGACTCAGGTAATAGACGTCATACATCATTTGCAAGTGTGCAAGTTTATCCTGAGGTGGATGATTCGATTGAGGTGGATATTAATCCAGCCGATTTAAGAATCGATACATTTAGAGCTTCGGGCGCGGGTGGTCAACATATTAATAAGACTGACTCAGCCGTTCGCATTACGCATATTCCAACGAATACAGTTGTGCAATGCCAGGATGATAGATCGCAGCATCGTAATAAAGCAGAAGCGATGAATATGTTACGTGCGCAACTTTATGCGTTAGAGTTAAATAAGCGTAACGAAGAAAAGCAAGCGCTGGAAGATGCAAAAACAGATATAGGTTGGGGGCATCAAATTAGAAGTTATGTGCTCGATCAATCGCGCATTAAAGATTTACGTACGAATGTTGAAGTTGGTAATACACAAGGCGTGCTCGATGGCGACCTTGATCCATTTATTAGTGAAAGCTTAAAGCAGGGAGTGTAAAAGTTGTCAGAAGAAAATCAACCGATAGAGCAAAATGAAAATCACGTCATATTAGAGCGTCGTGAAAAATTAAAAAAAATAAGAGAAGCAGGCGTTGCATTTCCAAACGACTTTAAGCCTCAGCATTTTGCAAAAACGATTCATGAAGAATTTGGCGTGTTAGAAAATGATGCGCTCGAACCTAAAGCTTTTGAAGTGACTGTGGCCGGACGTATGATGTTAAAGCGTGTCATGGGTAAAGCGAGCTTTGCCACACTTCAAGATGGATCAGGACGCATTCAACTTTTTATTTCCAAAGAGAATATTAAAAACGATGATGCAGAAACAATTTATGAGAATTTCAAGCATTGGGACTTGGGCGATATCCTAGGTGCGACCGGTGTTTTATTTAAAACAAAAACGGGTGAACTTTCTATTCGTGTAAGTCATTTAAGATTACTCACAAAATCAATTCGCCCACTTCCTGAAAAATTTCACGGTCTCGCTGATCAAGAAGTAAAGTATCGTCAGCGCTATGTTGACTTGATTATGAGCGATGAGACAAAACAAACATTTTTAACTAGAACAAAAATCATGAGTGGCATTCGTGCTTTTATGGTGAAACATTGTTTCAATGAAGTAGAGACGCCTATGCTCCATCCAATCCCAGGAGGGGCCGCAGCGAAACCCTTTATCACACATCACAACGCACTCGATATGCAAATGTATATGCGTATCGCGCCTGAGCTTTATTTGAAACGATTAGTTGTCGGTGGATTTGATCGTGTCTTTGAAATTAATCGTAACTTTAGAAATGAAGGCTTGAGTGTAAGACACAATCCTGAATTTACGATGATGGAATTTTATGCAGCTTACACAGATTACAATTGGCTGATGCAGTTTACCGAAGATTGTATTCGCGATGCGGCGATGATTGCTTTAGGTAAAACGACCATTGAATATCAAGGTCGTGAAATTAATTTCACTGATCCATTTGAGCGACTCACAATTGTTGGCGCTATTAAAAAATATGCACCGCAATATACTGATGCCCAACTCAACGATGAAAAATTCTTACGCGCTGAACTTTTAAAATATGATCACAAAGCTTTTGATCATTCTGGCTTAGGCGCTTTACAGTTAGCGCTCTTTGAAGGCACTGCTGAAGCTCAGCTTTGGAATCCAACATACATTATTGATTACCCTGTTGAAGTGTCACCGCTTGCTCGTGCGTCAGATAAAAATAAAGAGATCACAGAACGTTTTGAACTCTTCATCGCAGGACGAGAAATTGCAAATGGATTTTCAGAATTGAATGACGCAGAAGATCAAGCGCAACGTTTCCACGCACAAGCAAAAGCAAAAGAAGCAGGCGACCATGAAGCGATGTTCTACGACGCTGATTTTATTAGAGCGCTTGAATACGGCATGCCACCGACAGGCGGTTGTGGTATTGGTATCGATCGACTCGTGATGCTTCTCACGGATAGCCCTTCTATTCGCGATGTAATTCTATTTCCACACATGCGCCCTGAAGTAAATTAATTATATGTATCGTCATCCTCTAGAAGATCGAGATAAATTAACACCGAGACAGGCGCTCGATATTTTGATCGAAGGTAATCAGCGCTTTAAAAATAATGTGCAGCGCGAGCATGACATGCTGAGCGTGCGTGATGTCATTAAAGAGAAGCAACATCCTTTTGCATCTGTTTTAGGTTGCAGTGATTCAAGAACGACTGTTGAGCTTATTTTCGATCAGAACTTAGGCGATATTTTTAGTGTACGTCTTGCAGGAAATATCGCATCGATTAAAGCAATTGGCAGTTTAGAATTTTCTTGTAAATACCTAGGTTCAAAATTGGTCGTAGTCATGGGGCACTCAAATTGTGGCGCGATTAAAGCGGCGTGTGATCATTATAAGGGCGGCAACATCGGTGAGATCATTGAACTCATTGATCCAGCAGTTGCATTAGAAAAAACAATTTCAGATCACCGCGATTCAAATAACGATGCGTTCGTTGAGAAGGTTTGTTTCCATAACGTTGAAGTGCAGATGGAGCGCATCTTAAAGAGAAGCCCACTCCTAACTGATATGATTGAGAAAAAAGAAATTGGGTTAGTTGGTGCGGTGTATAACCTAGTTACAGGTGAAGTTGAATTCGATCAGAATCATATTCATTTTTAATAAAAATTTAGCAATTAAAGTTACTTGAAATGCCCGTATGTAAGCTGTAAATAGCAATTTTGTTGTTTTTTTACAACAAATCAAAAATATATTCAAAAAAACCACATGTAATATTTGTTTGTCACATAAGTGTCATATTGACCCCGTAGTATTCAATCATGTCAGAAGCTATTAAGTATGACTAAATTCGAATTTAAAAAACTTAAAGTAAAACTCAAGGGGAATAACAAATGAAATTTAATAAAAAATTAGCCGTTGCAGTATCTGGCGCTGTTTTGTTAATGGCAGGTCAAATTGCCTTAGCAGATAGCACCACAGATATCGTTGACGCTTTAGTTTCAAAAGCTGTGTTAACTGAAGAAGAAGGTAAGTTAATCACTAAAGGTGCTCAATCAAAAGCTAAGGCTGATGAGAAAGCAGCTGAAGCTAAAGAGTTTGATTTTATTAATTCTGATGCACCATTTAAATATGAAACAAAGCTAGCTGGTCACGATGCTGACGTGCAAGTATATGGTGTTATTGATATTGGCGGTGCACATGCTAATCACTCATTGCCAGCTAACAAAGAGTTGCCAAACAACCTTTACCCATACTCTGGTGCTAAGATTAACCCATCGGTTACATCACAGACGGCATGGATCAATGGTGGTTTGCAAGACTCACGTATTGGTTTAAAAGGTGGTGTTAGCTTGTTCGAAGCTATGGATAATAAATTCAAATTTATTTACCAATTCGAAGCTGGTTTTAACCCACTTGATATGAAATTAAATAATGCTGCTAAAACATTGGCACAAAACTCAGGTACGGGTGCAAACTCAACCTTAAGTGCTGACTCTTCATTGAATGGTGAGTTTTTTGCTCGTCAAGCATGGGCGGGTATTGATGGTGGTAAGTTAGGTAAAGTTTCTTACGGTACTCAATACAACCCATTCTATGAAATTACTGGCGCTTATGATCCAAATGGCAAAGCAGATACCTTCTCTCCTTTAGGTGAGAGCGGTACTGTTGGTGGTGGTGGTGGTGTTTCAGAAAACTCTCGTATGAAAAACTCACTTAAATATGCCAACACATTCGATGCGCCTATGGAAGGTAAAGTTAACATCGCTGGTATGTATGAGTTTGGTAATGCATCAGGTAATGTAGATCACGGTTATGGTGTAACAGGTCAAGTAGGCTATGAGAATGCTACGTTTGGTGTTCAGTTTGCTTACGATAAGTTCACTGATGCCTTAAAAGCTGGCACAGCAACTACTGTACAAGGTATCGATGCTTTAGGTACTATCTCTGCTGGGCTATATAATACTGATGCAACAATGCTTGCAGCAAAATGGACTCCAACTGAAGATATTAAGGTATCTGGTGGATGGGAATGGTACAAGTTGAAACCATCTTCAGATGCTACACTTGGCTACGGTTCATTATTTAACCAGTCAGTTTATGGTGGTGTTGCAACTAGTGCGTTTAGTGCTGGTCAATCTCAAGACAATAATGTTTACTGGATTGGTGCTAATTATGACTTCGCTAAGCGTGTTCCAATGCTAGCAGGCTTGTCTGCTTCATTGGGTTATTATGCAACTAAATTTGATGCTAAACAGCTTGCTAGTGGCGTATCAACTAATACGCAAGGTGATATCGACACATGGACATTTATTGCAGACTATAAGTTAAATAAACGTTTTGACACTTATTTTGCTTATACAACTAATCACTTCTCTGGTGATAAGTATCCAAGTGCATCTAACTACACAAATGTTGACACAGTTGGTGCCGGCGTACGTATGAAGTTCTAATCTAAACAGTTTTAGTTTGAATGTTAAAAACCCGCTTCGGCGGGTTTTTTATTGCCTGTAAGTTTTAAGTTAGTCTAGCTTTCGCTAGTGTCTGCTGTGCTTTCTGTACTCGTTCTGTTTCTTTAGCCTGTTTTTGTCTATCACGCTCAGCAGTTAAAGCGTCTTTAGCCCGTGTTTGTTGCTGTTTTAACGCACATATGCGAGCTTGGGCTGGTGTTAGTGGCTGGATGGGTTTGATTGTTTTAAATTCGTAGAAGCGCATATGGATATTTACCAAAATCAAATACGCTAACTGTAAAAAAATAGTGCGCAATTTTCGCAAGGTGTGGAGAACCGTGGTGCTGGTGATTGCAGCACACGCCCTGTATTTCTATTAAAACCAGCCATTTTCTGGTGAATTTACGTGAATTATTGGCACTAGCAAAAGATGTACATCTGTGGGGATGACAGGCATAGCTTAAATGGTAAAAACTAAGATAAACTGCCAAAGCATTTGTTGATTAATTTGGAGAAAATTATGGAAATGAATAGTGCGGTGGACTTCCCACACTATGGTAGACACCGTTATAGTTTAATTAAACATAGCGGAGGTAATGATGGCAAAAGAACGATTTGCTGCAGAGTTTAAATCTGAAGCAGTGAGGCAGGTGGTTGA
>CAINIH010000040.1 GCA_903849185.1 uncultured Methylophilaceae bacterium
CGATCTATGATCAATGGAGATTATTTCTGATTTAGAGCCACACAGACGTGATATTTATTGTGGCTCAATTGGTTATATTGGCTTCAATCATAATATGGATACCAATATAGCAATTCGGACTTTGGTTAGAAAAGATAATAATATTCATTTTTATTCTGGCGGAGGTATTGTTGCTCAGTCAAATTCAAAAAATGAATTTGATGAAATTTCATTCAAAGCGTCTAATATTCGAAAATGGATAAATTTTTTTAAAGTAGATTAAATTAATCTTTTTTAACAAATTTTCCGAAATGTAACATGATGCTTGGCAAAATTAATAGATTTAATATGGTCGAAGTCACAAGCCCTCCAACAATGATAGTAGCCATAGGACCCTCAATCTCTTTTCCTGGTTGACCACTCCCTAATGCCAGCGGAAGCAAACCTAAAGCAGTTACAATAGCTGTCATTAAAATTGAAGGTAATCTTTCAGAGGCGCCTTTAATGCATGTCTCCAAATTCCATACGTAACCTTCAACATCGATAAGGTGTTGATAATGGGATATCAGCATAATAGAATTTCTTAAAGTTATACCAAATAGCGTCACAAATCCAACAAGAGAACCAATAGAGATCCATCCTGCATTAAACATTACAGCAATCACCCCGCCTATGAGAGCGAAAGGAAGGTTGAATAATGTAAGCATTAAATTTCTTAAATTACCAAATGCTATGTATAACATAAGAAGAACCGCCGCTCCTGCAATGATTGAATGTACAATAAGCTCTTCTTGTGATTTTGCATTTGCTTCTGCTTCCCCAGTAATCTCATAATAATTACCTGGATTAAGTTTTAGAGTCTTAAGTTTAGCTTTAAGCTCTCGATCAAAATCAGCAATATCTCTTTGGTCAATATCTGCAGTAATTGTTTGTATACGCTTTCCACCTTGATGAAGGATTTTAGAGCGCCCATTTTCTTGAGCAATATATGCGACCTGGCCGAGGTGAATGATTTTACCTTCAGGTGTTGTGATAGGTAGCTTCTCAATGTCTGTAATGTCATCTCGATAATCTTTGTTTAAAATAACTGAGATATTTACAGGTGCATTACCCTCATAAATTTGTGCTACAGGAAAGCCTTCATAAGCTGCCCTTATAATGTTAAGAAGATCAGTTTTTTGGATGCCCCATTGACTTAATTTGTCAGGAAGAAAATGGATTGTAATTTGTGGCGTTCCTGCTGGTGAAACGAGATTGATATTTTTAGCACCTTTAATCCTGCTCAACTCATATGAAATTTTTTGTGAATCTTGATCGATGGTATCAAGATTGTTTCCAAAAACATTAATCACAACGGAAGAATGATAGCCGGATATTGTTTCTTCAATGCGTTCCGTTAAAAATGTATTAATAGCAAAATTAAGACCTACATATCCTTTCTCCGATTTTTCAATATCGACTTTTTGGTTTGATTCACCTTCAATAATATTTTTAATATTATTTAAAACGGTATTTTGCTCTGGGCCGTCAAGCTCTTTTAATTCAATTTCAAATTCACTGTAGTGTGTGCCAAAAGTGTCTGCGCCCATAGGGGAGCGACCAATCCATTGAGCTACTGAAACAACACCAGGAATGACTCTAATTTTTTTAGATACTTCATTACCAATTCTTAAAGACTCTTTTTCCGAGGTGCCAGGAAGTGAAGTCATATGCATAATGAAGTGACCTTCATGAAATGCTGGAATAAATTGTGTTTTGAAGAGTGGTATTAAAGTTAAGCCGAGAACAATTAGTGAAAAAGATAAAATAATGATTGTGGTTGACCGCTTCTCGATTTTGTATAAAACGGAAATATATTTTTCTTTTATTTTAGTAATTACAGGAGATTCATTTGTTTTAAGTTTAGAAGAGCCTAGAAGTAAGTATGAAAGCGCAGGCGTTACAGTAAGAGCCACTACAAGAGAAGCTAAGATAGATGAAATGTAAGCAATACCTAAAGGACTAAATAGCTTTCCAGCAACACCATTTAGCGACAAAAGAGGAAGAAATACAGTCGCAACAATAACAGTTGCGTATACGACAGAATTTCTTACTTCCATAGATGCCTCATATACCACAGTTCTAATAGGTAATGGTGTTTTGCTTCTAAGATTCTCTTTGAGTCGTCTAAAGATATTTTCAGAATCTATAATGGCATCATCTACTACTTCCCCCAAAGCGATTGCTAGGCCACTCAGAACCATAATATTTAAACCAAGATTAAAGTAACTTAAAACAGAAATTGCTGTGAGTAGTGATAGCGGTATTGCTGTTGCTGAAATAAAAGCTGTCCTGAAGTTAAATAAAAATAAAAATAGGATCACGATAACCAAAAAAGAACCAACTAAAATATCGAAGCGAACGCCTTGGATAGAAGCATTAATAAAATTAGCGGGCCTAAATAATTTTGGATGGAGATTAATTTTTTGAGAAGCCAATGTGGGCTCAATATCTTTAAGTGCATCTTCAATTAAGTGGGTTAATTTATAGGTATCTGAACCAAGCTGCCCTTGAACTGATAGATAAACGCCTTCCTGGCCATTTATTGATGCACCGCTTATCGAAGGTAGGGATCCTTCTTTAACTTCTGCAATGTCTTTAACATAAACAATTTGATTTTTAGCATTAATGATTGGTGTCTTTGCAATTTCTTCTAAAGTTTTAGATTGACCCTCAGTATTAACGATGATGCGTTGATTATTATTTTCTATAAATCCAGCACCTCGAATGCCAGTTGATTTTTCAGCTGCCAGTAACACTTCTTCGATTGATAAATTGTGTTGAATTAATTTTTCTGGGTTAATTTCAATTTGGTATTGCTTAACTTTTCCTCCGAATACATTGACATCTGCGACACCAGGAATAGATAAGAGATGCGGAATGACGATCCTATCTGCTGCTGTTCTTATTTCATTTAATGATTTCTCTGATGATGTAACTCCAATGCCTAGAACTGATGATGCTGAAGAAGTGAGGGGTGTAATTTTCGGCACAATGCCTGTCGGCATATTTGTGGCGATCGAAGAAAGTCTTTCAGAAATGACTTGGCGATTTCGAAAAATATCAGTATTTTCATCGAAAATAATTGTGATAACCGAAAGTCCTGGAATCGATTGTGAGCGAATTGTTTCGATGCCAATAGTGCCCCCTAAATTTTTTTCGATAGGCTGAGTCACTAAGGATTCTACTAAGTCAGCAGATAATCCTGGAGATTCAGTTTGAATAATGACTTGGGTTGGGGAGAATTCTGGAAAAACATTCAATGGACTTCGAGTAATTTGGTATAGTCCAAAGATAATTGAAATGCAAGCAAGGCCTATAATTACGCCAGTATATCGAATTGAAAATTTTACGATGGACGACATCATAATGATTTAGTCGTCATTCTCATTTTTAATTTGATATTTAAACTCTTCTGAAAGCATAAGCTGTGATCCGCTTAAGACAATTTCGTCATTTTCTTTGATTTGATCTTCTTTAATCATCCAGCCGTCATTATCTTCATTATTTGTATCAACCGCTTTTCTAATAAATTTATCTTCAGCAATTTTTATGTAAACCCATGCTTTGCCGGCATTCCAAACAATAGACTCTTTGGGTATAAATAAATATTTAGTTGATTCGTTGGTATTCATTGATTGCGATGCAGATACAATCAGCCTTGAGTCAAATCTTAATTTATTGTTAAACGTGACATAAAAATATGTTTTACCTTGAAGATTTTTATCCAACTGAGGTGCTTCTGAAAAATATTTAGCTAGAAATTGATCATTTGGACTATCAATTAAAGATAGGTTGATATCTTTAGGGACGTCGTTAGTAAAGTTATTTGAAAGCGTAATTCTAACGAGCCTTGCTTTGTCGTGTAATAAGAAATCTAAAATATCGTTATGGTGTTTTGATTGAATCATTAGAAGTATTTTTTCTCCCCATTGGGATCTAATACTTTGCTCGAGACCATCCACAAGAGCTTCGCTTTTTGAAAGGTTAGCTTGAGTTGCTTGAAGTGCTACTAAACTTTCTTGAAGCGTTTTATCAGAAATATTTTTATTATCTTCATTAAGAGATTTGAATCGCTCGTAATTTTTTTTGTCTCTCGCCAGCTCATTTTTTAGAATACTAATTTGACTTTTTATATCATTAAGCTTATTTTTTTGTTCAATAAGCATATCTAGATTTAATACATTGCCGTAACTTGTTATTGTTCTGGCATGAGTTGCAGGTTTAATCTTATCTGTCTTGATGCCGCTATTTGTTTGAACGGCCTTAGAAATAATAACTTCATCAATACCGTTTTCTTTTTTAATATATGCATTTGATTTCTTTGCCTCGTTTTGATCATTTGCATTATTAAATTCGTCTCGTCCTAAATAGGTTAGAAGCCATATGAGAATAACAATAAGGATCGCTTGTATAACGACAAATAATGTGAGTTTATTTTTCATTCGTTACTATCTGAGTTTGCTTAATAATTGGGTATTGCAAAATACTTTCAAAATCAAATCCACTTTGGACTAATGCTACTTTATTTTCATAAAGTTTTCGCTTAAATTGCATATTTTTTAATTTTTCTTTTGTAAACTCTAAGCGATCAATTTCTCCATTATTAAACTTTTTATCTAGTCCGGATTCAATGGCTAAAATGGACTGGTTGTCTTCTATACCTTTTTTAACTTTGGCGCGGTTGGTTTGATAGTTGTCGGATAGTTTTTGAATGTCATTAAGTATAGAAGTTTGTAATTTTTCGATAGACAACACTTCTATATCACTTATTTTCTTGGCTTCATTAATGAGCGTTTTATTTTTGTTAGCTGATGGGATTAATGTTGATAAACCTAAGATCCATTTACTAGCTCCATAATCGTATAAATATGCTGGTGAGAATGTAATATCTGGATATTGCTCAGCAATTTGAAGTTTAAGTTTAGATTCGGCAAGCGCGTATTGTGCAAGAGCTATCCTTAAATCTATTCGATTATAGATACCTAAATTATTAAGTTTATTCTTGCTGGATTCGTTATTTAAAATGAGATCAAATTCATCTATAAAAGTATCTGTGTTAAGAGGGGTTAATGTTAATAAATTGAATTTTTCAGGTGTTAGACCTGTGATTTTTCCTAACTTAGCTCGAAGTTCGACAATGCGTATTTGTTCATCATTTAATTTCTGAATATTTTTATTGAGCTCGAGCTGGCTAAGATCTAATTCAGATGAAGAAGCAATACCTGCCACTTTTCTCTTTTTTAACATATTAACAATATCATTTTGCATTTTGACTTCATTTCTAATCGATTGAATATTCAAAAGGCTTTGTTGATAATCTAAATACGTGGTCGTGAGTTCAGTTTTAATGTCCCATGCTAATTTTCTTAACTCAAGCCTCTTAATTAGAGTTTGATTGATAGCCTTTTCTTCTCGAATTTTCGCCTTATTAGCCGTTTCAAAAAGAGTGCTGAAATTAATACCAAGTGCTTTTTTAGATTTATCTTGATTATTACCTTCTCGTCCTGTATCGAGGCCAATAGAAGAGGGCGGCTTAATGGCTGCGATGGACTCTTGATCTTTGGCAATACTCCATTCTTTTTTAGCAATTTCAATTTTTGTATTAAAAAAGAGCGCGCAAAGCATGAGTTCATTCAGCCCCCATTCTTTGATGGGTAATTGATCATCTTTGAAGCCTTGATCGTGAAGAAAAGCCTTAAATGAGGGATTTTCTGGATCTTTTGCGATAATCTTTTCTACAATTTTTTCATTTACCAAAGGCTGCTGTTCGTAGCTAATAAAGCTGCAATTTGTGAGAAAAAGCACTACAAAACTAGCCAGAAGCGAAGATTTGAAAAAGTGTAATTTGGATGCTTGGGTTTTCAATTTATATCTTAAGGTTGGGTTTAAACAATTTCAAAGAAGTTACGACATCTTAAATCAAAATATCGCTCTATTTCATTGATTCATTGAATTATTCCTTTTCGATAAAGACTAACTTGTTATAAAATAGAGCTAAATTTTTGTTATATATAACTTTTTTAATCATCGCGAGAGTGGCGGAATTGGTAGACGCACTGGATTTAGGGTCCAGCGCCGCAAGGCGTGAGAGTTCGAGTCTCTCCTTTCGCACCATCGATCTAAATTTTAGGGAATTTTAAGTATGGCTTCAGCAGTGGAAACATTAAGTAATTTAGAAAGACGTATCACAG
>CAINIH010000041.1 GCA_903849185.1 uncultured Methylophilaceae bacterium
CAAGCATCTTCTAAAATAACCTGCAGCTTCTTCGAATTGTTTGTTTGAAGTACAAAGATTTCCTAGTTCTAATTGGATAATATAATTTTCAGGTTCTAATTGGAGCGCCTTCTTTAATGAAAGAATAGCTTTTGAAAGATCTCCCTCTCTTTCATATTTTTCTGCTTCTTCAATAAATATTTTTGACATGATATAAATTTATACCTTAAATATCTGGCTCGCCACTTTTTTTAAACTCATTTTTTTGAGTCGATATCTCTCTGGATTTGTGTAATTTAGTGTTTTTTTGTCTTCTTGAGATAAATTGTCATTAATTAAATTTGCGAGAACAGAAGTGCAGTAGGGGGCGAATGTAAAGCCTCTAGAGCCGAACCCACTAGCAATATATAAATTTTTAAGCCAAGGGAGTTGATCGGCTCGCGCCAATTCTCTAACACGCATTTTTCTAAATAATTGATTATCAAATACACGACCTACATAAGGCTTTCTGTCTTTTGTAGACGCTCGCCAGGCTACTCTGCCAGCAATTGACTCTTGTGCTTCGCAATAATTATAAAATTTTCTGTGTATACCTTTTATTGACGCAATATTCTTTTTTGTATCGCTTGTTCTCAAATCTTCATTAAAGTCATTCATGGCATAAGTTGCGCCAAAAACATGTTTATCTTGTATCAGCGGTGCCAAATACCCTTCATCGCAAGTGACAATGGATGGCATTTGAAATGATGTTGAATTTATCCAATTCACTTGCCCTCTGAATGCATCTGTATGTAAGTGTTGAGTAAGATCAAATTGATTCACAGATGAAGCATTGCAAATAGCGACATGTGAAGAATTAAAAGTTTTTTGATCTTCTGTTTTAAGCGTCCATTCATCAATTGATTTTTCAATCGATTTTATTTTTTGATGAGTAATTATTTTGATATTAGAATGATTTATTAACTGCCTACATAGGGCTATAGGATTAACCCACCCACCTTGATAGAATAAAAACCCGCTTGAATTACTTTCTATGGAATATTTATTTAAAATTGATTCGTTAATTAAGCTAAAAAAATCTTTTTTGTCTGTAATTTTTTTTGATAAATTAATCTCTAATTTTTGAGCGTATGCTTTCTCCAAAATTTCAATTGCTCCATCAAATCGATAATCAACTTCATTCAGTCTTAATTGGCTTATCCATTCTGTTGTAAATGTAAAACTCTTCAACATAAAATCATTATAAGCTTCATCATTCAACATAAATTTTGGATAAATTGCTGCAACCGGATTTCCTGAGCCTCCTTGGGCAATATTATCTTCGCTTTCTAGTAATGTCACATCCCAACCAGAATTAGCTAAAAAATGAGCTAATGAACAACCTGCAATGCCAGCCCCAATGATTAATATATTTTTTTGCATGTTGAGATTTGTTAGTTTATATACGGTATTAAAAAATAATGGCTTGAGATAAGATGTCAGTACTAAGCATTATCCATAAAGTGCTTTATTAATCTAGAAAGCTCGAACGATCGTTTTGAAAGGATATACGTTGAAATTTATTAAAGCAGCGCTTTTAAGTCTATTTTTTCTCATTATCACAGGCTGCGCCTCTATGGATTCTATATCAATAGATTCGCTGTCTTTAGACAAGATATCGTTGCCTAAGCTTCCTTCATTCAAATTTGGTTCAGATGAGCAGTGGCCTTCATACGGTAAAAATCTTACCAATCAACGTTTTTCAACTTTAACTCAAATTAATCAGGATAACGTAAAAAATCTTGAACTCGCATGGAAATTTAAATCAGGCGTTGCTGCTACATTTCAAGCATCTCCATTGGTAATTAATAATGTAATGTTTGTAAGCCTTCCTCATAACCATGTTGTTGCCTTAGATGCAAAAACAGGTAAAGAAATATGGCGTTATAGCCATAAAAAAAGAGATAACTGGAGAATGTGTTGCGGTCCTGCTAATAGAGGATTAGCTTATTCGAGTAACAAAATTTTTATAGGTACTGTTGACGCAAGACTCATAGCTTTGGATGCAAAAACAGGTAAAAAAATCTGGGATATCGATGTTGCTGATAACGATAATAAATTTGAAAGTAGTAACTCACTAAGCCAGTCCGACAGCAAGAGCCAAAAGGATGTTTATGGGCAAACGGGTGTAGGTATTGCTATGGCACCTGTGACCTATAAAGATATGGTCATTGTTGGCATTACAGGTGTTGGGTATGGCCTCCATGTTGATACGCCACGACCTGACGCACCATTAGGCGCTGTGATTGGAGTAGATGGTCGGTTTGGCCGCCCAGGATTTTTAGCAGCTTATAACATTCAAACGGGTAAGCGCGTATGGCAGTTCGATACAATTCCATCAGAAGGCTGGGAAGGTAAATATAGAGAAACGATTGAAGGCAATATTTCTTTAAATCGCAATATTACTCAAGAAAAAGAAAACCTTAAAAACAATAAAGAAGCTTGGAAATTCGGTGGTGGCTCTGCATGGAGCACTCCAGCTATCGATGAAGACGCAAATATTTTATATTTTGGCACTGGTAATCCTTCACCACAAATGAATGACACATCAAGGCCTGGAGATAATTTATATACAGTTTCTCTCGTAGCTCTTGATGCAACTTCAGGAAAATTAAAATGGTTTTACCAGCAAGTACCCCATGATGTTTGGGGATATGATGTAGCGAGCCCTCCGGTATTGTTTGATTATAAAAAAGAAGGAAAAATAATTCCAGCTGTGGGTCAGGCTAGTAAAACTGGTTGGTATTACATACATAATCGCATCACTGGCGAACTCATAACAAAGACAGAACCATTTGTGCCACAAAAAAATCTTTTTGCTAAAGCGACAACTGAAGGTACGGTTATATATCCTGGGATATTAGGGGGAGCTAATTGGGGACCAACTTCACTGGACGAAAAAAATCAAATCGCATTCGTTTCAGCGATTCATGCACCTATCAAGTACACATTAGTCGATGAACCTGCGCACGATGATTTGCCTGCAATCAAATACGCATCTTCTGAGCCCACACAAGATGAGCGATGGGGCTTGCTTTCCGCTATTGATTTAAATACCAAGAAAATTAAATGGCAAGTTAAAACACCGCAGCCATTAACAGGGGGTTTATTAGCCACTGAAGGTAATCTTGTATTTATGGGTGAAGGTAATGGAAATTTTAATGCATATGATGCAAAAACAGGAAAGCTACTTTGGACAAATAAAGCTGATGCAGGTGTTAATGCACCGCCTATAAGTTATGAAATTGATGGTACACAATATATTGCAGTTGCTGCTGGAGGCAATTCTATTTTTGGATTTAAAGAGGGTGACAACATCTTGGTTTATAAACTTAAATAATACATAAGGATTATTAATGTCAGTTCGCGATAGCAATGGTAATGAATTAAATCAAGGTGACTCTGTTCAAGTCATTAAAGATCTTAAGGTGAAAGGCTCTTCTGATATATTAAAAAGGGGTGCGACTTTCAAAAACATCCGTCTCACTGAAAATGATGAAGAGGTTGAATGTGGTCAGGGAAGAAATACTGTAGTTCTTAAAACTTGCTTTCTTAAAAAAGCATAAAGATTTTATAGATGGAAGAAGCTGTTCGAATTTCTAAAATATTATCTGAGCTTGGTCTTTGTTCAAGAAGAGAAGCTGATGCTTATATCGAACAAGGTCTCGTGATGCTTGATGGTAAAGTTGTTACTGAACTAGGTACACGCGCTTATCGTTCACAAAAAGTTGAATTAAAAAAACAAGCAGCTGTTCAACAATCTTCCAAAGCCACTGTTATATTAAATAAGCCCGTCGGTTATATTTCGCATCTTGATGATGATAAAGCTTTTAGACCTGCCGCAAGTCTTATTATTCAAGATAACTTTCAAGTTTCGAAACAGCATTCATCTCGCAATCCAAGATTTAATACTGATGGATTAGCTCCAGCAGGAAGACTTGATATTGATTCTTCTGGTTTATTGGTTCTCACTCAAGATGGAAGAATTGCTAAAACAATTATTGGCGAACAAAGTGTGATTGAAAAGGAATATTTAGTTCGAGTTGAAGGAAAATTGGTTAACAAAGGCTTGGAGCTATTAAAGCACGGTCTCTCACTTGACGGCTATAAGTTAAAGCCAGCTATAGTTGAATGGCAGAATGATGATCAATTGCGATTTGTTTTAACCGAAGGGCGAAATAGACAGATTAGAAGAATGTGCGAGCTTGTTGGTCTTCATGTAATTGGATTAAAGAGAGTTAGGATTGGCAATGTTTTACTAGGAGACCTCCCAACAGGGATGTGGCGATTTCTAGACCAGAAAGAAAAATTTTAAATGGCTATTGCGTTAGAGCATTTTAACTTTATTGTTAGAAGATCAACCATTGAAGAAAAGTATCCTGGTGGATGGGATCAATGCTTAATTGATCATGCTTCTTCTCTTGGGACTCGAGTTTGGTATGACGAATATCTCTTTAGAGATGGTGCCATGAATCCTATTGATATGGAAAATTTAGTCAATGCGTGGAGAGATATTGGTTTTCAAGCTGTTCTAATCAATGGCGAAAAGAAATGGTTGGATTGTTGTGTGATTGATGAAAGATTTGATACCTTATCTTTGTCATGCGACTGGATCGAAATAGATGTCGCAGGGGAATTTGCGTATCTTAAAGATGAAGACCCATCAGAAATTGTGGGTCATCATGGGTTTTAAAGATTAACTTTTTTTGTATCTTTCAATACCTTCAAGAATTTCTTTGTGCGCATCTTGAGGGCCTTTCCAGCCTTTGACTTTAACCCATTTACCTTTTTCTAAATCTTTATAGTGTTCGAAAAAATGCTGAATTTGATTGAGTCGCAAAGGATTCATATCTTCAGGTTTTTGCCAATGTGAATAAATTGAAAGAATTCTATCTTCAGGAACTGCCAACACTTTTGCATCCTGGCCTTGCTCATCTTCCATTTCCAATATCCCAACAGCACGACAGCTCACAACCACTCCTGGAATTAAAGGTAATGGAGTAACAACAAGCACGTCTACTGGATCACCGTCACCTGCGATTGTCTTGGGTACGTAACCATAATTGGTAGGGTAGTGCATAGCTGTGCCCATAAATCGATCCACAAAAATCGCCCCTGATTCTTTATCGACTTCATATTTAATTGGATCAGCATTCATTGGAATTTCAATAATGACGTTGAAATGTGTTGGAACATTTTTACCAGGAAGAACGTTATCTAAGCTCATAGGTTTTTAGTGGAAAATTTAAAAAAAGTGATTTTAGCATGTTTGAAGCTATCCCTGAATGACTGAGCTAGCTTGATAATTGGCGTCCCCAAGGGGAGTCGAACCCCTGTTCCCTCCGTGAAAGGGAGGTGTCCTAGGCCTCTAGACGATGGGGACCTAAGAAAAGAAGGTGCTATTCTAC
>CAINIH010000042.1 GCA_903849185.1 uncultured Methylophilaceae bacterium
ATGCATCAAAATTAAAGAAGCGGCACAATAAGAAGAGCCACAATGTTAATAATTTTAATGAGCGGGTTAATCGCAGGGCCTGCAGTATCTTTATAAGGATCGCCTACAGTATCGCCAGTAACAGCTGCTTTATGAGCTTCTGAACCTTTGCCACCGTGATTGCCATCTTCAATATATTTCTTCGCATTATCCCAAGCGCCTCCGCCTGTACACATTGAGATTGCTACAAACAATCCCGTCACAATAGTACCCATAAGAAGACCGCCCAAAGCTTTAGGTCCTAGAGATAATCCTACTGCGATAGGAACGGCTACAGGAAGCAATGAAGGAACAATCATTTCTTTAATAGCAGCTGTCGTTAACATATCTACAGCTCTTGCATAATCAGGCTTACCTTTGCCAGTCATGATGCCCTTAATAGTTTTGAATTGTCGTCTTACTTCTTCTACAACTGCACCCGCAGCTCTTCCTACTGCTTCCATTGCCATCGCAGCAAAAAGGTAAGGAATAAGACCGCCAATAATTAAGCCAATAATAACTAATGGATCACTTAAATCAAATGTGGTTGCAATACCCACAGATTCTAATTTATGTGTGTAGTCTGCAAAAAGAACAAGCGCTGCAAGACCAGCTGATCCAATTGCATAACCTTTAGTTACTGCTTTAGTTGTATTGCCAACAGCATCTAATGGATCAGTAACATCGCGAACGCTCTTTGGTAATCCAGCCATCTCTGCAATACCACCAGCGTTATCAGTAATTGGACCGTATGCGTCCAATGCTACGATAATGCCAGCCATACTTAACATTGATGTTGCAGCAACGGCGACACCATAAAGACCTGCGAGGTGATGAGATACAAAGATTGCAATACAAACAGAGATAACAGGAAGTGCGGTAGATTTCATCGAGATACCAATACCCGCAATAATATTTGTGGCGTGACCTGTTTTTGAAGCGCGCGCTACATGTCTTACAGGTTCGTAATCAGTGCCAGTGTAATACTCTGTAATCCATACCAAAGCTGCTGTTAATACCAAACCTACGATACATGCTTGGAATAGAGCCATTGAAGATACATTTACATTCTGTATTGAAACACCTTCGGGGAAAACAAAGTTTGTAACATAGTAGAAAGCTACAAGTGAAAGTCCACCTGCTACGATGAGACCTTTATATAAAGCGGGCATAACATTTTTCATTTTAGGAGTTGCTCTTACAAAAAAACATCCAACAATCGATGTCACGATAGAAGCTGCACCCAATAAGAGAGGGTAGATAATGCCGCTTGCACCATTGTTAGTGATCATAAGACCACCAAGAACCATAGTTGCAATTAAAGTTACCGCATAAGTTTCGAATAAATCTGCTGCCATACCTGCACAGTCGCCTACATTATCACCAACGTTATCTGCAATTACAGCTGGATTTCTTGGATCATCTTCTGGAATACCTGCTTCTACTTTACCCACTAAGTCAGCACCTACGTCTGCACCCTTCGTGAAGATGCCGCCGCCTAAACGAGCAAAAATTGAAATAAGTGAGGAACCAAAAGCGAGTCCGATCAGAGGATTTAAATTAGTAGCTTCAGCGCCACCTAGATACATATAAAAACCTGTTACGCCAAGAAGACCAAGCCCGACCACTAGTAATCCTGTAATGGCGCCACCTTTAAAGGCGACATCAAGTGCTGGCACAATGCCTTTTGTAGCAGCTTGAGCTGTTCTCACATTTGCTTTCACAGAGACGTTCATACCAATGAATCCGCAAGCACCAGAGAGAAGTGCGCCAATGACAAAGCCCAATGCCGTATCTTTGGAAATAAACATACCAATGAGAATTGTTAAAACAATACCTACAATTGATATCGCTTTATATTGTCTTGCAAGATAAGCTTTAGCGCCTTCTTGAATAGCTAGGGCGATTGCCTGCATTTTTGAATTGCCAGCTGGCAGTTTAAATATCCATGCGCTCATGACCGCACCATAAAGAATTGCTAAGAGTGCCGCGCCAATAATAAGGTTAAGTTCTGACATACATACTCCTAAATTTTGGAAATCTTAAAATGAAAAACTTATACGATAAATTATCACATTCAATAACTTTGTCACTACTAAACTTAATATTTTAATTACAGATTAGCCTGTAAAAAGCATTGACAAGCCTATTAAAATTAATAGACAAGCGAATATTTTTTTTAATGATGAAATAGAAATTTGATGTATCCATTTTGTTGCGAGCCTCACAAAAATAAGACTCGAAGCCGTCATGAATATAAGCCCTGGTAAATAGATGTAGCCGATACTAAATTGAGGTAGCTGGTTTAAATGTAAGCCATTTTTAATAAATCCAAATGAAGCGCCTAGTCCAATAAATACCCCTAGCGAGCTAGAGAGTCCAACAGCAAGCCTAGGATTAACTTTATGATAAATAAAATAAGGTACAAACATAGTGCCTCCGCCAATTCCAATAATGGTGGAGATAGAGCCTATTATAAATCCATAAAGATTGGCAAAAATAAAGGACGGCAATTGAACTGCGCTTTTGATTTTAGGAGACTTAAAAATTTCATAGGCAGCAAGAAAAGTGTAGATAATAAAAGCGTGCTTAATGAGTGCAATATTTAAATGAGGGATGATAAAAGCCATAGCCAAAGAACCAAAAAAAACCCCAGGGATGTAATGTGCCGCGGTTGACCAGCTCATATTGTTCTGTTTTGTATGAAAAAAACTCGATACTCCCCCTGTAAAAATAATAGAAGCGAGAGAAGTTCCAATGGCCATGAGCATTGCTTGATCAAAAGCAACTTGATGAAAATGAATTAAGACATAAGCCAGAAGGGGGACAATGATAAGGCCGCCACCAATACCAAGAAGTCCAGATAATGTACCAACAAGGCTTCCAGCAATAATGAGTATGGATGCTTCAGTCAGTATTTGCATGATGTTTAATGAGCTTAATGAGGCGATGCCTTAAAGGAGAGTCCTCGAGACTGCTGAGTAGATTTTCGAAAGCTGATTTAGCCTGAACAGGAAAACTTTTAGATCGAGTAGGCGTCACTTTAGAATTTTTAATCACCAATTTTATTTTTAACGACTTAATTGGATTGGCATAAGGTATTTCTTTTTGAATGCTCTCATTTAAGTCCTTGAGAAGGGTGGATTCAATAAACTTTAATTTGCTGGCAATACCGCTATTTTCAACATAAATAGTCAAAATATCATCTCGAATCCCGCCGACATGAGATAAAGGGGCTAGTTTACTTGGGGCCTTGGTAGACCATAGCTTTTGATAGCTAGAAATAGAGCGATTTTTCTCTCTAATTAAGGAAAATACTTCACTTTCCAAAAGTTTGTTGACGGGCTTCATAAGTTATAATTATCTATTATTTAAGCTAAATTTTAGACTTCAATGCGAATTATCTTTGTAACAAATAGCACATCAAAGCCAAAAAGTATCCATTTAGTAACTTTTGTTGCCATAATCTTTTTGCTTTTTATTGGGCTTATTCAAGGCATTAACTGGCTTGATTCGAAATATAACGGTGGCGATGAAGAAAAAAAATCATTAATCAACCTTAAACTTGATCTTAACTTAGGTAGTTTTCAGAAGAATTTAGATGTTTATGCAACCCAAATTGGTGAACTTCAAGCCCGATTAATTCGTATTGATAATCAATCTCAGAGACTGCAAGATTTTGCTAAAGAGAAATTAAAAACAAATGAAAAGATACCTAAACCAGCACCAATAAAATCATCTGGTCAAGGCGGCCCCTTCGTCCCCGAAAAAAATTTTTCAGAGACTGAACTTCAATCATTTATTGATAAGCTAACGCTTGATATTGAAAAACACGAAGAGTACTACAATAATTTAGAAGCCATTTATCTTAAACAAAGCGTTTTTAAAGACACTCTACCTAATGCTTCTCCTGTTAATGCGCCTTTCAATTCATCAAGCTATGGCTGGAGGGTGGATCCTTTTTTGGGAGTAAGAGCGTTTCATGAAGGGTTAGATTTTAGCGCAGATGTTGGTCAACCTATTAAGGCAACTGCAGCAGGTATTGTGATAGCAGCCGAAATAACTCCTGAATATGGCAATATAGTTCGTATTTCTCATGGGTCTGGACTTGAAACACGTTATGCACATGCATCTAAATTATTAGTTAAAGAGGGCGACCGTATTAAAAAGAATCAGGTTATAGCACTAGTAGGTAATACTGGAAGATCAACAGGGCCACATCTTCATTATGAAATTAGAATGAATGGCGAATCTTTAGATCCTCGCAAGTATCTCCAATTTTAATTATTTCAAATTATCTCGATTAAGAATATTCACATTATGTTAAAGACCATTGTTAAAAATTTATTTGGAAGTAGAAACGATAGACTCCTCAAAGAATATGGAAAAAAAGTTCATCAAATAAATTCGTTAGAAGAAGCAACTAAAAAACTGAGTGATGCAGCTCTAAAAGCTAAAACTTCAGAATTTAAAAAACGTCTTAACGAAGGACAAAAGATAGATGATTTGCTTGTTGAAGCCTTTGCTGTCGTGAGAGAAGCAAGTCGACGTGTATTAGAAATGCGTCATTTTGATGTGCAACTTATTGGTGGCATGGCGCTTCATGATGGAAAAATTTCAGAAATGCGAACAGGAGAAGGTAAGACGCTTGTTGCTACATTACCTACGTATCTTAATGCTTTAGAAGGTAAAGGTGTTCATGTTATTACAGTCAATGACTATCTTGCAAAACGAGATGCTGAGTGGATGGGTCAGATATATAGATTCTTAGGCTTAGAAGTTGGTATTAATTTATCCAATATTTCAAGTGAAGAAAAGAAAAAAGCCTATCAAGCAGATATCACCTATGGCACAAACAATGAATTCGGATTTGATTATTTAAGAGACAACATGATCTTCTCTAAAGAAGAGCGTGTTCAGCGTAAATTACATTACGGTTTAGTTGATGAAGTTGACTCAATATTAATTGACGAGGCAAGAACGCCTCTTATTATTTCAGGACAGGCTGAAGATAACGTTGATCTTTATACCAATATTAATTTAGTAGTTGCCAAGCTTTCAAGACAAAAAACCGAAGAAGAGAGTGGCGACTACTGGGTGGATGAAAAAGCACATCAGGTGGTTCTTTCAGAAAGCGGCCATGAGAATGTAGAGAAGTTATTAATTAAAGCAGGATTGTTATCTGAACAATCGAGTTTATATGATGCAACGAATATTTCACTCGTGCATCATATTAATGCCTCATTAAAAGCAAGAAACCTATTCAATAAAGATCAGCATTATGTTGTTCGAGATAACAGCATCATTATTGTCGATGAATTTACAGGAAGAATGATGCCAGGCCGCAGATGGTCAGAAGGTATTCATCAGGCTGTTGAGGCTAAAGAAGGTGTTGAAATACAAAAAGAAAATCAAACACTCGCCTCTATTACATTCCAAAATTATTTTAGGATGTATCAAAAACTATCCGGGATGACAGGTACAGCTGATACAGAAGCTTATGAATTTAGTCAGATTTATGGTTTAGAAACTATTATTATTCCTCCTCATCGAACGACACAAAGAAAAGACATGATGGATAAAGTGTATCGCACTTCACAAGAGCGATATGCTGCAGTGATTGAAGATATCAAGGCATGTCAAAAGATTGATCAACCGGTATTAGTGGGTACTACTTCAATTGAAAATTCAGAGCTTATTTCAGCATTACTTACAAAAGCAAAATTAAAGCATCAAGTATTGAATGCGAAGCATCATGAAAAAGAAGCGCATATTATTGCGCAAGCAGGGCGTCCGGGCATGATTACTATTGCAACTAATATGGCAGGTCGTGGAACAGATATTGTGCTTGGTGGAAGTATTGAAGCTGATATTCATGATATTAAATTAAACGACAAATTAACCGAAAGTAAAAAAGAAAAAGAAATTAAAGCACTTAAAGATGGATGGAAAGAGCAGAATGGCTTGGTAGTTAAAGCAGGCGGACTTCATATTATCGGTACTGAGAGACACGAATCAAGACGTGTAGACAATCAGCTAAGAGGGCGCGCAGGAAGACAAGGAGATCCTGGATCTAGTCGATTTTATTTATCTCTAGAGGATTCATTATTAAGAATATTTGCGTCTGATCGCGTTTCAGCCATTATGGAAAAGCTTAAGATGCCAGAAGGTGAAGCTATTGAACATTCATGGGTCACAAAAGCAATTGAAAATGCCCAAAGAAAAGTGGAAGGGCGTAATTTTGATATTAGAAAGCAATTGCTTGAATACGATGATGTCGCAAATGATCAAAGAAAAGTAATTTATGAGCAAAGAAATGAATTGCTTGATTCTGACCAAACAGCAGAGACAATTGCTGCGATGAGAGCAGATGTTCTTCGTGATCTCATGCAAGGACATATCCCGCCAGGCAGCATGGAAGATATGTGGGATATTGCATCCTTAGAGAAAATTTTATTTTCCGATTATGGTTTAAATCTTTCTATCAAAGCATGGATTGATAAAGAGCCTCAGATTGATATAGAAGATATCTATGAGAGAGTCATTACGCTAGCTAATAAGCAATATCAAGAAAAAGAATCTTTAGTTGGCAAAGACATTATTCGGCATTTCGAAAAAACAGTGATGTTACAAAGCATTGATCATCACTGGAGAGAGCATTTGTCATCTCTTGATCATTTAAGGCAAGGTATACATCTTCGATCTTATGCTCAAAAGAATCCTAAGCAAGAATATAAAAAAGAGGCATTTGAATTATTCGGATATCTTCTAGATACAGTTAAAACCGAAGTTACACGCATTACTATGGTTGTTAAGATTAAGAATGAGGATGAAGTCAACGAGATTGATGAAAAAAATAAAGATGAAGTTAAGAAATCATCTAGAAAAAAAGACGACGCAGAAAATGCTTTGCCTAAAGTTGGCAGAAACGATCCATGTCCATGCGGAAGTAATAAAAAATATAAACAATGCCATGGTACTTTAGACTAATTAAGAAAGTTTATTATTTTGGTTGAATCTCCTTGTATTGGCGTTTGCCATATTAATAAAGAGCATCATTTTTGTGAGGGATGCTTTAGAAGCGAAGAGGAAATTTCTAAATGGATTACATTAACTGATGATCAAAAAAAAGTGATTACTCAATTAGCAACGCAAAGGCAGATCAATCTTATTTCGTTTTAATTAATAATTTTTTTCTTATATTCACATAAATCGTTAATCACACAATTGCTGCATTTTGGAAGTCTTGCTGTGCAAGTATATCTCCCATGAAGAATCAATAAGTGGTGTGCATCCTTTAAAAATTCTTTTGGCGTAACTTTCATCAATTTTTTTTCTACTTGAAGTACATTTTCTCCTGGCGCTATATTTATTCGATTTGAAATTCTAAATATATGTGTATCAACCGCAATTGCAGGCTCATTAAAAATTGTATTTAAAATAACGTTGGCTGTTTTTCGTCCAACACCAGGAAGCGCTTCAAGTAACAAGCGGTCATGAGGTACTTCATCTTTAAATTTTGCATGCACAATCTTTGCAGTTTCAAGTATATTTTTCGCCTTTGTTTTGTAGAGCCCAATGGTTTTTATGCAAGACTCAATATCACTTAATTTCAATTGGGATAATTCTTTTGCATTTGATGCTTTATCAAATAGCAATAACGTGGCTTTATTGACAGATTTGTCAGTCGCTTGTGCAGATAAAATAACCGCGATCAGGAGCTGAAAAGGTGTTTGATAATGAAGTTCAGTAGTGGGATGAGGTGTATTTTTTGATAGCGCTTCAAAAATCTTTAACCGCTTCTGAGGGTTCATAAAAATGAATTAGCGAGCTTCCATGCGATTTTTTAATGCAATGAGACAAGCCAAACCAACAAAGGCTCCAGGAGGAAGGATAGCTAAAAGAAAGCCATGGTAGTCACCAAAAAAATGAACTACTAAATTACTAGCTGAAGGGCCAAAAATAAGATCAATACCAGAGAATAAAGTGCCTTTACCAAAGAACTCTCTTAATCCACCAAGAAGAGTTAAAACCATAGCTAAGCCTAGGCCCATAAAAAGACCATCAAAAAATGAAGATGAGGTTTCGTTTTTTGCAGCGAAAGATTCGACGCGAGCCAAAACAATACAATTAGTGACGATCAATGGAATAAAAATACCTAAAGCCTTGTAAAGCGGCTGAATGAACGCATGAATACTGAAGTCAATAATAGTTACAAGCGAGGCTATGATAAGAATAAAAACCGGGACTCTAATTTCGGTCGGAATAAATTTACGAATGGGTGATACGGAAGCATTTGATACAGCCATCACAATTGCTGTGGCGATACCAAGACTTAATCCATTAATCATAGAAGTTGTGACCGCCAGAGTTGGACATAGTCCGAGAAGCTGAACTACACCCGGATTTTGTTTCCAAAATCCATCCAATGCAATTTTTTTAATATCACTCATAATGTAAATAACCTTTTTTTATTTTCTTTTACGTAAAGAAGGCATTTATAAGTAGACTTAATGACGGCTCGAGGTGTGATTGTTGCTCCGGAGACGTAATCAAAATCACCCCCATCTTTTTTAACAGCCCATTGTTTTTCACTTACTTTATCCAAAGACTTGAGATCAAAATTTTTAATCCACTGACTTTTGTCAATTTCAATATAGTCTCCTAAGCCAGGAGTTTCTTTATGGGTAATTACTCTTACACCTAATATTTTATCTTCATGATCAATACCTACGAGTGTTTTGATTTCACCGCTATAACCATCAGGGGCGACAGATTCGATGATGACTGCAATCACTTGATTATTTTTCTTTGCTCGATAGACATCAATATTCTTTTTATTTCCTAACAAAGGGCTCGGCTCAATAGAAATTATATCTTTCGCAAGATTATTATCGTAAAGATCTGCAGGAATTACTTGATTTAAAAATATGCGCTTTGCTTTAGCATCGCTTTCATCAATAGGTGATTTTGTAATGAAATAAGAAATGCTTAAAGCAGTTGAAGCTGCTAAGGAGAAAATAATCATAGCGACTGCAGTCGTAGATATTTTTTTTAAATGATCTTTAAACATATATTTATTTATGACCAAAAATTCTTGGTTGC
>CAINIH010000043.1 GCA_903849185.1 uncultured Methylophilaceae bacterium
ACCAAGCACGATGTCAGTTCCTCGACCAGCCATATTCGTGGCAATCGAAATCATCTTTGGGCGACCTGCCTGTGCAATGATTTCTGCTTCTCGTGCATGCTGTTTTGCATTTAATACTTGATGTGGCAACTTCACCTTGGTCAACATCTCTGAAATTAATTCTGAATTTTCAATCGACGTGGTTCCAACTAAGCTTGGTTGACCTCGTTCGTAGCAATCCTTAATATCAACAATGACGGCGTTATATCTCTCTTGTGAGGTTTTATAAATTTGGTCATGCTTATCAAGCCTTTTACTGAGGCGATTTGGTGGAATAACTACTGTTTCTAGCCCATATATTTCTTGGAACTCATAGGCTTCTGTGTCAGCAGTTCCAGTCATACCTGATAACTTGGCATACATCCTAAAGTAATTTTGGAAGGTGATGGTTGCCATGGTCTGATTCTCGTTCTGAATCGCCACACCCTCTTTTGCCTCTACTGCCTGATGTAGTCCGTCTGACCATCTTCTTCCGGTCATTAAACGACCGGTAAATTCATCAACAATAACAACTTCACCATTTTGAACAACGTAATGTTGGTCACGGTTAAATAATGTATGGGCTCTTAGAGTTGCCAATAAGTGATGCATCAAGGCTATATTTTGTGGGGCATATAAAGAATCACCTTCTTTTAATACGCCGATTTGTACCAAAATATTTTCAGCTTTTTCGTGTCCACTTTCGGTCAAAAATACCTGTTGTGATTTTTCATCAATCACATAATCGCCCGGCTTCTCTACCCCAGTACCGTCTACTTTTTCTTCACCAATCTGTCTTTCTAAATATCCCGGTATGACATTCATTTTGATATAAACGTCAGTGTGATCATCTGCCTGCCCTGAAATAATGAGCGGTGTTCTTGCTTCATCAATCAAAATAGAGTCAACTTCATCGACAATTGCAAAGTTTAAGCCACGTTGTACGCGTTGGTTAACGTCATGCACCATGTTGTCACGCAAATAGTCAAACCCGAACTCATTATTAGTGCCGTAGGTAATGTCTGATCCATACGCTTGTTGCTTTTCTTCATGCGACATTTGAGATAAATTAATCCCAACAGTTAATCCCAAAAAGTTATAGACCTTAGACATCCATTCTGCATCTCGCTTTGCGAGATAATCATTTACAGTAATGACATGCACACCCTTCCCACTGAGCGCATTTAAAAATACGGGTAGTGTTGCTGTGAGGGTTTTTCCTTCACCGGTTCGCATTTCTGCGATTTTTCCTTGGTGTAATGCCATGCCGCCCTTGAGCTGAACATCAAAATGGCGCATTTTTAAGCTTCGCTTGCTACCTTCTCGGACCAATGCAAATGCTTGAGGCAAGATATCATCCAAGGTCTTTCCTTGGGCTAATAGCTCCTTTAATTCGGCGGTTTTCGCTTGCAATTGCGCATCACTTAAGGCCTGAAACTGTTCTTCTAACGAGTTAATTTCATTGACCGTTTTGCGGTATTGCTTGAGGAGTCGGTCATTCCGACTACCTATAATTTTCTTTAAAAGTCCTGATACCATGATTTTCTTAGTTTAAATTCAACTTATGAGTTTATCATTCATATATCTGCTTCTGATGAATGTTACCAAAAAGCCCTTTTTTTTC
>CAINIH010000044.1 GCA_903849185.1 uncultured Methylophilaceae bacterium
CATTGAAACACATCAAGTTTAATTTTTAGAAAACTCTAAAGGTCTTCTTTTTTCTGCTACTTTATCTAATACGCCATTGATATATTTATATCCTTCAATTCCACCAAAAGTCTTAGCTAATTCAACACCTTCGTTAATGGCTACTTTATATGGAATAGCTGCGTCATAAATGAGCTCATAAATTGAAATACATAAGATTGAGTGCTCTATAGGACTTAATTTCTCAATAGGTCGATCAATGAAGCTTGAAATTTCACTATTTAATTGATCCATATTACTCATGACGCCATCAAAAAGATTCTGATAAAAGACTTCATCTGCTTTTAAATAGTCTGGGTCATCTTTAATATCTTTTTTAATTTGATTAATATCAAATTGATTTAAGATGCCTCGATAGATACTCTTCATCACAAGCTCTCTAGATTTACGTCTATTATTTACGAGTTTTTTTTTTCTTTTTGATTGGCTGCGTTTCTAACATTAGACTGACTTTAATAAATGGATCATTTGTAAAGCGACTTGAGCAGCCTCTTTACCTTTGACTGAAGTCCGCTCCATCGCTTGCTCATCGTTTTCTGTAGTAAGTATTGCATTGACAATTGGCATACTGAATTCTAATTGAACATCCATAATTGATTTTGCTGAGTGATTTGCCACAACTTCAAAATGAAAAGTCTCTCCTCTTATTACAGCACCTAATGCAATCAGTGCATCAAATTTTTTTGATTGCGCCATCTTTTTAAGAGCTAAAGGACTTTCTAGGGCGCCAGGGACTTTTGCCAATATGATGTGATCATCTTTTACACCAAGATTAAGAAGTTCATGATGACAGGCCTTAAGTAAAGCTTCGCCTACATGCGGATTGAATTCTGACATCACAATACCAATAGAGAATGATTCTCCATTTGAATTTTTTACAATCTCTCTCAATTTACAAGGTCCTATAAAATTACTTTTTAAACAAAAAAGTAATTTTAACTTATATGAGAGCTATCTTTAGTTTTTATATGAATTAATGAAACAATATCCAGGCTTTTTGTATGGTGCTCCATATCCCATAAGAGATAGGTATACCAACGGCTGACCAGGCAAGTAAAGTAATCAAAGGTGTTTTTTCAGCCCTTCCAATAACTTCTTTTGCTGAAATAAATTTCTCATGTGCTAATTTTTTTTCAGCTAGCAACTCTTTGTCAGTCATAAAGAATTTTTTAGCAACGGGTCTTACCATAAGATTTGCAATAAATCCGATAGCAAGCATCATTGCCAATATATAAAAGATAGGTGCATAAATTTCTGAAAAGGGAACTTGTGCTTCGACCCTCATATCATGCATATAATTTACAATTACAGGGCCCAAGATCCCAGCGGTTGACCAAGCCGTTAAGATTCTTCCGTGAATTGCACCTACAAATTGAGTGCCAAACATATCGGCCAAATAAGCCGGTATTGTTGCGAATCCTCCACCATACATAGAAGCAATAATACAAAAACATGCCGCAAAAAGCGCTAATGATTTTGATCCAGCCATATAAGATGCGGTGACATACATCAAAATACCAAGCGTAAAAAATACGATATAAGTTAGTTTTCTTCCTAACTTATCTGAAATACTGGCCCAGAAAAAGCGCCCAAAAATATTAAATAAAGAAATTAAACCTACAAACCCAGCGCCAACAGCTGCTGCAAGCGCTAATAAAGACTCATCTTTTTTAAGGTCTGCAAAGCCCAGATCTGCATGGCCAATTAAAGCGCCGCCAAACGTCTCTTGAAGCATAGGTGCCGCCGCTCCAATAATACCAATACCCGCTGATACATTCATACAAAGCACTAACCATAAAAACCAAAATTGTGGTGTTTTATGAGCCTTATTTAAATGCACATGATTAACTGCAATCATATTGTTATTTTTGTTTTTAGGTGGATTCCATCCTGCTGGCTTCCAGCCTGATGGAGGTACGCGATAGCCTAAAGAACCTGAAATCATAAAGAGACTATAAATGATGGCTAATACGACAAATGTTTGCCAAATGCCAGGTTGAATAATGCCGTTAGCTTCTGTGGAAAATTTTGTCATTAACATAGTAGCGAGCGGAGAACCAATCATAGCGCCTCCCCCAAAACCCATAATTGCCATGCCAGTTGCCATGCCTCTTTTATCCGGAAACCATTTAATGAGCGTAGAGACGGGAGAAATGTATCCTAAGCCTAGACCAATACCCCCAATAACACCACTTCCAAGCCACATCATCCAAAGTTGATGTGTGTAAATACCGAATGCAGAAAGTAACAATCCGCCGCACCAGCATAACGTAGATACAAGTCCTGCTTTCCTGGGGCCAGCTCGCTCTAGCCAGCTTCCCCAGAGGGCTGCGGAGCAGCCTAGAAGGACAAAAAATAAGGTATACATCCATCCTAAGTCAAATTGAGTCCAATTACAGTCGGTAGCTGTTAAGGCTCGAAGTGTTCCGTGAAGCTTATCTGCAAAAGTTGCCGCTCCAGCAGCGCATGCTGCCAAAGATTTACCATCGCTGCCTGTTAATATATTGCCCAAGGGCTTCCAAAAGACACTGAATCCATAAGCCATACCAATTGAAAGGTGAATCGCTAATGCAGCAGGCGGAACCAACCAACGATTATAGGAAGCTTTAGCGGTGATATATTCTTTTGAAAAAAAGTTAGACATACTCATTCTCCGAAAATCAATAATTTAATATTAAATTAATTTTAAAAAAATTACCTTATTCTTTATGAATTAGATAATGTCATTAAAATGTCATATTAATGTCATACGATCATAATCAATCTATTAATATTAAGAAACTATGAAAGCTAATATACTGATCGTTGAAGACGAAAGCCCTATTCTTGAGCTTTTAGCGCTCAATATTTCTCAAGCCGGATACAATCCATTAAGAGCTATAAGTGCTGAGCATGCAGAAAAACTCATTAGCGAAGCGCTCCCCGATATTATTTTGCTCGATTGGATGTTGCCTGGCATGTCGGGAATAGATTTTGCAAAGAAATTACGCGGCAATGCTTTAACAAAAGCAATCCCCATTATTATGTTAACGGCACGCAGTGATGAATTAGATAAAGTCAAAGGCTTGGAAGTTGGCGCTGATGATTATATTACAAAGCCTTTTAGCCCCCGTGAACTTAATGCTCGAATCAAAGCCGTCCTTAGAAGAAAGGCTCCTGAGCTTACCGAAGACCTTTTAACAATTAACGGTTTAGAATTAGATCCTGTATCCCATCGGGTGACAGGAAATAATAAGCCATTAGAAATGGGTCCAACAGAATTTAGACTGCTTCATTTTTTTATGAGCAATCCTGAAAGAGTTTACTCAAGAAGTCAGTTATTAGATAAAGTTTGGGGAAGTCAAATTTTCATTGAAGATCGAACAGTGGATGTTCATATCAGGAGATTAAGAAATATTCTTGCCCAATCTCAGCATGAAAATTTAATCCAAACCGTTCGTGGCTCAGGCTACAGACTCTCTACAAAATAGAATTTACCTAGATCACTTTCAAGCATTACTCGCTATAATACTCGTACGTTTTTAACGAGAAAAAACATTGCAAGATATCCGTTGGAATACTTTTTGGGTTTTATTACTTGTATCTTTTTTATCTCTTATTGTTTGGGGATTTAAAAGCATAGAAGTTGCTTCATTCTTTTTTATCTCATGCCTATTCCTTTATTTACTTTCTCATGTCTATTGGATTTATCGTCTAAACAAATGGCTGAAAAGTCCAAATTTATCAACCATTCCTAATGGATCAGGTGTCTGGGAAGAAATTTTTGCAACACTTTATAGAGAATACAGAAAACAAAAAAAGAGCAAATCTGAACTCACGACGACGCTAGGCAGATTTATGACAGCGGCGGAGGCTATTCCTGATGGCATTATTGCATTGAATCAGAATAATGAAATTGAATGGTGCAATAAACCTTCAGAAAAAATGCTTGGTATCCATTTAGCTAAAGATATCAATCAGCCTATTAATTACTTATTACGTGAAACGAGTTTTACTGAATACCTCAATGACAACAAATATGAGGGTACGCTTAAATTGATTTCGTGGCGAAATACAGGCAGATCATTCGAAATACTCTTAGTTCCTTTTGGTGTAAGTCAAAAACTTCTCATCTGCAGAGACATTACACAAATTGAAAAAAATGATTCTATTAAACGTGATTTTATTGCAAATGTTTCACATGAGTTAAAAACACCGCTGACTGTGATCGTTGGATTCTTAGAAACACTTTCTGATATGAAAAATGAATTCAATACAAAAACACGTCCATATCTTCAAATGATGCTTGAGCAGTCAGATAGAATGAAAAAATTAGTTGAAGACCTGCTTCAACTTTCATCTATAGAATCCAATGCGGCGCCTGCAGAGAAAAAAGAAATAGATATGACTCAGCTGTTTAAAAACTTAAAAAAAGATTCCGATTTAGTTTCTGGAAAATTGCATAAAATTAATATGTCCATTAATAAAAATATTGCTTTATTAGGATATGAAAAAGAAATTTATAGCGCCTTTTTAAACCTTGTGAGTAATGCTATACGTTATACCAAAGAAGGCGGCTCTATTCAGGTGATATGGGATATTAAAGATCAAAAACCTTTTTTTGAAGTACAAGATTCGGGTATAGGTATTGATGAAAAATTAATTCCAAGACTTACAGAACGCTTCTTTAGGATAGATGCTGATCGAAGTAGAAATACTGGTGGGACTGGATTGGGATTATCTATTGTGAAACATGTATGTATTCGACACCAAGCTCAAATAGAAATCACCAGCCAAATAGGTAAAGGTAGTCAATTTAAAATAAGCTTCCCTCAAGAGAGATTACTTCTCAAAAAAATAAATGAAAAACAATAAATTTTATTACGTGTTTTTTTGTTTGTTATTCTCAATTTATCTCCCAATTCAATCTTTAAACGCTAAAGAAATAGTGGAACCAGATAGACAATCTGGCAATCAACTTGGAAAAACTGATTTTGATCGTATGGCCGATCATGAGATAAGAGAGAATATCCAAAGCTTACGAACGCTCATGATTAAGCTCTACAAAAGGAATCCTTCCGAGCTAAAGAAAAGCACTTCAGATGATGCAGAAAAAATGGTGAATTGGGTATTTAATGGCAATCATAATTGGAATTTTGAGGCTATTAATAATCTTCAAGGCACAGATGCAATTTATCTTGCTTTTAATGAAGAATATAAAGGTGATCGCGTTCTCCCTTTTATTGTAGGTATTTACACAATGCTCATCAAAGCGCATGGAGGGAAAAAAGAATTTTATTTATTTGATTCAGTTGATCCCCAGCTTTTATACAATGCATCTCGCAATATTGAAACAGCCGTATGGAAACTTTCTAATGCTAAAGATGGTTCTGGCAAACCTTTTTTACTTGCGAATGAATTAACCGAAAAAGAGAATAATCTATCTTTTGAAAGAGAGTTTGGAAAAATTATTGGTAGAACTGATTTTCTTGCTTTTACGCTTTCAGAAAAAATGGAGCGAAGCATTACAAGAGTTATTCAAAATTTAGCTACAGGGCTATTAATACCTATTTAGAAACTATAAAAGTATTTTTTCAATTCCGCCCTTAGTTGAGCTCTCTACATAGTTTTGCATCCAATTGGCGCCTAATAAATTTTTAGCTAATTCAACGACTATGTAATCTGCTGTTGTATTTGTATCTTCCCCATAACGAGCTAATCCTTGCAAACAAGAAGGGCAAGAAGTAAGAATCTTAACTTCACCTAATGATCCTGGTTGATCAACACCCATCTTCTGAATACCTTTTTCAATCTCTTCTTGTTTTCTCTTTTTTACTTGCGTTGCAATATCTGGTCTACCAACAGCAAAAGTTCCAGACTCACCACAGCAACGATCATTCAAAGGTACATCTGTATTCATCAATGCATTGGTAACTTTAGTAGGTGCATATGTTTTCATTGGGCTATGACAAGGATCATGGTACATATATCTAGTACCTGATACACCTTCCATTTTTATACATTTTTCCATGAGATATTCATGAATATCTAACAATCTACAGCCAGGAAATATTTTTTCAAATTCATATTTTTGTAATTGGTCCATACAAGTTCCGCAAGACACAATCACTGTTTTAATGTCCAAATAATTAAGCGTATTTGCTACTCTATGAAATTGCACACGATTATCAGATGTTATTTTCTGGCCTTTATCATGATTGCCAGATGATGTCTGTGGATAGCCACAACATAAATAGCCTGGGGGAAGAACAGTAATAGCCCCAACCTCGTACAACATCGCTTGAGTCGCTAAGCCCACTTGAGAGAAAAGTCTTTCAGATCCACATCCAGGGAAATAGAACACCGCGTCCGAATCTTCATTAATTTTTTGTAGATTCCGAATTACAGGAACAACTTTATCATCTTCAATACCAAGAAGAGCTCTTGATGTCTTTGTAGGCATATTTTTAGGCATAGGCCTATTTAAAAAATGCACAATCTGAGATTTAATCGGCGCCTTACCAATTGTTGATGGTGGATTATTTTTAAATAAATTAATGCCACCAAGTTTTTTCAATAGATTATGTCCTGCTTGTTGGGCTTTATATCCAAAATCAACCATTAAGGTTCTCATAATTTTAATAGTGACTGGATCTTTCATATTTAAGTAACTCATAGCCAATGCAGTACCTGGACTAAAATGACGCTTGCCTTGTTCTCTTAAAAAGTTTCTCATGGCGATTGAAACATCACCAAAATCAATATCTACAGGACAAGGATTTAAGCATTTATGACAGACTGTGCAATGATCAGCAACATCATTAAACTCATCAAAATGTTTAATAGAAATACCACGCCTTGTTTGCTCTTCATATAAAAATGCTTCAATAAGAAGCGATGTTGCTAAAATTTTATTTCTTGGGCTATAAAGCAAATTGGAACGTGGTACGTGTGTTGTGCATACAGGCTTGCACTTTCCACAACGCAAACAATCACTAATTGAATCTGCTATTTCTCCTATAGCAGATTGTTCCATAATGATCGACTCTTGCTCTAAGAGTCCAAAACTTGGCGTATAAGCATTTTCTAAACCGGATCCCGGGAGTAATTTGCCTTTATTAAAATGCCCATAAGGATCTACTTTATTTTTATATTTCTCAAATGCTTCAATTGTGCTTTCGTCTAAAAATTCCATTTTGGTAATACCAATACCATGCTCACCAGAAATGACGCCGTTAAGACTTCTAGCTAAAGCCATTACTCTTGCTACCGCTTCATGAGCTTCTTGCATCATTTGGTAGTCATCTGAGTTAACTGGAATATTAGTATGAACATTACCGTCTCCGGCATGCATATGAAGAGCTATAAATACTCTGCTTTTTAAAGTATTTTTATGTATTTGATCTAATTTAAGCAAGAAGCTTTGATATTCTCTTCCGCTAAAAATCTCATGGAGCGGTTCTTTAAGTTCTTTCTTCCATGAAATTCTCAGCTCATAAGACTGAAGCGCTCTAAATATATTTTCATATTTGTATTCAATATCATCATGTCTTTCAAGAAGACTTGAGAGTGGGCCATCTAAATTGTCGAGCATTTGGCCCCATTTTTCTCTTAACCCATGAATCAAATCGATACTCATTTTTTGCTTAACTTGATTAAGCTCTGGATCTGAATTTAAACCTTCTTCTTCATAGATAAACTTATCGTGCTCAATAAAAGTTTCTAAGTCATCTAAAAGTTTTAATTTATTCCTAATTGAAAGCTCAATATTAATTCTTTCAATACCATCAGAATATTCGCCAAGCTTTGGAAGTGGGATAACGACGTCTTCATTAATCTTGAATGCATTGGTATGTTTTGCAATGGCTGCTGTTCTTGCACGATCAAGCCAGAAACGTTTTCTTGCATCTGCTGATACCGCTATAAAACCTTCACCATCTCTTGAGTTGGCTATCTGTACAATTTGAGAGGCTGATAAACCTACAGCATCTTCATCGTCACTTGCAATATCAGCAATCAAAACCATGCGAGGACGTTCTTGTCTTGCGGCTTTGGTGCTATATCCAACAGCCTTAATATAACGCTCATCCATATGCTCAAGACCAGCTAAGAGGGTGCTGTCAGACTGATCTAGATAATCTTTAATTTCAACAATTGCCGGAACCGCATGAGATACATTTCCAAAAAATTCTAAACATACAGTTCGTATGTACTTAGGCATTTTATGAAGGATAAAAGTACCGGATGTTATAAGGCCATCACACCCTTCTTTTTGAACGCCTGGAAGACCACTCAAAAATTTATCAGTAACATCTTTGCCTAATCCAATTTTTCTAAAACTGCTTCCAGGAATTTCTAATATTTCTGGCTCATCTATTAAGTCTTTGCCGTTAGGTTTGTAACGACTAATTTTGAAACGCACTAAATCTACATCGTGAATTTTGCCAAGATTGTGGTCCAATCTCTCAATCTCAACCCAATTGCCATCAGGATCAACCATCTTCCAAGAAGCTAAATTATCTAAAGCAGTCCCCCAAAGCACGGCTTTCTTTCCGCCGGCGTTCATCGCAATATTTCCGCCAATGCAACATGCGTCTGCAGACGTGGGGTCGCAAGCAAATTCGAGACCGTTATTTGTTGCCATTTCCATAGCGCGTCTTGTAACGACTCCTGCACCACATTTCACAACAGGGACTCGCTCACTGACGCCAGGTAAATTTTGATATTCGACGTTATTTATATCATCGAGTTTTTCGGTATTAATTACTGCCGAGAATGGAGTAAGTGGTATAGCACCGCCGGTATAGCCTGTGCCGCCCCCTCGAGGGATGATCGTCAATTCAAGATCAATGCATGCTTTTACAATATGTGCGATCTCTTCTTCGTGATCTGGGTTGATCACAACAAATGGATATTCAACTCTCCAGTCTGTTGCATCCGTCACATGAGATACTCTTGCTAAACCATCAAATTGAATATTATCTTTTTTAGTAAATTTTTTTAATTTAGAAAAAATCTTCCTTCTAAGTTTTTTGACTAACTTAAAATCGCTTTCGAAAGTCTTAACAGCTTTATTAGCCGCCTCAGCGAGTTCCATAACTTTCGCATTTCCAGAACTCCGTTCCTCGATGGAATGGATACGGTGATACATAGCATCTACTAATGCTTTAAGTCGCTTTGGATTCTCTAAGAGATCATCTTGAAGATAAGGATTTCTATTAACCACCCATAAATCACCCAATACTTCGAAAAGCATTCGAGCGGATCGTCCTGTTTTTCTTTCATCTCTTAATTCATTTAGAATATTCCAGATATTTTCACCCAGGAATCGAATGACGATTTCTCGGTCTGAAAACGAAGTATAGTTATACGGTATTTCACGCAATCGACTGATTGGAAATGGTTGCGTTTTAAAAATAGATTTGATTGTTGGGGCGTTCATTTAAATATATTTAATTTATCCATGAGCATATCATGTAGCAGAATTGCTAACAACGTTATAACCCATAGGGTTATTGAACTTTAGGTAAAAAATTCAGTTAAAATATGGGCTCAATCTACTCGGCTTAAAGAGCCTTTTTCTCGCCATTTTATGAACCCAATAACTCCAACAAAGTTCAGATTAATTTCTCAAGGTTAGCCAAATGCTCTGGATAAAAACCTTACATATTATATTTATGGTGACTTGGTTTGCTGGCCTTTTTTATTTGCCAAGACTCTTTGTTTATCACGCAATGAGTAAAGATAAAATTAGTCATGAAAGATTCATAATTATGGAAAGAAAGCTTTTTTTTGGCATCATGACGCCCGGGGCTTTCTTAACAATACTTTTCGGAGGATGGCTCTGGAATCTCTATGGTGTTACTGAACAATGGCTTGAAATTAAACTGGGTCTCGTCATTTTATTAGTCATCTATCATTATCTATGCTTTAAACATCTTGTTGATTTTAAAAATAATAAAAATAAGCGTACCCATATCTATTTCCGATGGTTTAATGAAGTGCCTGTTTTAGCGCTTATTGCCATAATCTACCTCGTCGAATTTAAACCAGTATGAGTATATTAATTTGTGGATCATTGGCTTTCGATACCATCATGGTATTCAAAGACCAATTTAAAAATCATATCCTGCCTGAAAGCATTCATAAATTAAGTGTGGCTTTTTACGTACCAGAACTTAGAAAAGAATTTGGTGGCACTGCAGGGAATATCGCATACAACCTTAAACTTCTTGATGAGAACCCTCTTATCATGGCAACAGTAGGTAACGACTTTTCAATTTATTTTGATTGGCTTAATCAAAATGGGATTAATACTCAGCATATCAAAGAAATCAAGGCTCTCTATACAGCTCAGGCATACATCACAACTGATCTAAGCGACAATCAAATCACTGCATTTCATCCAGGTGCTATGGTGGAATCTCATCAGAACAAAATTAAAGAAGCTAAAGATGTATGCTTGGCAATTATTGCTCCAGATGGCAAAGATGGCATGATCAATCATGCCAAAGAATGTAAAGCCCTTGGCATTCGCTTTATGTTTGATCCTGGACAAGGCCTGCCTATGTTTAATCGAGAAGAGCTTTTAGAGTTTATTGAAGATGCTACTTATATTGCAGTGAATGATTACGAAGCCACTCTTTTGTCTGAGAAAACCTCTCTTTCTATAGAAGAACTTTCTAAAAAAGTAGAGGCATTAATTGTTACTATGGGTGCTGAAGGCTCCATCATTTATGCTGATAACAAAATATATAAGATCGACCCAATTAAAGTCGATGCGCCTGTTGATCCTACTGGATGTGGCGATGCTTATCGTGCAGGCTTGCTTTATGGAATTTCTAAGAAGTGGGATTGGCAATCGATAGGTCGATTAGCGTCTGTGATGGGATCTATTAAAATTCAAAATCAAGGTGGGCAAAATCATCGTCCAACTCGAGATGATATTGAAACACTTTATACAAAAAAGTTAATTGAAGAAAATAGCTAACTAAATATCTTTCGAATTAGTTTTTACTGAGAAAACTGATTTGTCATCAAGCCTTAAGGCTGTTAAAGTTCTGCCCCAAACACAGCCTGTATCAATTGCAAAAATATCTCCTCTTGTCATAAGACCAAGAGCCGACCAATGGCCGAAAATAATCGTATTGTCCTTGGTTTTTCTCTTAGGGAAGTCAAACCAAGCCTTTAATTTTTTGGGCATATTTTTTAGTTCGCCCTTGTAAGAAAAATCAATAGCTCCGGTTGAAGTTAAAGCCCTTAATCTCGTTGTCGCATTAATGATGATTCTAGCTTTATCATTTTTATTTAAAGTGTTCGACCATTTATCTGGCTTATTACCATACATGGAAGTTAAAAATTCTATATGTTTTTTGCTGCGAAGTTGCGCACTTACTTCTTTTGAGAATTTTATGGCATCTTTAACAGTCCATTGGGGCAAGAGCCCCGCATGTACCATTAAATGTTTTTTTTCGTAATGAACTAACGGGAGAGACCTTAGCCATTTAAAAAGGATATCTGAGTCTTTTGCTTTAAGAAGGCGCGATAAAGTATCTTCATTGTCTGGTTCGATAACTTTATATTTAATAGCTAAGGCATGCAGATCATGATTACCCAGAACAGCAGTCACTGAAGATTTATTTTTATAACACCATCTTAAAACTTGCAATGACCCATTGCCGCGATTAATTAAGTCACCAACAAGCCAAAGCTGATCCCTACCTCGCTTAAACTTTATTTTTTTTAATAAGGCTAAAAAAGAATAATAGCAACCTTGTACATCACCAATTGCATAAATTGCCATGGATGATTATTTTTTAAAATTAGCGCCCGAAGAGTTTGTCATATATAAAACTGCCCCTGCAACTTCAGCATCAGATAAAGATGCGTTGCCGCCTTTCGCGGGCATTGAGCGAATCCCTTTAAGAGCATGCTGCACAAGTGTTTCGTAACCTTGCGAAATTCTTGGCGCCCAGGCTTGTGTATCGCCAAATTTTGGTGCATTTAACATACCTGCTTGATGACACATTGAACACACTGCTTTATATACTTCTTCACCTGATTTTCCACCTGATGCAGACCCTTCTGCAACTGCTTGAGCTAATTCAACTTTTGCTACAGGCTGAATATTCTCTTTGGCTTTTGTTTCCGCTACTTTTGGATCTTCTTGAGGCGCTGGGCTTTGAGATTTATTTGTATCAATAATGATTAATGAAATAGGTAAAATAAATCCTATAAACATAATTACTAAAAATTGTGGTATTAAAAATTTATCTGATTTTGCGCTCATAACGAATTCCTATAATTAAAATTGAAGTGAAATTTTGAAATAATGATCTAACAACAAAGCTGAGAATATTAAACTTAAATAAACAATAGAATATTTAAAAGTCTTCATTGATAATTTATCGCTATAGTTTTTATAAAGTTTAACTACGTAATACAAGAAAATTGCATTCAAAATAAGTGCTGATAAGAAATAAATAAGGCCACTCATACCTGAACCAATCGGCATAAAAGTTACTACTATCATAATAATCGTGTAAAGAAGAATATGCAGTAAAGTAAAGGACTCCCCATGTGTCACAGGGAGCATTGGCATACCTACATTTTCATAATCTTTTCTACGGTAAAGAGCAAGCGCCCAGAAATGTGGTGGCGTCCAACTAAATATAATCAAAAATAAAATTAACGCCTCAGGTCCAACAACATTATTAACTGCTGCCCAACCTAAAATCGGCGGCATAGCTCCGGACGCACCTCCAATAACAATATTCATTGGGGTGGCTGGTTTTAAAAAGATAGTATAGATCACTGCGTAAGCAAAGAAAGTTCCTAGAGTAAGCCACATTGTTAACGGATTCACTAAATAAAATAAAATTAAGAGGCCAATGCCGCCAAGTAATGAAGCAAAAATTGAAGTTTGTAATGAAGAAAGTTTTCCGGTAACTGTTGGCCTACCTTTTGTTCTTGCCATAACAGCATCAATTTTTTGCTCAATAAGACAATTAAAAGCAGCGGCGGCACCAGATACAAAACTGATACCAATAATTGAAGCTAATAAAATATCAACTGGAACCATTCCTGGTGTAGCTAAAAACATACCAATAACAGCTGTAAATACAATCAAGGCTGTTACTCTTGGTTTACATAAAATGAAAAAATTTTTCAAATCAATATGTAATCCAGATAATTTATTATTTATTGCTTTAGCCATAAATTTAAGATCTCAACTTTGTAATTCTAGAGTTAAGTATTACCGCAAGGACTACGAGACTTGCAGCCCCGAATGTATGCATGACAGCAAGTATGGTTGGTAAATGTAGCAATAAATTAGCAACCCCTACAATAAATTGAGCGGTTATTACAAACAATAAAATATAGCCTAAGCTTCTCATCGTCTTGTATTTTAATATGACACTTGCAAGATAGCCAAAAAATAACCAGGTAATTAATGCGCCTAATCGATGTATCCATTGTATTGTTTCAAATACTGCTAAAGGTAAAGGTGAGCCATCACTTAATTTACCTAAATCCCTAAAGAGATCAAAAGCATCATTAAAATTAAGATTGGGTATAAGGTTGCCGTGACAAGTCGGAAAATCAGTACATGCAAGGCCTGCATAGTTTGTGCTTGTCCAACCGCCTAGAAAAATTTGAATGAATAATACAAATAAAGAAAATCTTACTAAGAAAATTTCATGCTTATACTTAAGGATGTTTGTTTGAATTTTCCCCCAGTAGCGATGAGTTACAAAAGTTAAGAGTCCAAGTGTAGTCATACCACCTATTAAATGTGCGCTTACTACAATAGGTTTTAACAAAAGCGTCACTGTCCACATACCAAGTAATGCCTGAAAAATAACCAGAAGAACTATGGCATAAGGTACGATTGGATTTACTCTTAGAATCTTCTTATTTTTATATGAAATAACCCCAATTAAGAGGATCATTAACCCTAGGAATCCTGCAACATAGCGATGAATCATTTCCTTCCAAGCCTTAGCCGTTTCGATATGTTGCGAAGGAAAATTTAATTCTGCATTCTCTATTGCTGTTTGGCTCTCCGGAACTGA
>CAINIH010000045.1 GCA_903849185.1 uncultured Methylophilaceae bacterium
AGCAGCAGATAAAAAAGCTGCACCTGCACCAGCTGCAGAAGCTCCAGCTAAGAAATAATTCAATTTAGCGAATAAAAAGCCACATTTAATTGTGGCTTTTTTTCGTCTGTAATACTGGCTTCATATTCCATCCTTAATATAGCTTCTCACTAAAAATTAAACGAAGGTATGAAGTATGAAGAAGAAAGGTTTTTTTGATTATTTGAAACAACAAGCAGGCGAGGGCATTCACTTTATTTATTGCGCTCATTGTAAGGTCGATGCAGATTATATTGGCGACAGACTAGAAAGACATTTACCTTCTTGCGAATATCGCATTACAAAACAAAAGCTATTAGAAGAAAGCTACTCTTTTTAGCTTAGATGACTTGTTCGAAGCTACTTCTTATATGCCTTTATATTAATGAAAGATTTTCAATACAATTTTGCGCTGCTTAAAAAGGCTCGCGAAGATAAGCAAATTAGTAAGCTGGAAATGGCGCATCAGCTATGCTTGTCTGTAAATCAAATTGATTCTATTGAAGAGAATAGCTTTAGATACTTTCCGGCAGAATCTATAAAGTTCGCAGCTGTTAAAAAATATGCGTTAGCACTTCATTTAGATTTAGATCAGGTGATATTACATAAAAAAGAAGATGCGGTTCCCATTAATCCCGCCATCACTGTCCCCATATTACCTTTAAAAGAAAAACGTAAGATTACAAAAGGCACTTATAGAAATAAAGCCAATGACATAAGAAAAGCTTGGCAAGACTTATTACTTAGATTGCTTAAAAATTAATCGAATGACAATTACCCATATAAATCATAGTGGTTTTAAACTTATCAAAAATTAACACACAGACTTATCCACAGATTTTGTGGATACATTCTTAAAACGAATATTAATCCTTTGTCATAATTCTCGAAGATCTTTTTGATAAGATATCTTTGAAGTTCGTTTATTTCTCCGAAGTATTTCCTGGAAAAGTGTTTATAGCCCCAGTTTATGGGGCTAATTTTTTGTTTATGAAAAAGTTATTAAAGCGAATAAGAGATTTTGGTAAGCAGTATTTACCAGTAAAGATTTCTAAAGAAGATAAGATGTTTTTGTTGGTGTTTATTTGCATTCTCTTCGCTTCAATCTCATTAACCTACTACGCTGGTAAATTTCTCAAATAAAATGATTAAATTCTTCACAAAAATAGCTAAGCAAATGCTTCATGTCATCAGAAGTAACTATATTTTTATATTGGCGCTTTTTGCTTTGTTTTTAATCTTTTCATATTTTGTGCCCTTGTAATCAAGGCTTCATAATTCTTTCTTTAAAACATCATAATTCATTACTAATATAGGTATTGCTGATTAATTAACTTTAAAGGCTCCTACCTATGACAACTCTTGCTGCAATTCTTCTAAATTCAAAACAAAAATTCTTTAACAATGTGATTCGTCAGGAATTAGATCATTTCCCAATATCACCAAAACTTATTCAAGAGATAGATGACGTATATACACTTGATTTTTTAGAGCCAAGTTTTAGAGACCTTGAAAGAATCAAAAAACCGACACCTTATATGATTGTTGAAATGATGGAAGAGTGGATAGCGGTATCTAATCTTGATGACTATCTATATAACAACTATCCGAAAGATTGGTCAGCCATACAAGAAATTATTTTCTTTAACTTAAGAGATGAATTGTTGAATGCACATCATAGTTATCATCACGAATCAAAAGTGGAAGATGATTACGGATTAAATGAAATGGCTTTTTATTACTAAATGAAAACTGTAGCAAAACTGCTTGTTGAGCATAAAGCTAAATATTTCTTACGAGAATTAGAAAATGAGTTATCTGAGTTTAAGGCTTCAAAGAAACTTTTAAAAGAAATCGATGAAGCCTATCAACATCATTTTTTAGAAATGTGTTTTAGTGGTTTACAGCAAAGAAAACAATTCTCTCATCGAAATGCAGATCTTATGATTGAAGACTGGATGAATCTCACAGGCTTATTACAGTATCTGCAAAAAAATTATAGAGAAGATTGGGTAGCTATTCACGACATCATTCAACTTAATCTGAAAGAAGAGTTGATGAATGTGCATTATGATATTCATAATTAAATGAATTAAGTCATCTATATTTATTTTATAATGAATGAATGGATTTACAGTTCCTAGATAGTATAGAAATACTAGCCCATCGATTGGGCACTTCTATGTCTACACTCTTTAAGATCACAGCTATTATTGTGATCGCTATTATTTTAACTAATCTCATCCGCCGCGCTATTAACTTATTTGGTTATGAAGTGGCAAAAAATTCCAGAGACCAGGATGCTGTCACAAGAGTAAATACCTTAGGTCGAGTATTTAGATATATCGCATCGGTCACGATTTACTTAATCGCTTTTATGCTGATCTTAAGTGAATTGAAGATTAATATTGCTCCCATCTTAGGTGCTGCAGGTATTGTCGGTGTAGCAATTGGATTCGGCGCACAATCTTTAGTTAAAGATTATGTAGGCGGTTTATTTATTCTGATTGAAGATCAAATAAGACAAGGCGACACTATAAAAGTTGAAGGCTATGAAGGCACAGTGGAGGAAATTACACTTCGCTATGTAAGGCTTAGAGATTACGATGGGTTTGTTCACTTTATTCCTAATGGACAAATTCGTATTGTCACTAATATGGGTCGTGATTTTTCATATGCCACATTTGATATTGCTTTAGGTTATGAAGTTAATCTTGATAAAGCGATCAAGCTTATGCAAGAGGCAAGCGAAAAATTAAGAAAATCTTTAACCTATAAAACCAGAGTGCTATCTGATATTGAGATTTCTGGTGTAGATCGTCTTAATGAATCTAATCTAGTAATTAAAGCGAGAATTAAGACACAAGCTATGGAACATTCAAATATTAAACGTGAATATTTACGTTTAATGAAGCAAGGATTTCAAAAAGCAAAAATCAAACCACCTTATTCTCAAGTTGTTGTGCATCGATCAAGATAATCAGCGTCAAAACTTTTGACACTTCTTAACCTTAGATGTCCTTTAAAAAGACATTCACAATCCGCAGTGTCTTGTAACTAGACGCTATAAATCTAAGACTTATTCCAACAATTTTCATTCAAGAAGTGTGTAGAAGTTTCCTCGCCATTGGTATGAAATAGTAAGCCAGCGGATGAGTGTGCTGAACTACAAACTTTTCTGTGACGCTAGTGCCGCAATGCTTTTGGAGGGTTTTTGAGGCCAAGGTGAGTTTTCAATCCGCTGCTCTACCGACTGAGCTACCTGGCCATATAAATTCTCACGATAAAACCGTGAAGAAGCGGAATTATAGCAAAAATGCTGACTTTTACCGAGTTTTACGACCATTTAGTCAGTGGTCTGGGGCTGTAGATTGCCAGCGTGGAATTGCGCTGTATAAGCCGCACCTTAAAAACAAGTAAAATAATACCCATGAAAATCCCACCTCAAATCACTCTCAAAGAAGCCATTCTTTATTGGTTAAAACTTGGATTTATAAGTTTTGGTGGGCCAGCCGGTCAAATCTCAATCATGTATCAAGACCTTGTTGAAAATAAACGATGGATATCTAAGAAACGTTTCTTACATGCGCTTAATTTCTGCATGTTATTGCCTGGTCCTGAAGCACAACAACTTGCGACTTATATTGGTTGGCTCATGCATAGAACATTGGGCGGGCTCATTGCAGGACTACTTTTTGTGCTTCCATCTTTCTTTATATTAATTTTATTAGGATTCATCTATATGTCTTATGGTGAATTACCTATTATTAAAGCAGTATTCAGTGGTATTAAACCTGCTGTGGTCGCGATTGTATTATTTGCGGCTTATCGTATTGGTCAAAGAACGCTGCATAATTTCATTTTAAGTTTGATTGCATTCACTTCTTTTATAGCTATATTCTTTTTTAAACTTCCATTTCCCTTTATTGTTTTGGTAGCAGCTGTTATAGGTTGGATAGGTAGTCATCGTTATGCCAAATATTTCGAATCACATGCACATACAAGCTTCAAAGAAAATACAAAGCATTATTCATCAATCATTGATGACAACTCTGCTACTCCATTGCATGCAAAATACAACACTCATAAGTTAATTAAGACCTTAGCGATTGGATTGTTGATTGGCATCATCAGCGTCTCTTCTTTAATTTATCTTTATGGATTTGATCATTTACTCACTCAAACTGCATTATTTTTTACTAAAGCCGCTTTATTAACTTTTGGTGGGGCCTATGCAGTCTTGCCTTATGTATATCAAGGAGTAGTTGAGCATTATTATTGGATTTCACCACAGCAGATGATTGATGCTTTAGCTCTAGGTGAAACAACACCTGGCCCATTGATCATGGTCATTACTTTTATTGGATTTGTGAGCGGATGGCTGAATAACTTTATGCCAAATCTAAATCCCATTTATTCAGCATTATTTACAACTACTGTCGCTACATTTTTTACATTCTTACCCAGTTTTATTATGATTTTTGTAGGAGCACCTTTAATTGAATCTACGAGAAAGAATATTAAGTTTGCAGCACCTCTCACTGCAATTACTTCTGCAGTGGTGGGAGTAATATTAAATCTAGCTTTATTCTTTGCTTATCATGTATTTTGGAATGAACAGGCATTGACTATTAGTTATGCATCAATACTAATTGCTCTTATTTCTTTAATAGCCTTAATAAGATTTAAAGTGAATACTTTATATGTGATTTTTGCGAGCTGTATTGCAGGGATAGTTTTATCTGCATTTTGAATTAACCGTCAAAACTTTTGACGTCCGGTGTGCTTAGGTGTGCTCGCTGAAATTCACTGAAGAAAAACTTCTAGCTCTGCCATGGCCTGGGTCAGCTAGGGTGAAGTCTCTTGATATTTAACTGATACTGCGAGTCCTTAGAAATTTGAGTTAAAATTAGGTAATATGAAAAATATCAACTATAAACGACACCCGCTAAACAGCCTTAGTAGATATATCGGGAAGGAAAGCTTAATCTGCCTGATTGCAGGTTGAAAGGGGAAGAATCCGTTAGCACTCTCCGTCACGATAGACGACATCCAGTTCCATACGATAAAGCCGATCGCAAAGAAGGGCATGTAGGTCCTGATATCGCTCCCGAAGATCTTAGACCACAAGAAACTTAGCATCATGATCATGATGCCGATCGAGATGGTTACCCACCAGGGCCCTATGATGGAGCGCCGGTAGCGGAGCCTGATATCCTGGACGCCTAAGTAAAGCCACTGCGCATGATTGTCAAAGGCGGCTACTAATTCTGTGACACCACTTTTAAGGTTTGATAGCATGTCCAAAATTATACGTGATTTATTTTTTGTAGGGACGAGATAGAAGGAAACAATTACTCATGCTGATTAACTTTTTATAAATTAAGCTAAGTAAAAGAAGTGAGGTTAAAATTAACCTATGAGTACTTCAGATATGCTTAAAGTGAAATGAAAGACAATCCAGTCAATATAAAAAATAGCCAGACCTTTTGTGCGGCTCCCTGGGTCAACCTGACGGTTTCAATAGGGGGGAATATGTCACCCTGTTGCGAAATTTCTGGTGAGTTTGGTAACACAAAACATCAGCCCATTAAAGACTTATGGAATGGCGGACTATTTCTGAAGCTTCGAGAGGCATTCATATCTGGTAACAAGCCTAAAGCATGTTGGAAATGTTATGAGGTTGATGCATGCGGCGGGAAAAGTATGCGTCAACAATATAATGAAAAATTTAACAATCACATTGAATTAATTTCACCCTTAAAACATACCGCTCCCCTGCCTATTTCTCTCGATATCCGATTCTCAAACATATGTAATTTTAGCTGCCGCATGTGCTGGCACGGTTCAAGCTCCCATTGGTATCAAGATGCTAAAGCCCTTAGGTTAACAAATTCTAAAACTGCATTGATTAAATCCTTCAGCACAAAAGATAACGGCGTCAAAGAGATTTCAGCGCTATTGCCCGGCGTTAAATATCTTTATTGGGCTGGCGGGGAGCCGCTGATCACGAGAGAGCATTATGCAATTCTAGAAGATTTAATCGCAAAACATAGTACAGATATTTATTTAAAATATAACACTAACTTCTCGAAGCTGACCTATGACCATGGCGATATATTTAAACTCTGGGAACAGTTTAAAAATATTGAGTTAGTGATCAGTATCGACGGTATAAAGGATCGAGGTGAACTTATTCGTCATGGATTTTCATGGGATATTTTTTTGAGTAACCTCAAGCTAATTAAACAAAAGTGCCCACATATCAAGATAAAATTTGGTATAACCGTATCCGTTTTTAATGTGTTCGTTCTAGATGAATTACATCAAAATCTTTTAGATTTAGAGGTATGTCATGAGGACGATTTTGAAATTCACTGCCTTCAGGAGCCAAACTTTTATAGGGTAAACATACTGCCCAAGAAGCTAAAAGAAGAGGTAACTGTTAAGTTAAAAGACTACATCAACACTTTAAAAGACTCACCTGGAAGAAATCACGCGTCAGTGGTCTCTCAATTAGGGCACGTGATTGTTTTTTTAAAGGCGAAGGGGGATTTTGGTGCTAGGTATAGATTTAGCTATCTGACATTAAAGTTGGATGCTCGTCGAAATCAAAATACATCAGCAGTTTGTCCCGAATTAAAATCTTTCATATACGGTGCATTTAAGCTAAATCTAATTTTAAACATAATATATTTCTGGGCTAAGAAATTCAAATCAAGGATGATATCTTTTAGTTATGCCCTAAAAAAAAAGGGGGGGGATTAGCTCAGCTGGTCAAGCAGCGGACTCGCAGTATCAGTTAAATATCAAGACTTATCACCCTGTGAGACCCAGGCCATGGCAGACGTAGAAGTTTTTTTGGAAGTAATTTCAGCAAGCACACCTAAGCACACCGGACATAAAAAAAGCCACAGTTAATGTGGCTTTTATTTTTATAAAAACAAAAAGTTAAAACCCAATCATGTAATTAAAGTATGCAGTCGCACTTCCTGTGCTTTGGAATGGGGTTTGTTGGTAGTTAATAGTTGCTGATGCACGTTGTGTTTTAGTCACATCATAAAAAGCACCAAGCGATGCCACTGGTCTTGTGCGCTTAATCTGTTAAATCACTCGCATTTAAATCTGTCGCTGAATAATTATCTACCTTGTGATACAAATCTTGTTCTAATCCTAATTGACCTGTGAGTGTTGCTTTGTCAGTTAGGTTGCGATTGATTTTTACACCCAATAAAGCAGTCGTTCCTTTATCTCTTAAAGCTGCTACCGTTAAAGGATCTGTCACAGTAGTTGAGGTTGCTTCTGTATAGCCATCTTGTTTAAGATGTGTATATCGAAGTCCTGCATAAGGACGCACGAGTGTTTTATCTTCATATTGAAATGCGTAAGAGAGTTCTGCTAAATAGCTTTGTGATTGAAGGCTTGATTTACCACTGCCTGCTTCTGAAGTATCAAATACTGTTCTGGTCGATGTCACATCTTTATCTTGATAAGTGTTAGCAAGCCTTACTTGATAACCTAAACCACTTTGTTCTTTATTCCACACAGCATAAAGACCCATGAGCGGTGTGTTGTTACTCATATTAATGCCTGCAGGTTTGCTGATATTAATGTTCTGGTCTAGATAAGCACCAATACGAATATTGGGGTTTACCTTGTAACCTAATGTGACAACCGCTGCTGAATTATTAATACCTGGATTATCTATGGTGGTATATCTACCACCTGCACTAATACACATTCCCTTCGCATCAAAAACATTACAGTCGTAATTCAATGCAAAGTTAGCTGCCACTGTTTGTATATTAAATGCTGAACGCAATTGACTTGCTTGGTATTGCATAGAGGATTGGGTGTCGTCGTTTAATATATATGAGATGACAATGTTAGAAATTGTCCATACAGAAGGGTCTGGGGCGATCATAAGCGACTGTGGAGTTAAGTGGAAATACCCACTATCACCACTTGAGAACGTAGTTAAGTTAATTTTTCCAAATCCATTAGCGGCTATTTCTGAAGATAATTGAAAGCCTCTTAGAGTGACCTGAGAAGGCGCACTCCATAGCACTGCAATCATACTAGGTGTGGAACCTAGTTTTAGATCAACATTAGAGAGCCTATAACTTATAGTTAAAGGAATTGATGCTGGAATTGGAGGAGATATTGCGCTGTAATAAGAATCCCCACCAGTAAAGCTATAAGTATTTGCATCATTCAAATATACAGTTGCATATACATTCTCAATTGATGAGAGTAATTCTAAAACTAAGAAAAGTGGTAGTAATCCTTTAATTGGCATTCTCAAAACATCCCTAATCAATAAATTTTAGTGCTTGAAGCTGTGACTTTGAATCACTATTATATCCAAAGTTTTTAATGTATACCTTAGTTTGCCTTAATTGTTGTTTTTCTTAACACACCCCTATTCCGTCCCTGCCAAAATCCCCTGCCCTGAGCCCTCTACAACCCCAACAAATACTGTAAAATGTTCTTTTCTGGGGGATTAGCTCAGCTGGTAGAGCAGCGGACTCGCAGTATCAGTTAAATATCAAGACTTCTCACCCTGTAAGACCCAGGC